>JAVXBC010000001.1:0-31846 GCA_036660195.1 Acinetobacter sp.
TGAAGTTGATGAAGAACGTCGTCGTATTTCATTGGGTATCAAACAAACTCGTGCGAATCCATGGGAAGAGTTTGCTAAAGCGAATGATAAAGGCGAAAAAGTTTCTGGTACGATCAAGTCTATCACTGACTTCGGTATCTTCATTGGTTTGTCTGGCGGTATCGACGGTCTAGTACATTTGTCTGATATCTCTTGGAACGAACAAGGTGAAGAAGCAATTCGTCGTTACAAGAAAGGTGACACTGTTGAAGCGGTTATCTTATCTGTAGATGCTGAAGGCAACCGTATCAGTCTTGGTATCAAGCAACTTAACAACGATCCATTCAATGATTTCTTAGCTGCAAACGAACGTGGTGCTTTAGTTAAAGGTACGGTTACTGCAGTTGATGCTAAAGGTGCAACAGTTAAATTGGCTGATGACATCGAAGCAACGCTTAAAGCGTCTGAAATCAACCGTGATCGCGTTGAAGATGCAACTAAGTTCTTAGAAGTTGGTCAAGAAGTTGAAGCGAAAATCATCAACGTTGATCGTAAATCACGCGCTATCAACTTGTCGATCAAAGCGAAAGACGAAGCTGAAGAGAAAGAAGCAGTGAACACTGTACGTCAAGCTGCTGCAACACAAGCAGTTGACAGCAATGTACCTAAGACACTTGGTGACTTAATCAAAGCTCAACAAAACAAGTAATTAGTTAAAAGGTACGTTTTTTGTAAAGAAGACGTACTTTTTATACAAAAATACTGTAAACGGTAGCGTAGTATTGATGTACTGCGCTACCGTTTTGTATTTAAACAGGTTATTATAAAAAATATTAAAAGTAGCAAATAATTAAAGAGGTCATCAATGACGACTGAAGCACTTAATAAATCTGATTTAATTGAACGGATTGCAATTAAAAATCCACACTTGGCAGAACCATTGGTTGAAGACGCTGTCAAAATCATGATTGATCAAATGATTGAAGCTCTTTCGAGTGGCGATCGAATTGAGATTCGTGGTTTTGGAAGTTTTGCACTTCATCATCGTGAGCCACGTTTAGGACGAAATCCTAAAACAGGTAAATCGGTTGATGTTGCAGCGAAAGCTGTTCCGCATTTCAAGCCAGGTAAAGCATTACGAGATGCCGTAAACGAATCAGCTTAATCACAATTAATATAAATAAGAATTGAGGTGTTTATGCGTTATATACTCATTGCATTACTCGTTGCAATTTTCGGTTACTCACTTGCTTTAGTGTTGCAGAACCCAACGGAATTACCAGTCGATTTACTATTTACTCAAGTTCCAGCAATGCGTTTAGGATTATTACTTCTCCTCACGCTTATTCTTGGAATTGTTATTGGTTTATTGCTCGGCGTCCAAGTGTTCCGAGTATTCCAAACCAATTGGGAAATTAAACGTTTACGTAAGGATATTGATTATCTACGTAAAGAACAGATTCAGATTGCACAACAAGCTGCGGCACAAGTAGCTGCAAGTGCAAAGCACGAAAAAACCGTCTCAGATATTAGCTACCAAAATAAAAGCCCATTATAATATGGGTTTTATTTTGTCTGGGAAGTAAAGCTCTTGAGTATCATTGTTGCATTAGACGCAAAAAGTGAATATGACGCTCTAACAATTGTTGAGCAGCTTGATCCAACTTTATGTCGTGTCAAAGTAGGTAAAGAGCTTTTTACGCATGAAGGGCCATCTGTAGTTCAAAAATTACAGCAAAAGGGCTTTGATGTTTTCCTCGATTTAAAATTCCATGATATTCCAAATACCACAGCCCAAGCAGTTTGCGCAGCGGCTGATTTAGGTGTATGGATGGTTAATGTCCATGCTTCTGGTGGGCGTAAAATGATGGAAACTTGTGTAGAACGTTTAAAGGCGGGAAATTATCACACTCAACTGATCGCTGTAACTGTTCTAACGTCTATGGGTCAAGAAGATTTACGTGATATAGGCTTAGATATTGAGCCAGTTGAACAGGTCAAGCGTTTAGCAGCATTGACGCAGGAGTGTGGTTTAGATGGAGTGGTGTGCTCAGCGCAAGAAGCTAAAATTCTACGTGAGTTATTAGACTCGAATTTTGCATTGGTTACACCAGGTATTCGTCCTGAAGGTTCAAATGCGGATGATCAAAAACGTATTGTCACGCCGAAACAAGCCATGCTCGATGGTTCAACGCATTTGGTAATTGGACGTCCAATTACCAAAGCTGAAAATCCAACTGCAATGCTCAAGTCAATTTTGGCTTCTATCTAAATAAATCCGTTTAAAATGAAATAAAAAAAGCAGGTGATTGATCACCTGCTTTTTTATTATTGCGGTTTATTACTAAGCAACGTTTGGTTTTGTATGCGTCGCAACAGTGTTAATCAAATGATAATCCGTAAGTTTAGGCTTGCGTGTTTCTAACCAATATTTCCAGCTATAAGTTGGCCAAACCGAGAAATTTTTACCATCTTTAGTTTGATACCAACTGCTACAGCCGCCTGCCTGCCAAACGGTGCCTTGCAACTGATTTTGTATGCGTGTATTAAACTGCGCTTGTACATCAGCTTTAATTTCAACAGCTTGAGCACCTTTATCTGCAACGGCTTGAATCAGCTGCATAATATAATTCACTTGTGATTCGATCATAAAAATCACTGAATTATGCCCCAGCATGGTATTTGGACCGACTAATTGGAACAGATTCGGGAAATCTTTGGTGCTGATTCCATAATAACTTTCTGCACCATCTTTCCAAGCTTGTTTGAGCTCAAGACCATTACGTCCAATACAATCAAAATGCTTTAAGTAATTGCGTGGGTCTGTGACGAAGCCCGTACCATAAATCAAACAATCAATTTGGCGCGTCTGACCGTCTTTGCAAATGATGCCATTTTCAGTGATTTCCTGAATCACATCCGTTACTAGTTCAACATTTTTGCGATTGAACGTCGGGAAGTATTTATTTGAAATCAGGATGCGTTTACACCCCATCACGAAGTTAGGAGTGAGCTTTTGAGCTAAAGCTTTATCTTTGACTTGAAAACGAATAAAAGCTTCAGCCAATTTTTGTCCGTATTTCATCATTTGCGGTTGGACAATTGGGATGATGCGAGATTCATTGGTCCAATACAAGCGACCACGATGCACTTGACGATACAAAGAAGAAGACTTAAATAAGAACTTGCTCAACTGTGAATATTTGCGTTCATCACGTGGAATCACCCATGCCGCAGTACGTTGGAACACATAAAGTTGCGATACTTGCGGTGCGATTTCTGGAATATATTGGATCGCACTACCACCTGTACCAATCGAAGCAACCGTTTTACCAGTTAAATCGTAATCATGATTCCAGTGCGAGGAGTGGAACACTTGACCTTTAAATTTCTCAATCCCTTTGAGGTAAGGGACTTGCGGAATATGTAAAGGCCCTGAAGCGAAAATAACGTATTGTGCTTCGATAGATGATTGATCTTTAAAATCTAACACCCAAAGATTACGGCTTTCATCAAATTCAGCGCGGTTCACTTCATGGTTGAATTTGCAATAGTCTTTTAATTTATATTGTTCAGTAATATCCTGAATATAATCAAAAATTTCATTTGATTCGGCATAGCGCTTTGACCAGTTTGTTTTCGGCGCAAATGAAAGAGAATACATATGCGATTGAACATCACAGGCTGCACCAGGATATTGATTCTCGCGCCAAGTCCCGCCTACATCACTGGCTTTTTCTAAAATGACAAAATCATTGTTTTGATTCTGCAAAAGCCGAATCGCCATCGCCAAACCACCAAAACCTGCACCAATAATCGCAACAGTGGTCTTTTGAATAGCATTATTTGGGACATTACGCATAGTTCATGCCTTCAACATAAAGTTTTGCGCAATTTTAAAGGTTTTATAAAGATTAAATATGATCATACAGACAGGTAGTGTGATCATTTCGGCAATTATTTAAATATGGTTTTTGTGGTAAAAATTTAAGTATTGAAGAAAATTAAGCCTGATAATTTTACGATTGAGTGTATGATGGATTATTATATATTTAGTTTTGTTAAATATTTTTCTCATAAAATCTAAATGATTTTAGTGATTTAGCTAATATAAATAGCAGAATAATTAAGCCTAAAATTTAATGTCATTGAACGCAATGTTCGCTATAATTTTGTCAATTGAAATTGTAATAACGCTCATGTCAAATTTGCCACCAGATTCAACCAATACTGTTTTTATTCCAACATCTCCAGCTGAACGTTATTCGCAAGCAATTGAGTCGGGGCAGTTTATGCCTGATGAAGCACAAGCTCAAGCAGTACAAGAGTTAGATCGAGTTTGGAAAGAATTATTCACACGCTATAAAGCAACTAAAACGGTGTTTAATCGCTTTAGACGAGATACAACACCGAAAGGCGTTTATATGTGGGGTGGCGTGGGGCGAGGTAAAACATGGTTAATGGATCAGTTTTACGAATCGATTCCATTTCGTCGTAAAACGCGTTTGCATTTCCATCATTTTATGCAGCAAGTTCATAAAGAATTAAATAAGCTTTCTGGGCAAAGAAACCCATTAGAGTTGGTTGCCGATCAAATTTATAAAAATGCAGTGGTGATTTGTTTTGATGAATTTTTTGTATCCAATGTGACGGATGCAATGATTTTAAGTGATCTATTTCAGAAGTTATTCGAACGTGGTGTGACCTTGGTTGCAACTTCTAATATTGCGCCTGAAGGTTTATATAAGAACGGCATACATCGTGATCGGTTTTTGCCGACTATTGCATTGGTGCAGAAAAATTGTGCAGTACTGAATGTAGATGCAGGCGTAGATTATCGTTTGAGAGTTTTAAGACAAGCACAATTATTTAAACATCCATTAAATGACGATGTTGAGTCATGGATGACCGAACGTTTCCAAGCGCTGACCCATACACAAACATTGTCTAATACGCCAATTATGATTAATAACCGCGTCGTTGAAACTTTGGGCCATACCGAAGATGTGTTGTGGTGTGAATTTTCAGAATTATGTTTCAAACCACGTAGTCCTGCCGATTTCATTGAAATTGCCAATATTTACAATACGGTTTTAGTCAGTAATATTCCGCATTTAACTGATTTTTTATCGGAAGGCACGCGACGTTTTATTTACTTGGTCGATGAGTTTTATGATCGTGGTGTGAAGCTGTTACTTACTTCAGAAGATTCAATTATTGAATTATATGAAGGAGATAGATTGGCTTTTGAAATTGAACGTACACGTTCACGATTATTGGAAATGCAATCAGATGATTATTTGCATTCCGAACATCGTCAAATTCAAGTGGCTAAATCATCTTAAAATTAAACAGCACTCTTCGGAGTGCTTTTTTATGCTTAGACTCAAACTGTTATAGAAAAATGCTTACTATTTAGCAGTGTGATATTACTATTCAGAAGAGTATAAATCGGTATACTAGATACCTTGTTAAAATGTTGGCACCATCAGGAAAGACAATGACTGTACGTATTCAAAAAGGCAAGCTAGCAATTGCTAAAGAACTTTATGATTTCATCGAAAATGAAGCTTTACCAGGTTCTGGTTTAGACAGTGATACTTATTGGAAAAACTTCGAACAAGTCGTTGTCGATCTTAGCCCAAAAAACAAAGCCTTATTGGCAAAACGTGATGATATTCAAGCCAAGATTGATGAGTGGCATCGCAATAACAAATTTGAACTGAATGCATATAAGGCATTTTTAACTGAAATTGGTTATTTAGTTCCAGAAGTTGCAGATTTCAATGTTACAACTGAAAATGTAGATGAAGAAATTGCGTTATTGGCTGGCCCACAGTTGGTTGTACCAGTACGTAATGCACGTTATTGCTTGAACGCGGCAAACGCGCGTTGGGGTTCATTATATGATGCACTTTATGGCACAGATGTAATCTCTGAAGAAAACGGTGCGGATAAAGGAAAAGGTTATAATCCAGTTCGTGGCGATCAAGTGATTGCATTCGCTAAAAACTTTTTAAACCAAACTTTCCCTTTAGCGCAAGGTTCACATGCAGATGCTACACGCTATGCAATTGAACATAACCGTTTAGTGGTTACTTTAAAAGATGGTTCAACTACCTCTTTAGCGCACGAAGCTCAATTCGTTGGTTTCAATGGCGAAGAAGAAAATCCAGTTGAAATCGTATTATTAAATAATGGTTTGCACGTTATTATTGAAATTGATGCAACAAGCCCAGTAGGTAAAACTGATGCCGCAGGCGTGAAAGATTTAACGCTTGAAGCTGCGGTTACGACCATTCAGGATTTAGAAGATTCTGTTGCAGCGGTTGATGCAGAAGAAAAAGTAGAAGGTTACCGTAACTGGTTAGGTTTGATGAAAGGTGATTTGCAAGAATCAATCGAGAAAAATGGTAAAACCGTTACTCGTACATTAAGCAAAGACCGTATCATCAAAAACCTTATTGGTGGAACGACAACTTTACATGGTCGTTCACTCATGTTGCTTCGTAATGTCGGTCATTTAATGACAAATCCAGCCGTACTTGTAGATGGTCAAGAAATCTACGAAGGAATCATGGATGCTTTAGTAACTCCACTACTTACAGTGGCAGATATTCGTGGTGAAAACGAAAACAAAAACTCTCGTAAAGGGTCAATGTACATCGTTAAACCTAAAATGCATGGTCCTGAAGAAGTTGCATTTGCTGTTGAGTTATTTGAACGCGCTGAACAAGCACTTGGTTTACCTGCTAAAACGCTTAAAATCGGGATTATGGACGAAGAGCGTCGTACTTCTGTGAATTTGAAAAACTGTATCGCTGCTGCGAATGATCGTACCATTTTCATCAATACAGGCTTTATGGATCGTACTGGTGATGAAATCCATACCTCTATGGAAGCAGCGCCAATGGTGCGTAAAGATGCTGTGAAAACACAGAAATGGATTGCATCTTACGAAAACCGTAACGTTGCGATTGGTTTGGCGTGTGGGTTACAAGGTAAGGCGCAAATTGGTAAAGGCATGTGGCCAAAACCTGACAGCATGAAAGATATGTTGGCAACTAAAACAGCACATCCAAATGCAGGTGCAACGTGTGCGTGGGTTCCATCGCCAACAGGTGCGGTACTTCATGCGATGCATTATCACCAAATCAATGTAAAAGCACGTCAAGATCAATTGGCAAATGAAACAATGTTGTCTTTAGATGACTTGTTAACACCGCCATTTGCTTCTGAAACAAACTGGTCTGCTGAAGAATTGACTAACGAGCTTGAAAATAACTGTCAAGGTATCTTGGGTTATGTAGTTCGTTGGGTTGACTTAGGTGTAGGTTGTTCTAAGGTTCTAGATATTAACAACGTGGGCTTAATGGAAGATCGTGCAACATTACGTATTTCATCTCAACACGTTGCGAACTGGTTGCGTCACGGCATCGTAACGCGTGCCCAAGTTGAAGAAGTGTTGAAGCGTATGGCTGTGATTGTAGATCAGCAAAATGCCAATGACCCACTTTATACGCCAATGGCACCAAGCTTTGATGGTATTGCGTTCCAAGCGGCGGCTGACTTGATCTTTAAAGGCGCAGAGCAACCATCTGGTTATACAGAGCCGTTGTTACATGCTGCACGTTTAAAACTTAAAGGTTATACAGGCGACTAATTCCGATTAGTTTCTTTAAGTTAGCAAAGACCTTTCTATTTTGAAAGGTCTTTTTTTGATAAAAAATATGATGAGATTAGAAATTCAGCAATATAAAGATGGCTATATATGTCTAGAGTTTTAGTGGCTATTCAGTTCTCAATTAAATTTGATTGCTAGAATTCACAAGAGAGAACTGTACATCAAATGATTTATGAAAGAAGTTTATTGTCGGCTTAATAAAAAAGGCTCCCTTTGTGAAGCCTAAATTCTCGAAAATTAACGGGCCAAATTTCGAAATATATGCTTTAAAGTTTCCATCGTTTTTTCGATTTGAAGTGGTGTTAAACCATCAAAAGACTGCTCTAAAATCAAAGAAGAAAGATCATTAATTTTAACAATCATTTCTTGTCCCTTATTACTTAAACAAACTCGTGTTATGCGACCATCGTCTTTACATGAATACGTTTCGAGATAACCTTCATCCTTTAAACGATATACGATTTTGGTTGTCGTGGACATTTTAGAAATGACCATATCTGACAATTCAGAAACACTTGCGTGCGGCTTAACATTTAAGGCAAGTAAAATGCGACGTCGAGAATTATCTAAACCATATTTTTTTAATACGTTATCAATATTTTGAATGTACTGCCCATTCACTTGAGAAATCCAATAATAAGGGAAATCTTCCAAATTAAAGGCATTTGCAGAGGGGAGAAAGCGCTCATATTTTTTAGACATTGACGGATTCCCCATTCAAGTGGGTCAAGCCGACTAACAGCTTTAAAATGATTGAAACGTCTAACATTGATTCACCTAGCATCTATTTTGGGTCTTTAAATTTCATTTGTAACATTATTGATTCAAGATGATTTAGCTTGCTTTCATCACTCTGGAAATTATCTCACAACTTTTGTAAAGAAATAGTGAAGTATCAACATACTGCCTTATTTTAATTGTGAAACTCTTATTTTATCTTACAATGCATTATATAGGTATAAAATAGATTTTTAAAAATAAATAAACAAATAATTTTAATGTTTATTTCTTCTTAAACAGATTGTTGATGTGTTTTAAAGTATATAGTAAATATATGTTTTAATTGAATTTAAATATAAAGATACTATTTTTTCACATGTTTATTTTTACTATTTGGTATATTTTTTGGTATTTTAAATTTTTAAACCATTATTTATACAATTGTTGCTATGTATTATTTTGAAAATAAAAACCATTTATTTAATATTAAGTATAGGATATTTAAATAAAAAAAGAATGAAATTTCAAATGAAAATAAAAGTAATATTTTGAAGTGGTGTTATGTTTGAAAAAAACGTATCCAAACTGGATTACGAGTTTGGATACGGAAAAGGAAAATCTATGAAAATAAAAAAGTCATAATTTGAGTTCACTTTCAATTAGTGGCCATAGTTTTTGGTGTGACTTCTTAAACATCAGCATATGCCCAATGTATTTATAACCGTATTGTTGCGGATTGATTTCGATAAATTTTGTTGGTGCATTCTGGTAGAGGCGAAGCAAATCTTTAACATTGGCTTCAGTAGTAATCTCATCATCTGTTGCCCAGAAAGAGGTAATAGGGCATTTAATTTGTTGGTGGTAGTCATCAAAAATAGTTTTACCAATGGTATTCATGACATAACCAGGTTTGCTACAAAATTCAGCCCATTGTTTCGCAACATTTTTAGGTAAATTTTCACCCATTCCAATAAATTGAGTTGCACCGTAGCCTTTAAAAAGGCTTGAAATGGGGAAAATGACATTAAACATAATCGGCGCAAGAAGTTTTGTTTTACCTTTCAGACCTTTGATATGACCAGTAGAACCTGCTATCGCAATGACTTTTGCCACTTTTTGATAATTTGGGTTAATTCCGAGCAATTGCCCGCCTGCACTGTGCCCTATAATAATGACCTTTTTAGCTTGGGTCTTTTCTAATAATGTATCAACGGCAGCAGGAATATCTAATATCCCCCAATCGTTAATGCTG
Organism: Acinetobacter sp.; assembly: GCA_036660195.1. Lineage (GTDB taxonomy): Bacteria > Pseudomonadota > Gammaproteobacteria > Pseudomonadales > Moraxellaceae > Acinetobacter. The sequence continues at coordinate 9,636 of JAVXBC010000001.1, forward strand.
GCAGTTGAGTCTTTAAGTTCACCATGAAGAGATTCGCCAATCCCGCGAAAATCAAAACTTAGAACGCTATAACCTTGCTGATTTAGCCACTCAGCAAAAGCGTGATAAAAAACTTTGGTAATGCCTGTCGCAGGACAAATTAAAATAGGATATTGCTTAGTGTTGTCTGACGCGGGATAAAACTGAGCAGCAAGTTTGTAGCCATCTTTACAGTTAATCCAAAGCGTTTCAAAAGAATTCATGGGAGAGACTCATGTGATTTCATAATACCACTCTACACAGGTTCTAAAATGAAACCCGATTAAAAAATGACTTTAAAGTTTAAACTTAGGTAATATGCATGACAACGGAGCCATTGTTTCTTTTGGAAAATCAAATGTTAGTTTTAAATATCGCAACACAATTCGCGATTGTGTTTAGTGGTTTTTTTCTTTGGGTTGGGATGCTAACGGGTGTTTGGAAGTATTACCAGATTAGGCACAGCGAACTCGCTCGTGCTCATTATTACGTTGATATCGCGCATCGAAGTAGTTTGTTATATGCAGCAGCCAGCTTAATTTTAGCAGTCTTAGCAAGTTTCACAATTTTGCCTGATATGGTTGTTCTTGTTTGTGTGATTGCAAATTTATTGTTTTTTGCGATGTCGATCTTAATTTATATTATTCATGGCATGCTAAAAGATACGACCAATCAATTTAAACAACCGCATCAGTTAGGTCGTTTTACGCTTCCGACTTGGTGTATGAGTCTTATGATGTTGAGTTTGATTATTGTGGAACTCGGTGCAACCACTATCCTGATGTTAGGAACAATATTCAAATTTTTAACTTAAAAATTAATCTAAGAAATAAAGAAGGATGATCACTCATCCTTTTACTCAGAAGATTTGTTTTGGCATTCTGCGCTAAGCTGTCGAAATTTTTGATCAATCATTCCCCAAGCACTAAAAGCGACCGAAACAATCAAGGCATAAGCAAAATATTCAGGTTTTAAATTCCCTTTAATCAAGCCTTGAAAGAGTAAAGTGGCAATTAATGCAAGCGCTGTGACCGCATAAACAATCGTGTCGTTTGCTTTAAGAGTGTTAATGAAGATTTGCTTGTTGAAATGTATTGATAACATCTCCATCCCTCCTTTTTCGTGATGAAAAAAATTATGTATTTTTGAGTTAGATTTAGAGTTTTACTGCCAATTGCTGTGTATTTCAATAGATCTATTGAATATTTTGTAAATAAATCTTTATATCTAAAATTTGGATCGGCTTATATTATTTCTATTTTTAATAATAATCATTATTAGTTGAAATAAACGATAAGTGTTTCACGTTTTAAAAATTGAATGAAAAGTCTTAGTTGCTATAATGAATTTGATCTTAAATTGATTGATGTTTTGCGCATGTGAGCGTAAAAATATTGCAATACTGAAAGTACGCACAGCACTTTTTTCAGTGCTCATAAATTGGCTTGGTAAATTAAGGAATATCTTGAATGAGAGCTTCGACAGTCACGATAAAATCTGAACAAGATATTGAAAAACTTAGAATCTCTGGGCGTTTAGCTGCACAAGTATTGGAAATGATTGCAGAACATGTTCAGGTGGGTGTATCAACCGAATATTTAGATGATCTCTGCAATGACTATATTGTGAATACTTTACAAGTCATTCCTGCGAATGTGGGTTATCACGGTTTTACCAAAACCACCTGTATTTCAGTCAACGAAGAAGTCTGCCATGGAATTCCTTCAGCGCACAAGATTCTGCAAGATGGAGATATCCTAAACATTGATGTTGCCGTAATTAAAGATGGCTATTTTGGTGATACCAGTCGCATGTATTTTGTCGGAGAAGTGAGCCCAGCCGCGAAAAAATTAGTCGAAACAACCTACGAAGCCATGTTAGCTGGTATTCATACGGTCAAACCAGGAGCAACTTTGGGTGATATTGGTTATGCGATTCAATCTGTCGCGCAGCGCGATGGATACACGATAGTTCGTGAATATTGCGGTCATGGCATCGGGCGGATTTACCATGAACAACCGAACATCTTGCATTATGGTCAAAAGGGTCAGGGCATGACTTTGAAAAAAGGCATGGTATTTACCATAGAACCAATGATTAATGCAGGTAAAGCAGCGATTAAAGAACTCAATGACGGATGGACAGTGGTTACGCAGGATAAATCGCTCTCTGCACAATGGGAGCATATGGTCGCTGTCACCGATGATGGTTTTGAATTATTAACCCCTTGGCCAAATGGTACAGGCAGTTACCCAACCGTTTAAATATCGAAACTTAATTATTTAATAGCGTGTTGGATTGATTTAATCGCGATTTGTAAGTTGTTCCACAAGGTAATCAATAAACACACGGACAGCAGGCAATAAACCTCTACGCGATGGGTAGACGGCATGGAAAATACCATGTGGTGCAGTCCATTCAGGTAAAACTTTTACCAGTTGTCCTGACTGAGCAAAGTCTTGGGCAATTGTGTCGGGCAGAAGGGCAATACCACAGTTCTGACTTGCCAACTCTGCTAGCATCAATAAGTTCGATCCCATAATCACAGGATTAATTTTGATTTTTTTCTGCTGTTTTTCTGGGCCAAATAATAAGAAATGTTGATCAAGATGATCTTCAGCCATGCTAATAATTCGATGTTCAGTCAATTGTTCAGGTGTTTTTAAATCACCGTATTCATTTAAATAAGCCTGACTGGCAAAAAGGCGTTGTTCAATCGCCGCAAATTGGCGCAAGATTAAATTTGGATCATCATCTAATTTAGAACGGACACGTAAAGCAATATCAATCCCTTCATTAATGACATCAACACGACGATTCGTCACCATTAACTGAACGCGGACTTCAGGATATTTTTTTAAGAATGCTGGCAAAATTTTCGCCATTTGATTTTGTGCAATATCCACTGGAATACTGACTTTAATTACACCGCGTGGTTGGCTGCTTAAATGATTCACCACATCATGCGCCGCTTGTGCAGCATTCATCATGACTTGCGCATGGCGATAGACATCCATTCCAATATCAGTCACCGCAAAGTGGCGAGAACTACGCTGAATAAGACGGACACCCAGTTCTTCTTCCAGATTATAGACTCGACGACTCAGCTTTGATTTTGGAATTTCAGTTGCGCGTTCAGCTGCACTAAAACCACCATGTTCAACTACAAGCGCAAAACAATAAAAATCATCTAAGTCGGTCATCGTTATATAATTCCATTTCTGCAACATTTGTTATTTTATCTGTATATTGTTGCAAAAATAAATAATAAAGATTAGTTTTTTGTGAAGGATGAATCGTTTTATAATTATAAAAATTTTTTGAACATTTTTATGTCTTATCAACTCATTGAAATTACAGATGCAACAGCAAATATTGACTGTCCTTATTGCCAGCAGAGCGTTGTGGATTGGCAACAAGAGCAATATATCCAACCTTGTGAACATACTTTATTTATTGCGATGGATTTAGGCTTTGAATTTGTGGCAGACCGTTTTGAAGATGCGATGACCCAATCGGTCGACGAAATCCACGAAGACCCAAATATGAATATATTTGCGAGTGTGAAGGAAACCAATTATCCAGATATGCAAATTTATAAAGCAGATTTGGGTGTAGAAGGGCTGTTTCGCTATATTGGTTTAAGTCAGAACTAAATTTCATTCAAATAAAAAAGCCAATCATTTGATTGGCTTTATGTTTAACGCTTAAGCTTCAGGCGCTGGACTATGCTGTTCAACCAATGGCTTTAATTCACCATTTTGGAACATTTCAAGCATAATGTCGCTGCCACCAACTAATTCGCCATTGATCCAAAGTTGTGGGAACGTTGGCCAGTTTGCAATTTGCGGTAAAGTGGTACGAATATCCTGATTTTCCAAGATATTGACATAAGCAAATGGACGACCAATTTGGCTTAATGCTTCAACAGCACGTGCAGAAAAACCACATTGTGGAAATTGTGGCGTACCTTTCATATAAAGTAAAACTGGGTGTTTCGCAATTTGATCACGAATTAACGCTACGGTATCACGCGCTTGTTCCGTCATAGATAAATCCTCAACTAATCTGAGTGCATTATATACCGAAATAAATCGCTTGGCGGAGGATTGCTCAAGATTTTCTTGTATAAATATGCGTTTACCCTTTTAATCTGCGCAAGTTTTTGTTTATATAACTTTTCACTTTAAATATTCATTAATTGAGTTTGCTATGACGAATATTACTCTTGCTCCTGTGCAACCTGATCAACCTTCACATCTTATGGCAACCTATGCTCGCCAAACGATCAGTTTTGTGCGCGGACGAGGGGCGTATTTATACACTGAAGACGGTACGGAATATTTAGATGCCTTAACGGGTATTGCTGTGTGTGGATTAGGTCATGCACATCCTGTTATTGCTGCTGCGATTGCTGAACAAGCTGCGACATTGGTCCATACCAGTAATATTTATGAAATTCCATGGCAAACTGCTGCTGCACAAAAGCTAGCAGAAGTGTCAGGGATGGAGGAGATTTTCTTCTCAAATAGTGGTGCAGAATCGAATGAAGGTGCAATTAAAATTGCACGTAAGTTTGGTTCACAGCAAGGCATTGCGACGCCTAAAATTATTGTGGCAGATCAATCTTTTCATGGTCGTACTTTAGCGACGTTATCCGCGACTGGGAATAAGAAAGTTCAGGAAGGTTTTGCGCCATTGGTCGATGGATTTATCCGCGTGCCGTTTGGAGATATTGAAGCCATTCAGGAAGCTGCAATTAATCATCCAGATATTGTGGCAATTTTGATTGAACCGATTCAAGGCGAGGGCGGTGTGAATACTGCACCGCAAGGTTTTAGTTATTTGGAAGAAGTTCGCGCCTTATGTAATCAACATAACTGGTTGATGATGTTGGACGAAATTCAAACGGGCAATGGTCGTACAGGTAAATATTTTGCTTATCAACATACTAATATTATTCCAGATGTGATGACCACTGCCAAAGGTTTAGGCAATGGTTTTCCTGTCGGTGCTGTAATGACTCAAGGCAAAGCTGTTGGAATATTAGGCGCGGGAAGTCATGGTTCTACTTATGGCGGAACTGTGTTGGGTTCACGTGTGGTTTATACCGTGCTTGATACTTTGCAAAAAGAAAATGCTGTGGAAAATGCTGCGCAAGTTGGGTCTTATATTGTTGAGCAATTACGTACACAGTTGGCGAATGACAATGTAAAAGTTCGTGGTTTTGGCATGATGATTGGCGTGCAATTACCCAAAGATTGTGCTGAATTAGTGGCGATTGCACGTGACCAATATCATTTGATTATTAATGTCACAGCAGGTTCAGTGGTTCGTTTATTACCGCCGTTGAACATGACACAAGATCAAGCTGATGAGTTATTAAAACGACTTGTTCCTGCGATTCAGAACTTTTTAAAAGCATAATTTAACCTATTAAAAAAGGGCAATCAATTTGCCCTTTTTTAATAGGTTTGGATTTTTAACCCGAAATATATTGTTGCAGCTGTTGAATCAGGACGCGTTGATCATCCATTGCGGCTTTAACCAAATCGCCAATTGAAATAAATCCGACTAATTTTTCGTTTTCGAGAACAGGTAAGTGACGCAAATGACGATCGGTCATCAGCCCTAAACATTCTTCTACCGTATGATTCAAACCTACAGAAATGACTTTTGCCGTCATGATGTCGGCAACAAGTGTGCTATTCGATGAACGTTCCATTAAGGCAATTTTACGCGTGTAATCACGTTCTGAGAAAATACCGACCACTTTCTCATCTATGGCGACAACCAATGCGCCTACACCTTTATCTGCCATTATTTTAATTGCTTCAAGTACAGTGTCATTTGGCGAAATCGTAAAAACTGATTGTACGGCTTTATTTTTAATTACTTGAGCAACGCTAGTCATGGTTTTTGCACCTATGTTGTTTTGTCGTTTTCACTTAACTTAACGGTATTTTTTTTAATTGAAAAGCCCTAATTGATTCAGAATCATGACTTTTATTGAAAATATGTAGAAAGTCAGTCTGTTAAACCTATCTACCTGATTAAACGATTACTTTTGCTGAATGTTGTGTAAAGAAAAAATGCTGCATTTGCTGTGTCGAGAGCTTGAATTTACGCTGAGATGAATTGAACAAAGCAGGCTCAACCTGTAAACGTGTGAGTGTCGGTAGCAAAGCATCATGAAAATCTTTAGGCGTGATTTTACGTGGCGTGTAATGTTTCCAATGTGCTTTTGCATATCGATGCGCTTGTACGCCATTGAGCCAAAAAGGAAAAACGAGACCATCTTGATCAGATTTTATTGCCCAACCTTCATGGTACAAACCCCAAAGAACACCGCAATACATCATGGTTTTTAGAATTGAAATTTTAATCATCAATTCGGGTGAAACAGGTTGAAAGTGATTGAAACGATACATGTGAATTCTTGAATTTGATAAAGAATGTGCGGAATTATAGAAAAATTAGATGTCATTTCTGTTTAAAATAATCATGAAATTCGTAAACAAATATTTTAGTCAGCCGTCATTGTCGAATTGATGGTCTGAGCAAAGGATTTTGAGATTGTAATATGTTTTATGCAGGGATTAAAAAACGCCACCTCAGTGACGTTTTATTAAGCTTGTAAGGTTGCCATCTTTTGCCAATACTGGGCTTTCAATGAATCACGTTCGACTCGAAAACCTTGAAAATACAACTCTGCTAAAAATAATGCCGCTTTACCGTGACCTGCTTGAGCAACTTGCTCAAGTTCTTTCACTGCATCTTGGAAATTCTTTTGTGATTGGATTGTATTCACTGCATTTGCATAAAGACATTCTAATTCATGGTGTGTAAAGTGTTGAATCATATATAACTCCTTATTTTAATTATGATTACCGCAAACTCTATTCAAAGGGTACTTTGCTTTGAATTTTATCTACTTTAACTTTGAATTGTGACGCCATTATGACAAAACTACTTGAAATGTCAAATATTGATCAGTGCAATTCATAAATGCCAGCTTACACGATTAAACATTTTCAACAAATAATTTTGAGTAAAATCAAAATGAGAATAATAGAAAAGGAGAATAACATGACAACTATCATTGATGGTTTGAGCTTTGATAGTCCGCCTGCGGAAAATCAAATTATTGCTTTGGCGCATCATCATCGAAAATTATTAGATGAGGCGGTGTTTCATCAAGAAATTCATCTAGGGGATTACTGTTTAGCTCAACGGAAACGCGTTTATGATTATGCAGTACATTTAGCACCTGATCAAAAAGACCGCTTTTATCGTATTTATAATGGGGAATTGCAACGGATCGCCGATGATGATGATTTGCATCCAGCCGATGCCGAAAGTGGTGTCGGGATGTTTGCCATCTCAATCGTGTTAATCATTATCGCGTTTATTCTTTATTTTGCTTTTGTCCATACTTTAATTTACTAAAATTTATATCTAAACCCAATAAGTTATTTTTGAATGACTTATTGGCAATTTAACTTGTTCTTGAAAGCGCAGAAACATACACTACTTCTTCTAAGAAGGAGTTTATGTTGTCTAAATTTTTAAAAGATAGAATCAAGCTGTCGAACCTAAAAGCCACGTTGGATCAAGCTTTTTATGGGGTGATGGGTGTTGTTCTTTTGATAATTTTGATCTTCGCCTATATTGCATCGCACCGACCGCTTAGTTTCGCGCAATATCAAAAAATTCAGACTTTCTCTCAGCAAGCCAGCCATCCTAAAACACAAAATTTAGCGCATGAAGTGTTATCTCATAATCCAATTTACCGTAAAGATTATTTAAAACTTTTGCGTGCTTATCAGTTTGAGTCAAGACGAATTAAAGAATATCCAGCCATGGCGCAGGAAGATGAATAGATTCTGCTCAATCCAATATCTACCAATCATTCGCTGGTTTGTTTGAGAAAAACACAGTTAAATTTGTGGTAGACTTTCTTTCATTTTAAACGCTGATTTTTTCTCAAGGAATTGATATGCAACAGCCATCGAATATGCAAAATAAATTCTTGATAGATGCTGATATCGGCGATGATGATGTCACATTACCAAGTTTACCCGCTATCGATGTGCCAATTGTTGAGCCAGTAAATGCCGTAGTAGAAACAGCTTCAATTACAACTACTGAAACACTTGAGTCGGAAAGCACCGAACAAGAGCAGCAAGGTGGTTTTTTTGGAAGAATGAAGGATGGTTTAACCAAAACACGTCGGAGTTTTACCGATGGTATGGTGAATATTCTTATCGGTGGAAAAGAAATTGACGATGAATTATTAGAAGAAGTTGAAGAACAATTATTAATTGCTGATATTGGTGTAGATGCGACCAAAACGATTATTGCAAATTTGACTGAAAGAACAGCACGTGGCGATTTAATCTATTCGCATGCCTTGTATAAAGCTTTGCAGGAAGAATTAGTGGCGTTGCTTGCACCACGAGTGAAACCTTTACATATTGATCCGAACAAATCACCTTTTGTGATTCTCATGGTTGGTGTGAATGGCGTAGGAAAAACCACCACCATTGGTAAACTAGCGAAGCGTTTGCAAGGCGAAGGCAAAAAAGTCATGTTGGCGGCAGGAGATACTTTCCGTGCAGCAGCAACGGAACAATTACAAATTTGGGGTGAACGCAATGATATCCCTGTTGTGGCACAAGGGCATGGGGCAGACAGTGCATCAGTGATTTTTGATGCTTTTGAAAGCGCGCGCGCTAAAGGCATTGATGTTTTAATTGCAGATACGGCGGGACGTTTGCAAAACAAAGCGCATTTGATGGAAGAATTGAAAAAAGTTAAACGTGTGATGCAAAAGATTGATGCCACAGCTCCGCATGAAATTATGCTGATTGTCGATGCTGGTACGGGGCAAAATGCCATTAACCAAGTGCAATTATTTGACGAAGCTGTTGGTCTAACAGGAATTACCATTACCAAATTGGATGGCACAGCGAAAGGCGGCGTATTGTTTAATATTGCCAGTCGTACTCATGTTCCAATTCGTTATATTGGGGTAGGGGAAAAGATTGATGACTTGCGTCCATTCTCAGCAAAATCATTTGTTGCTGCGTTGTTTGAAACAGAAAAATAATAGTTTGATGCGATTTAAATAACATTGGAAAGAGGTTGTAATGACCTCTTTTTTCATCGAAAAAGGTAAAACAATAAAAAGAGTTCAAACGGAAATGTCATTAGATAAAGAGCAAGCGAATCGTTTAGCTGATCAAATTATGGAAGACGCTAAGCGAGAAAGTATTGCTAGGTTAAATAAGAAAAAAGTTCGAATTTCATTGATTTATCGTCATACCAAATTAATGAAATTACAGTCTTATCAACAAGCCGATGTGTTAAGAAAAGCAAGAGAAAAGGCATTGGAACATCCATTATTCCAAAAGGCGTGGTATTTCTATAGTTTTTTCGGCTTCCATTTTTTTATTTATGTCGTAAAAACATCACATCTGACCTCAGATTTTGATATTTATCTGACAATGTTACTTTCTTCGTTTTTAACAGTATTTGAATTATGGCGAGCCTATTTGGTATACAAGTATGTTAAAGAGATACTGATTCAGTATCCTAATTTTAATGAGTGAAAAATACATAATTTAATGTGTTTCAAAAATGAAACGATCTGTCGTGTTTTTCAGTCTATTCTTAAAAAGTATGGCGTTATACACTTCTTTCAATCCAAAGATAACACCCCAAAGGGTACAGGTAGGAATAACAATGAGTAACTTTCTAAAGCATATTAAAACACGTCGTACCATTTACGCGATTGGCAAAAATCTTTCAGTTGACCATGCCACAATAGAACAAACAATTCGTGAGGCGGTAAAACACAGTCCATCATCTTTTAACTCACAAACCTCGCGTGTCGTAACGTTATACGGTGCGTCGCACACTAAATTTTGGGAAATCGTAAGAGAAACTTTACGTAAAATGGTTCCAGCTGAAGCGTTTGCCAATACTAGTGCGAAAATTGATAGCTTTTCTGCAGGTTTTGGAACAGCATTATTCTATGAAGATCAAGCTGTAGTAAAAAATTTACAAGAGCAATTTGCGCTGTATGCAGATAATTTCCCTGTTTGGTCTGAACATTCAAGTGCAATTGCACAGTTTGCAACATGGACAGCATTGGCTGAAATAGGTATTGGTGCATCTTTACAGCACTATAATCCAATCGTGGATGCTGAAGTGGCTGAAACTTTTGATATTCCTTCAAACTGGAAACTTCGTGCACAGTTGGTTTTTGGTTCTATTGAAGCGGAAGCGGGCGAAAAAACCTTTATGGATGATGCTGAACGTTTCAAAACTTTCAACTAAATTCATATCAGCCGTATTACAGAGAGCACTTTAACGTGCTCTTTTTTATTACTTCATTCAAACTATCATCATCAAAAATTATTGTAATAACCTTTAAGTTTTAGCATTAAAATGAATGTTCTTATCTAAAAAAAGCCAATGGATAGGAATAGACAGGTTATTTTATTGTCATAAAATAGTCATAATTTCGTAGCATAGTGCATACGATTCCATCCTTTGTATATATCGAGAAGCGTTCATGTCTTTAAAAGTTGGTGTTGCTACTTTAGGTTTATTATTCAGTAGTTCAGTTTTTTCAGCGGTTACGCTTACTGCGCCTGAACAAATTGTGATTCTTGCTGTAAATGGTCAAGAAGTGAATACGGGACTGGTTCCTTCAACGAAAAAAGATTATAAGGTCGATGCTGGAAACTTAACTGTAAACGTGCGTTATCGTGAATATTTTGATCATTTAAATGGTGAGCACGACATCGTTAAATCAGGTGTAGTTACCATCCAAACGGCAAATCTTCAAGATAATCAGACTTATCGTTTGGCTTTGATTGATGCGCCAAAGAATTTTGAAGCTGCAAAAAAATACGCAGACCAACCAACAGTCGCTTTATATGATCAAAATAAGCAACTCGTGGTTCAGCAAACTGGCGCGAATAATGAAGTACAGCCATGGTTTTCAGGCAGTAATTTAATCAGTCGTACTTTAGATTTAACGCAAAAGAATAAAAACAATGTGGTAAATCAACCTGCTGCTGTTTACGCTCCGAATGCCGTTGTACCTGTGACTTCAACATCAAATAGCGGAAGTGCAGTAACAGCAGATCAGCAATTGGTTGAGTTGTGGCAAAAAGCGTCTAAGGCTGAACGCCAAAAATTCATGGCGTGGTTGGCAGGTCAAACGAATTAATTTTCTTATCTAATTTATCCGATTCTTTAAAGAGCCGATGTTATCATCGGTTTTTTATGGTTTGAATAAAAATAGAAATGACGTTCAATATTAGAAAAATACAACAGCATGATTTAGATGAAGTTGTTGAGTTGGTCAACGTAGCTTATAGAATGCAATCAGCGCGAGCTTGGACGACAGAACATGCATTTGTCGAAGGTCAACGAATTAGCAAGAATCAGTTAAAGATGATGTTACAAGAGTCGAATTTTGAGTTGTTTGTTGGTGAGTTTGAGTCGAATCAGCCAATTGCGTGTATTGGATTAAGTAATCAGAAAAATAGTGTCGAGATAGGGACGTTTGCTATTCATCCCAATTTTCAAAATTTTGGTTATGGGCGAAAAATGCTAGATTTTGCAGAAGTGCATATTTTGAAAAAGCATCCAGCAGTTACAGAAATATTGATGCATGTTTTGGATATAAGAACCGAGCTGACGGCATATTATCAGCGTCGAGGTTATAAGCTTACAGGTGGAACAGCGCCTTATCCAATCAGCGCAGATGTTGGAAAACCGTTGGTTCCTGTTCAATTACTTGAAATGAAAAAAATTATAAGAAAATAGATTCAACTTAAATCTTAGCGGCTAACTTTAATCCCCTAAGGTAAATAAGTGGTTGGAAACCAAAACTTTTTTGGCAATGTAATAAGATTCTGCGGTCTTTTTAGTTAGAAGAACTTGCGCCTGTAATTCCAGTTCACCGTATTCTGGCTCAACTTGTACATAATGTAATTGACCAAACTCATCACGAACGCGAGCCTGTGCGGAAAAACCAGGACGTGCAATACCCGTCGAAACTGTGGCCAAACGCCCGACCAAACTTGTAGGAGAATGTGAAACTTTTGGTTTAATCACTTGGTCTAAGCAATGAATCATAAAGACAGTAAAAAAGATGTCGATCACCAAAGCAGGAATCAGCAAATAATAAGGTGAGACAAAATAATGCTGTATCGCAAAAAAAGACAATTCTAGCAAATAGCCGGCAAAACTAAAATTGATCAATAAAAAAACCACGATCAAATATTTGGAAAATTTAACATCTAATAATGGCGAGTTTAATAACCAATCGGGTGTCATTCTTTGCAACAAATGACTCGGGCGGTAACCGAGAAAAATACCAATGGTTTCTGCGAGACTGAGTAAAATCAAAGCGACCACACTCATGTGAAAGGGCATAAGGTAGTAGTTTAAAAAAAACTCAGTCATGGCAGAATTCATCAATTCAGTTCTAATCTACAATATAAATACCACCATCGGAATGGACTTCCAAATTTACTTTTTCTAAAGAGTCACCCAAGCATGGCCCAGACACGCATTCACCTGTTTCAACAGAAAATAACGCACCGTGAGTTGAACATTGAATATATTCGCGGTCTTGGTCTAAAAACTGGTTTTCTAAATACTCAAGTTCAGTTTGAAGATGCGGACAAACATTCTGATATGCATAAAAACAGCCATCTCTTTGAGTAATAAAAATGGTTGTACCTTTTAAGGTATCAAATGCACGCGATTCACGTTCCAAGACCTCTTCAGTCATGCAAATTTTTTCCATCTTATGCACATTCCTGTTGGGTATTTTTGAATTGTTCAAATAATTCAGCATAACGCGCTACGCTTAAACGAGGCCCGAATTGTGCAACCACTTCACTCGAAATTAAAATCGCCAATTGCGCCGCTGTTTCTAGGCTCAAACCAGCATTAAGGGCATATAAAAAAGCACCCGCAAAAGCATCGCCTGCACCATTGGTATCTACGGCTGTAACGACACGACCTGCTACATTTAATTGTTGTGCAGGTTCAATAATGACGGCACCTTGTGCGCCTTTTGTAATGACAATGTGTTGATTTTTTTGTTTAAGAATTTGAATCGCGTCATCCAGCTTGTCTGTATTGGTGAACATAAGAGCTTCTTGTTCATTACAGAATAGTAAATCGACACCATCATCAAGAAGTTCTTCTAAGCCTTGGCGTGCATATTGCACCATTGCAGGGTCAGACAGTGATAAGGCAATTTTAACGCCATGCGATTTAGCAATTTCACGTGCTTGTTTAACCGCTAAGCGAGCTGTATTACTTGTTGATAGGTAGCCTTCAATGTAAAGCCATTTCGCTGTTTTTAAGCCATCGAAATCGATATGTTCTGCCGAAAGTTCAGCAGTAATGCCTAAATAAGTATGCATGGTGCGTTCTGAATCTGGGCTGATCAGAACCATACAAGTACCTGTGACACCTTCGCTAATTGAACGATCTGTGGTTTGAATGCTGGCTTCATTTAAACCATTGAGATAAATGCTACCAAGTTCATCATTTCCTACGCGGCAGCCATAAAAGGCAGTTCCACCCAATGCACTAAAGGCAACGGTGGTATTTGCAGCAGAACCACCACTGGCTTGACCCTTGTAAGCTTGTGTGTCTTGTAATTTTTGATATAACGCGGCTTGAGTCGCTGCATCAGTCAACTGCATTGTGCCTTTTTGCAAAGCTTGTTCTGTTAAAAACTCATTCGATACTTTAAATTCTTGGTCTATGAGTGCATTTCCAATTGCAAAAAGATCAACAGTTGCCATGTTCGTTACCACAATAAAAATCAAAGGCTAAAGTTTACACCAATGATTGGCTCTACAGTAGTTTGTTGAGAAAAATTCAACTATACGAAATGGTTGGAAAATGAAAAGGTAGGGGGAAAGAGAGTTTTAAGATGAATCCGACTGTGTATTTAGTTTTTCATTGCGTATTTAAAAGACACAGTCAGATTAGATCGGGCAAATGAAAATTATAAGCCTGCTTCGTATTGTTCACTTGAAAGTAATTTTTCAACATCAGACAAATTATCAGGCTTAATTTTATAAATCCAACCTTTGCCATAAGGTTCATCATTTACAAAATCAGGATCATCCTCAAGCGCTGTATTTACTTCAACCACTGTACCTGACACTGGTGCATGAATATCTGAAGCGGTTTTCACCGATTCAACGATACCTGCTTGTTCGGTCGCAGTTACATGACTTCCAACTTCTGGAGTTTCGACATAAACCAAATCTCCTAATTCATCTTGAGCATGGTCACTAATGCCTGTAACGACCAAGTCACCTTCAATTCTGACCCATTCATGTGTCGATGCATATTTCAAATCTGCTGGATGATTCATGACAACTCCTTAACAATCTTAAATTTTGTGTGGTTTATACAGGTTTTTCTATAAAAACAAAAGTATTTATAAATGTCTGTTGTGATCTTATAAATAAGGGTCTTTACGCCAATTACTTGGGCTACGACCACTCCAACGCTTAAAAGCACGGCTAAAATTTGCCACATCAGAATAACCCAATTGGTCGGCAATTTGTTCCAAACTATAATCCGTTCGAGAAAGTAGCGAGGTCGCATGACGATAACGCACTTCATCGACGATGTTTGAAAATGACGTATTTTCTGCGGCTAATTGGCGTTTTAAAGTCCGATCTGACATGCAGAGCCGTTCGGCGACGTTTTCAATATTTAAATAATGCTGCTCAGCGTTCGTCAAAATATCACGAACACGCATGGCTAAACGGCGACGCTCACCCAATGCAGAAAGTTCACTTTCACATTGATTGATGGCGATTTGGCTGGCAATTGGGTCGGCATTGACCATTTTTAAGCCAAGATATTTTTTATCGAAACTGGCAAGCAGGTGAGGCTGGTTAAAGCGAACAATACTGCTCATTTTCCCCCTGTATTTTTCAAAACCTGCGGGTTCTGGAAAATCTAAATCGATCTCGCCATATAAGTCTTCACTACCCGTCAGTGCTTTTGCCATGGTGATAATGCCAATGGTTAACCCTAAAATTATTTCGGTGCGCAAGGGTTCAACTTCAATATCACACTGTAATTGTAAAGTGGCTTTGGGCCCAAAGGTGGAAAAATGCAGTTGTAAAAATGGCAAACGAAGTTGAATGAAACGACTAGCTAGGGCGACGGCATCGGTAATGTCATGTGCTGTCATAATGGCATAGCCAATAAAGCCATGAATAGAAATACGCATTTGCGTGCCGATATGAAAACCGAGAGTGCTTTCATTAGTCAGGTGTAATGCATATTTGACTAATTCGTTGGCGGTCTCACTCGGGATTCTGTAGTTTATGTCGGCAAGTTGTTCACTGGTGAAATTGAAAGGCGAAAATAAGGCTTCATCGTTATAGCCCCAGCGTGAAACGACATCTAATAACAATAAACCATAGACCCCAGGTATGCCTTGATCTTGACGACTTGAGATATTCTTCATGTGCTTTCCGTTGCTTTATCACTATTACACAATATTCACTGTCATATTTGCATGAAATTAGTGCATAAACCCCTAAAATTGTTGGACAAAAGTATCACATCATTTCTGATCAAATGGTTGATTTTCTAAACACCAAAATCTTGGTGTCCGAGATTAATAATACATCACCATGTTGATTCAAAGCTTGCGTAACGTAACTGACAATACCACGATCATTTTTACTTTTGGATGGCACAATTGCTGTAATCTGAACCTCGACATGAATTTTATCACCAACTCGAGTCGGGCGTGGCCAACGGAGATTCGATTCTGTTCCGAGCAAACCTCCTGCGATTGGAAAACATTCCGTCCATAATCGCATCACCACAGCAGATGTGTGCCAGCCACTTGCCGCTAAACCTTGAAAAATAGGATGCTGTACCGCTTTTTGTTCATCTAAATGGAAAGGCTGTGGATCATACAGTTCGGCAAATTGTTGAATCTGTTCCAGCGTCATTTCATATTCGCGACTGACAAAACGATCGCCGATATGCAAGTCGTCCAAATACAACATTATTCTTTTTCCTCTTCCTCATGATGTTGAATAGCACGTTGCTCAACTAAAAAACCGCCTGTCTGACGTTTCCATAGTTGTGCATACAAACCATCATTGGCGATAAGTTCTGCATGTGTGCCTTGTTCCGCAATTCTGCCTTGATCAAGCACGATCAAGCGATCCATTTGCGCAATGGTCGATAATCGGTGTGCAATGGCAATTACGGTTTTACCGACCATCAAATCGTTTAAACTGGATTGAATCGCTGCTTCAACTTCCGAATCCAAAGCACTGGTCGCTTCATCCAAAATCAAAATTGGCGCATCTTTGAGGAAAACTCGTGAAATAGCAATACGTTGACGTTGACCACCAGAGAGTTTTACTCCACGTTCGCCGACGTAGGCATCATAACCAACGCGACCTTTTAGATCGGTTAATTGTGGAATAAATTCATCTGCTTTGGCTTTTTTCACAGCTTGATTAATGTCTTCTTGGCTTGCATTCGGACGACCGTATTTAATGTTTTCAGCAACAGTTCGATGAAGTAGGGACGTGTCTTGAGTGACCAAAGCGATGTTGGCGCGTAAACTATCTTGAGTAACCTGTTGAATATTTTGACCATCAATCAAAATACGACCATTTTTAATATTATAAAAATGTAAGAGCAGTTGGATCAGTGTTGATTTTCCTGCGCCAGAACGACCCACGATACCAATTTTTTCGCCTGCTTGAATATTTAAATTAAAGCCATCTATGACATTTTTTTGGTTGTAGGCAAAGCTGACATTTTCGAATTGTATTGCACCTTGTTTAATTTTAAGTTCTGTGGCATTTGGCTGGTCTTGAATTTGAATCGGCGTACCTAAGGTTTTCATTCCATCTTGAATGGTGCCGACATTTTCAAACAACATGGTGATATGCCACATCATAAATTCAGCCATACTGTCCAATTTCAGTACCATTGCAGTAGTCGCAGCGATTACACCAATACCTGCCTGACCTTGTGTCCACAGCCAAACTGAAGTTCCAATAACGGCAATATAAAGAAAAGCACTCAGTAAGCGAATGCTGATCTGATATTTCACGCCTAAACGCATTTGCTGATAAACAGTGACCATGAATTCTTTCATGGATTCTTTGGCATATTGGCTTTCACGACCCGCATGAGCGAATAATTTCACGGTTTGAATGTTGGTATAAGCATCGGTGACACGACCGGTCATCACCGCGCGGGCATCAGCTTGTTCCGCAGAAATTTTTCCCAATCGAGGAATGAAATAACTCGCCACGCCAATGAATATTGCCAACCAAAGCAAAAGTGGAATCACCAAAATAGGGGAAATTGAACCAAGGACGAAACTGATCGTAATAAAATAAATCAGCACATATACCAGTATATCGCCCAGAATCATCCAAAATTCACGAACCGCCAACGCGGTCTGCATGACTTTGGCAGATAGGCGACCAGCAAAATCGGTATGGAAAAAGTCCAAACTATGTTGCAATAATAAATTATGGAAACGCCAGCGCATCCGCATTGGGAAATTGCTGTAAAGTACTTGGTGTTTAATAATCGCTTGAAAACTAACAAAGAAAATATTGGCAAATAGAATAGTAATCAACAACTGGATATTCTGTTGGTTTTGACTTAAAAAAGTACTCGGTTGGCTTTTGCTCAGCCAATCTACCAATTTACCAATATAAGAAAAAAATAATGCTTCAAAACATGCCGCAGCAGCAGTCAATGCAACCAATAAAAATAAATATGGTCGAATGCCTTCCGTCGCTTGCCAAACAAATGCAAAGAACGTGGTGGGTAATGGTTTGTTTAAGTCTTTGCTTGGATAGGGATCGACTAATTTTTCAAACCATTGCAACATCGTTTTTTCCTTTCGGTATAAAGACCAGAGTTATCAATATAAATGCTTTTTAATCTCAAAACATCCCATTAATTTTTTGCTGTATAGATTCATCGAATATTTTTGGAGATAGATGTCGCCTTTTCAGAATGAATTTTCATAATCATTCATCCAAATTGGATCACCACATCAGATCATCTGGAATCACATACGCTGCATACGGATCTTCTTCATCCGTCGTTTGATTGTTCTGCTCAGTTTGTTGGTTGATTAAAATAAAACCTTGCATTTTTTGATCAATTTTTTCGGCTAATGCTTTGGGTAAATAGGCATAGCGATCTTGATCTTTGGCAATCATTAGAGAGCCTGAAACCAAAGCATTATAAATGGGCTGTGACAGATATACTTTTTTGATTTTATTTTCATCAATAAATTGATAAACCACATCGCCTTCAGTTTGCTGGATTTTATGATGTTGAATCATTTGAATAATCGAAGCTTTTAAGGTTTTTTGCTCCAATACACGTTGCTTTTCCTGATCCAAAGCTTGGTCTTTAGCAAGTTTTTCTTGTTTAGATTGTTCAATCCCAGCCTTAATTACAGCATCATCATTTTGCCCTGTACGTTGTTCATGCGTTGCCTGTTTACTGAGTTTTTTCGCTTTCTTTTGATCGACCAAACCCGCTTTGAGTAATTGAGCCTGCAATGCATTTTTAACCATAATTCAATCCAAATGTAAGTTTGATGAGACGCGAAAATAGTAAACCCAGTAAATTATAGCCATGCAAAAACTTAAAGTTGTGGGTATTAAAAAAGTCTGTAATTTAAAATAAGGATACAGCAGGCTTGTGATCAATCCACCAATTAAAAAACCTATAAAAATCAGTATATGTAGTACGATCCGACGACTTTCAATTTTTAAGCCACGAACACAATAGCCGAGAGTGAGTCCGATGTCAGTAAGTACGCCTGATAAGTGCGTGGTACGAATAATCGCACCTTTATAATGACTCACCATCGCATTTTGGATGCCCATCGCAATACAGGCCCACAATAAAGCATAACGTGGAAAATAAGGCAGTAGTAACCACGTTAGTAATAGAAAAAATGCGATTAAACTAAGTGGAAATCCACAGTGGCGATTCAATCCGACATGACTGTCGCTTAGAATCAGACCACTAATAAATGAGCCTAAAATAAAACAAAGAACCACCAAATTTAGATAAACAAAATGTTCAGGTTGCCACTGAACTAAGCTCATGGCGAGCATACTGACATTGCCTGTCATATGGGAAACAGATTGATGTAGAACAGTAATTAGACCTAAAACATTGACCATTCCAGCATTGAGCGCCAATAAAAAAACACTAAGCTGAATCCAATTGGGCAAACGTTGAAGTGGCATATAAACCTATGGATTTTTAAAAATATAAAATTTTTTAGAAAAAAAGGACACAAGGAAGTATAAAACAGGGCAAAGCGAGCGACAAGATAAATTAAAAATACTGATTTATCATCGTTTATTGCAGCATTTCTGGTGAAAGACTTTGTATGGCTTGATAGTGCGAGAGAAATATTTTTCCTGTTAGTTCATCGGCGAGTTTAGAACCAGATAAACGATCCATCACTGGACTTTTAACTTCAGAAAGATGCAGTTGAATATTCAGCTGAGCCAAAGACTGATTTAGATCGTGTAACATTTCTAAAGCACTCAAATCAATATTGCTGATGCTCGAACAATTAATAATCACATGTTGAAGTTGAGAGTTATGACTGATTTCAGTAATGATTTTACCTTTTAAGATATGTGCATTGAGAAAGCTTAAATTTTCATCGACACGAAACGCCACAATTGTGGGTGATGTAATCACATCATATCGTGAGATATTTCTAAAATGTTGCGTTCCTTGAATTAGACCAATCACCGCAATATGTGGGCGACTAATTCGCCACAGTAGCAGCACAAATGTGAGTACAATTCCAATCAACAACCCTGTCGAAATATCGATACAGATTACGCCTAAAAATGTTGCCCACATGGCAAAACCATCGGCTTTAGAATATTTCCAAGTATCAATAAACGGTTGTAAACGAATTAATTTGCAAATCGAAACCAAAATTGTTGCAGCTAAAACCGCAAGCGGTAAGTTCTGAAAAAAACCAGTTACATATAGACTAATTATGATCATGAACAAAGAAGATAAGACGCCAGCAATCGGTGTTTTTGCGCCAGCATCGGCATTTACAACGGTACGAGATAAGCTGCCCGAAACAGGGAATCCAGCATTAAAACCTGCAACAATATTAGCGAAACCAAGCGAAATAAGTTCTTGATTGCTATTTAAATCATCACGTTTTTGTAATGCAGTCGCTTGGGCAATTGCTAAGGATTCAACAAAACTAATCATGGCGATCATTAACGCACTAGGAAGTAACTTTTGAATTAAAGCCAAATTCCATGATGGCAATTGTAGACTCGGGAATCCTGTCGGAATAATGCCTACGGTTTTAATCTCTTGAAGTTGTAATCCTGAAAAAGAAATAACGGCAATAGACGAAAACACTAACAATAACGGAATAATTTTATTGAAAAAATCAGATTTAATGAGCTTAGGTAAAATGAGCAATATGCCAACCGCAATGCTTGCTAGAGCTACACTCATTAAATTGATTTGAGAAAAATATTGAGAAAAACTTAAAATAAGTTCAGGAATATTATTGGCTTGTAATGGAATATCAAGCAAAAACTTAAATTGTCCCAACGCAATTAGCAAAGCAGATGCAATAATAAAACTGTGAATCACAGGCTGGCTGATGAGCTGTATCAAAAACCCAAAACGAAATAAACCTAAAATTAAGGAAATAATGCCGACCAATATGGCGAGCAAACAGGCAGCTTCGATGTACGCAATAGAGCCTACTGGAAATAATGGATTAAGCGCGGAATAAACCATCATGGAAATAATGGCAACAGGGCCAATAGAGAGGGTGCTGCTACTTCCTGTAAATGCGTAAACGATCATCGGAAGAATGCTGGCATAGATGCCCATAATTGGCGGCAAACCTGCAAGCATGGCATATGCCATCCCTTGGGGTACTAACATCGCCAAAACAATTAGTGCAGCAACCAAGTCTGATTTAAAAGTTGCAAATTGATAATGACTTAACCAATCTTTAGCGGGAAACAGTCGGGAGATTCCTTGATTTAAGTGTTTCATGCTGCAATATCGAAATCATTTATTTGTCTATTCTAAGTAGAAATAAGATGAATGAAAGCTGTAATTCATATTTTTTCTAAGGATTTAGCCCTGAGCAAGAGTGAGTGTGAAATATTTGGACGTGCAATGTCTGTTGTGGTCTTGATGTAAATATCTGTTTGGCTTTATGTCATGTCGATACACGTTATTCATTTCGCAAAGACTCTTGCTTTAACATAGTCAACTGTTTCAAATATTTTACGAATCGCAGGAGAAGACCTTCAAGTCAATTGTTTATATTTTCTTAATAATGTGGTTGGTTATTTAGAATTTCGGAATGAAATGAAAAAAATATAAAAAAGAATTGCACTTTGTAAAAATATTCATATAATTGATTTTAGACAGACAAATCTGTCTATATAAAAATAAATAAAGGTGGCAACTAAGCCATTTCAAGAGGGAATAATTTAATTATTCTTTAATCAGACGCAAGCGTGAGCAAAACAATTATTATAATTCACGCTTTATTTTTATTTTTCCCATTAGTTAAAATAACTAAAATAAGTTCGACACTAAGCCATTGATTTTTCGAACTGGATTAAATGCTCAACACGTTTCCAATATTCTTCTAATTGAACAGTATGTCTATTAATATGGGCTTGAATAGTCATGCCATCTAAGATGCTGACAATTAAATTCGCCAAATGATTTGGATTTTGAATATCCATATTTCTTAATAAATTCTGAGTTAAATTAGTTAACCATGTTTTATATTCAGTCGCAGGTTTTAATGTCGAAGGATATATTTTAATAACTTCTATAAGGGCTTTTTGGAACATGCAGCCATTAAAGTCTTCGCTTTCAAACCAAACTGTATACCAATGAAAGATTGCTTTGATTTGTTCGAGATAATTGGTCGGATCACATTGCTCAAGTGTTGCATTGAGTGAGGTCTGAAGATTGATATTACGTTGGATAAGACATTCTTCAATAAGCTTTTCTTTAGAAGGAAAGTATTTGTAAAAAGTCATTTTCGCAACATTCGACTCGCTAATAAT
>JAVXBC010000001.1:31946-34220 GCA_036660195.1 Acinetobacter sp.
TAGAAGGAAAGTATTTGTAAAAAGTCATTTTCGCAACATTCGACTCGCTAATAATCCGATCTACACCAATAGAGTTGTAGCTATGTGAATTAAATAGTTTTAACGCCGTATTAATAATATCTTGCTTCTTTGACATACAATCCCTCGAGTTGACGCTTTGCCAAGTGCACCATACAGGAAACGACTCAACAGCTGAGTAGGATTTTACACGGCATTTAGAAAATATTGTAGAAAAATAATTGATTGTTCGTCGGTTGTCTTAATTAAATGAGATGCATTTTTATATAAAAATATTCCTTTATTCTAAAACACAAAAAATATTGAGTAATATTATGAATATAAATAATAAGCTGTAGTCAATTCCATTCATTGAATTGACTACAGTACAACGTGTTAATTTGGTGGTAATAACATTAAAACCGAATTATTGAGTAGATGAGCAACATCGTCTAGTATTTCAGGTTGGTTGAATTGTTCGTCAAATGCAAAGCGTTCGCCATCAGCGACTTGTTTCAGGGCCTTTCCAAATGATTTTGAGACACAAACAGCTTCGCCATTTGCCCAAAACTCAATCGATTCGCCATTCTTTTGGTAAAGCAGTTTTGACGCAGGTTCGGTCAATAACTCAAACCCTGTATCAATGATTTCACTTAGATCATCCGCAGTGATTTCATCGGGTTCAGTTAGACTATCAGGATATTTAGACTCACTCATATATGCCATGATTGCAGCATCAAACTCTGGCGCATCTTGTAGATAATCCAATAGTTGCTTTTTAAAATAAGAAAATTCAGTCGCATTTATTTCACCAACGGCGGTGGCTTGTGTCCGCGAAATATCGAGTAAAGGTTTTTTTATGACAGGATTATTTGCAAGCTGTTCACTTAGTCGTTCCGTCATGTCCGCCAAATTTGGCATGCGGAAACCAAATGAATAGGTCAGGCAATCATCTTCAGCCACGCCATAGTGTGCCAAACCAGGGGGAACGTAGAGTAAATCTCCAGGCGCTAATACTTCATCAAAATGAATGTCTAAATCAACCAAGAGTTTTAAAGGTTGGTCAGGAATGAAAGCAGTTGCTTCATCACACATTTGACCGAGTTGCCAACGTCGGTGTCCATGACCTTGCACTAAAAAGACATCGTAAAAATCGAAATGTTTACCCACAGAACCACCTTTGGGTGCATAAGACACCATAATGTCATCGCGACGCCATTGCGGAATAAAGGCAAATTTTTTCCAAAGTTCAGCGACATCAAATGAATAATGGTCGACTGCTTGCACTAAAATTGTCCAAAGATTGGGTAATTTCTGGAAATCGCCTTTGGTTAACGGTGAAGATTTAACATGCCATTCGTTTGGATTTTTATTCTTTTGGCGAATTAGGCGTGCACTAACATGTTCTTCCAAAGCCAGTTCTTGAATTTCATCAGGTTGTAAAAGACCAATGACTTCTGGCATGGCATTACGCACCAATAACGGTTTTTTTTGCCAATATTCTGTTAAAAACTGTTCTGCGGTGATACCGCCTAAGACGCTTAAAGCTTGCGACATTGGAATAAATCCAAAATATAAAAATGATGACTATTGTCCCTTGAGTTGTTGGTAGGTGCAAGTCTTGAATAATGGATGAGAAATGTGTAATTAAGTCTTATCTTTCATTGAATAGATTTAATCTTGTGTAAACACGCATGTATTCGTTCACAGCAATTCAAAAAAACAGTATTCTTGAGTGGCGAAAAGGAGCATACATGTATCAAGTTCTGGCTAGAAAATATCGTCCGCGTAATTTCAATGAGTTGGTGGGGCAAAACCATGTTTCTCGTGCATTAAGTAATGCGTTGGAGCGTGGACGTTTGCATCATGCTTACTTATTTACGGGGACGCGTGGTGTTGGAAAAACCACTATTGCTCGTATTTTAGCCAAATGCTTGAACTGTGAAACAGGCGTGACGTCAACACCTTGCGAAGTATGCGCCACTTGCAAGGCAGTCAATGAAGGTCGCTTTATTGATTTAATTGAAATTGATGCTGCATCCCGAACTAAAGTCGAAGATACGCGTGAATTGCTTGATAATGTACCTTATGCGCCGACGCAAGGTCGCTTCAAAGTCTATTTGATTGATGAAGTACACATGCTCTCAACGCATTCATTTAATGCGCTTTTAAAAACTTTAGAAGAACCACCTGAACATGTGAAGTTTTTATTTGCCACGACTGATCCACAAAAATTACCAATTACCGTGATTTCACGCTGTTTGCAATTTACTTTGC
>JAVXBC010000001.1:34320-79925 GCA_036660195.1 Acinetobacter sp.
GATCCACAAAAATTACCAATTACCGTGATTTCACGCTGTTTGCAATTTACTTTGCGTCCCTTGGCGGTCGATGAAATTACCTCACATTTGCGTACGATTTTAACGCAAGAGCAGATCGAAGCTGATCAAGATGCCATTTGGCAAATTGCTGAATCTGCGCAAGGCTCATTACGTGATGCGCTTTCTTTAACTGACCAAGCGATTGCTTATGGTCAAGGTGCAGTACATCATCAAGATGTGAAAGACATGTTGGGTTTGATCGACCGCACTATTATTTATGATTTAATTTTGGCAATTCACCAGAACTATCAAGCGCGCGTGAGTCAGTTACTGTTGCAATTTAGACAACAGGCTTTAGATGTATCTATGGTGCTGGATCAATTGGTTTCGACCTTACATGAATTGGCTTTGTTGCAATATATTCCTGATTTAGCTTTGAAATATAGCGAAGAAATAAATCGAAAAATTGTGCAATTATCGCAATTCATTTCGGCGCAAGACTTGCAGTTGTATTATCAAATTGCATGTAAGGGACGTTCGGATTTGCAACTTGCAGTCACGCAAGAACAAGGTTTTGAAATGTGTGTATTGCGTTTGCTAGCATTTAGACCTATGTCGGCTGATGAAATCACCATTTCGCCGAGCAATACACAAATAAATCAGCCTAAGGTCATGCCTGTTATCTCAAGTGGGCTAGAATCTTCAAACTCACAGCAGTTGCAGCATAGTCCTGAAACGGCTGCGGTTGTAGTTCAAGCTACTCAAGAAATCATTCACGCCGAGACTGTATCTAAACCTGTTTTAGACAATAGCCAGATAATGGTTTTTGATGTAGAAAATGAACCATTGATTGGATTAGATAATTCACAACAACAGTCACAAGAACCGCAAAATAATCAGTCGGATATTACCGATTCTGACAATGTTTTATTTTTCCCAGTCGAAGAAAATATTCAACAAAAAGAACAGATACACATTGAAGAGCAGCAAGTTCAACAAGACGATTTGATCGAACTTGAGCAGCCTGAAGTTCTCACTGAAATTGTAGAGTTCGTTCAGGCAGAATCAGCTGTAGAAATGCCAATAGAGGTCGTACCACAGCCTCAAGAAGCTGAAAAAACTGAGCTAATGCCTCAAGATATACTCAAACTTCAAGTGCAAACGTTGGAGGGTGAATGGACGTTGCAGAAGTGGGAGTATTGGTTTAGAACCAGCCAACTTTCAGCTGCGGTACAGGAGTTGGCTCAACATGGCATTATGATTGGGCAGATTAATGGTGTATCAGTTTTACATATCACTCAAGACTATGAAGGCATGTTATCGCAATTACAGCATGGTTTAGAGGAAGCGTTGAAAGCACAATGGTCAAATACGCAATTTAGTGTTCAATATGGTGCGCTCGATTCAATCACGCCTTTAAACTTGCTATCTGAACGTAAAGAAAAAGCGTTTAATCGTGCAGTTGAGCTATTGCAGCAAGAACCGACAATTCAAAGTTTAATACAAGGCTTTGATGCAGAACTGCAAAATATTCAATTGAAGTCTTAATCAGTTTACAGAAAAGACAAATTTCAAAGTTTGCCTTTTATTCGTTGAGCAAATACTCGGCGAGTAAATCTCGCATTGTTTGCGGAATAGTAACCGTTTGACGCGATTCTCTATCGACAAACACATGCACAAAATGTCCTTGTGCAGCAGCGAGTTGTTGATTTTGTTTGAATATTGCCAGTTCATATCTCAACGAAGAATTGCCAATTTTGCCAATGGCAACGCCGACTTCAACAACTTCAGGAAATGACAACTCTTGTAAAAAACTACAAGCAGAATCGACCACTAAGCCAATCATTTTACTATGGTGAATATCAAAGCCTGTTTTCTGAATCAGTAAAGAATTTGCGGCTGTATCGAAGTAACTATAGTAAGTGACATTATTCACATGACCGTAAATATCGTTATCCGCCCAACGGGTTTGGATACTAAAAAAGAACTTAAATTGTTCTCGTGTTTTTAAAATTGGTTTACTCATGCATAAATCGCCTGATAAATCTGTAATGCATCTTGCTCGGTCATTTCTCTCGGATTATTTTGCAACAGTCGAGTTTGCAACATCGCATCTTTGGCAAGTTGTGGTAATTTTGCTTCTGCAATATCTAAGTCTTTTAATTTTAAAGTTAGACCACTTTGCTGCAAATGATTTTGCATATGGTCAATAAATAAATCACAGAGTCCATCGACACAACCTGTACTACGCGGGTCAAGCAGTTGCATTAACTCAGCATAATATTGTTTGGCTTTGGGCACGTTAAATTTCAATACTTCGACCAAAACAAGGGCATTACTATGTCCATGCGAAAGATGAAAATGACCTCCCAAAGGATATGCTAAGGCATGTACTGCTCCAACAGGCGCATTGGCAAAGGCTTGTCCTGCCAACAACGAACCAATTAACATGTTCTGCCGTGCTTCTAAGTCTGCACCATTATTCAGTACCTTAGTTAAATTTTGATTGAGTAGAACCAGTGCATTCTTTGCCAACATATCGGCATAAAAATTCTTTTTCATATTTGAGGTATAGGCTTCAATGGCGTGCACCATCGCATCAATACCTGTTGCTGCCGTAATGTGATGCGGGAGGTTTTGTGTAAATGTGGCATCGACAATGGCAACATCGGCATAAAGGACAGGTGAAACCACGCCCATTTTGGTGGTCGTGCCTGTTGTAACAATGGAAATAGGCGTGACTTCTGAACCTGTGCCCGCAGTTGTTGGAATCAAAATAAGCGGTAAACGGGGGGCTTTGGCCTGATTGATTCCATAAATTTCACTCAATTTTTGCTTCTGTTTGGGATGTGCAAGTAAGGCAATAATTTTCGCCACATCCATCGAGCTGCCGCCACCAAAACCAATAATCAGGTCAATCTTTTCTTGTTTGGCAAAATCTACGGCTTCCAACACAATATGTTCAGGTGGGTCGGCTTGGATATCTGAATAAATAATTACATTCAATTTGGACTGTTTTAAAATCTCTAAAACTGGCATATGTAGCTGATGTTGAATCAGTCCAGCATCGGTGACTAATAACGCCTTACGATAATTCTGTTGCGCAATAATATTTTTAAGTTCTTGAATAGAGCCCAACCCAGCAATGATGTTGGGAACGGTCTGAAATTGAAATGGATTCATACACGCATCCTTGTGACTGGTTGGATTATCGTTGAGGGATAAATTACATGAATGATTCACGAATGCATCTATAAATCCCAATAAATACAACATTTTTATCTAGAGCGACTATAGGTTTCATCGCTCAAATAAATTACCATAAGAGTCTGTAAAAAGTGTAGCTTTGAGGTGATCTATGCCATCGCAAACGCCGTATAAGGTGTTATGTGTCTGTTTAGGAAACATTTGCCGTTCGCCGACTGCCGAAGTAATCCTGAGACATTATTGTGATGCGCATGGTCTTAATGTACAGGTCGATTCTGCGGGAACAAGCAATTATCATCCGAACAAAGCTCCCGATTTACGCAGCCAAAAGCATGCACTTAAGCGTGGCTATGATTTATCGGCCTTGCGCGCTAGACAATTAGTTGTAGAAGATTTTAGAGATTTTGATCTGATTTTAGCAATGGATTATGAAAACTTTGATGACATTGAAAAATTGATGTCGTCCGCTGTTTGTCAATTCGGTAGAAATCAAATTCGGGCTAAAATTGCTTTGATGAGTGAGCATGATTCGGAATTTACACAAAAAGCTGTCCCTGATCCTTATTATGGTGGTGCAGATGGTTTTGATCGTGTGCTAGATCAATGCGAGTCGAGTAGTCAGGCATGGGTCAAACTTTTTCAAATGCAATTGCGCAACGCCGCGCAATAGGATTATTCAAGATGCAAATACAGCAACAGGTTCAACTTAAAACACTAAACACCTTAAATTTGAATGCTGTGGCGTCACACTATGTACAAATCAATTCTGCGGAAGATGTCGTTAATGCTTTGCAATTTGCACAACAGCAGCAGCTTAATGTTCTAGTTTTATCTGGCGGCAGTAATGTGTTATTACCAGAGCATATTCAAGCATTGGTATTGCATTTAAATATTCAAGGTATTGACGTTCTTGAAGAAGATGATCAAACGATTAGCGTTCAAGTTGGGGCAGGTCAAAACTGGCATGATTTTGTGCTTTATAGCACGCAGCAACATTGGTTCGGTTTACAAAATCTAGCGTTAATTCCCGGTTTAGTTGGGGCATCTCCGGTACAAAATATTGGTGCTTATGGGGTTGAGGTTGGTGAATTTATTCAATCTGTGCAAGTGTATGACCGCCAGCTAGCGCAATTCACTTCGATCTTTGCCGAAGATTGTCATTTTGCATATCGTCATAGTATTTTTAAAGATCAACCCAATCGTTACATCATTGTGAGTGTGACGTTTAAGTTGCTCAAACAAGCCGATTTAAAACTGAATTACGGTGATTTAAAACAGGCCGTTGGCGAACATCTCACGGCTGAAAATTTGCAAAATCAAGTCATCCATATTCGCCAAAGCAAATTGCCTGACCCTAAAACATTTCCTAATGTCGGAAGTTTCTTTAAAAATCCGTTACTCAATGTAATCGAATTTGAAAGTATTGTGCAGCAATTTCCGAATATTCCGCATTATCCTCAACCTAATAATCAAGTGAAAGTTGCCGCAGGGTGGTTAATCGACCAAACAGGTTGGAAAGGTAAGCAATTAGGTTCTGTCGGCATGTTTGATAAGCAGGCTTTGGTACTTGTGAATTATGCAGAGGCGTCTTTAGCCGATGTCAAAAGCACCTATCAAGCTGTACAAAATGATGTAAAACAGAAGTTTAATATTCTTTTGGAGCCTGAACCTGTGCTATACAGTGCACTAGGTTTAATCCAGTCGCACTCAGAATGAGGAGCAGCATGACAAAAGTACATTGGATGGTCAGTTTAGTACGTGTAGTTACCATACTTTTCGTACTGATGGGCTGTTTTGTACTTTTTTTATACTCGCCTTTTTACTCACAGCTTGCAGTCAAAGGTCTAAATCATTTTGTCCCTGTCGATGTGAATGAGGTGGCAGCACGGAGTCAGAAACCTGCTGCATTAAGTGAACATGAAAATTTAGAACCAGGTTCAAAAATTTGGATTGCACGGCAGGCCTATCTCAAATTAATTGAAAAACCTTCACAGCCTGAACAATCAGAGGATGCAAAATTAATTCAAACACGTTATCAAATTTTGTTGAAACTCATCCAACAAGAGCAAGAACATCAGGATGAAGCTGAGGATGCGAATAAGACTAAGCTAATTGAAATCAAGGAACAACCTGAACAGGATCAAACCGCTTCTGATGTAGCGGCAAGCTCTCCAAACGAATTTTTAAAGTGGAATACGCCAGTTAATCAGGCGTTAATGGAAAAGTATTTAGCTTTCTTGGAGTCGTATCCTGTACAGGCTGCTAGTGAAGTCGCAGAACAGGAGCCGCCAAACAAAGATCTGCCTGAGCTTTCTCAAAATAAAAATCATGCAACTCAAAATATTGCGAAGTCACAACCTTATGCAATTGTGGTGCTAGGCGGTGGATTGACGCTCGGCGCAAATGGCAAAGATATTGTGGTGAATAATTACACCCGTCTACGTTTAGAAAAAACCCTAGAAGTCGAGAAACAATATAAATTACCCATTGTACTGAGTGGCGTTGAAGCTCCGTATATGCAAGCATGGTTACAAGAGCGAGGCATTGAAGCCAAGTTACTTGAAAATAAAAGCATGAATACCTGCGAAAATTCGAGATTTAGTTCTTTGTTATTACAGAAAAAAGGTGGTGCGCCAACTATCATGCTAATAACAGATGAATACCACATGCCACGCACACGCCGTTTGTTTGCTTTAAACGGTATAGAAACTGTGCCCGTAATTGCACCAATGCCAACCACATTAACGCAATGGCGACCAAGCCAACGAAACTACGATCATAGCCGTCGTGCCAATTATGAAATGCTCGCCACCATTCGTGATATGTGGCTAGGTTCAAGTGACTGCCGAGAGATTCCCTAATGTCTACGATTCCGTTTTTGAATCCTAATATTTTAAAACAGCTTGATTTACCCATACCGAATCGAGATACCACGCCTCATGTGTTGGATGCATTGGATTTATCGCAACAGATTGAGCCTAACAATGCTTTAGTGGCATATCGTAAACTTTATGCTTTAAATTTATTGGAATGCGAACATTGGCAAGGTTTTGTGGAAACGGACTTGTTCCGTTTGCATGTGCAAGTTTTTCAGCCTAAAGAAGAAAAAATTAAGGGTACGATTTGCCTATTACATGGCTATTTGGAACATAGCGGTATTTATCAGCCCATTATTAAAGAAATTCTCGAACAAGGCTTTAGTGTGATTACTTATGATTTGCCGGGACATGGTTTAAGTAATGGCTCGCCTGCAAGTATTCAAAACTTTGAGCATTATCAACAGGTTTTACATGCAGTTTATGATGCGGTGCGTGGTGCATCACAATTGCCTAAACCATGGTTAGGCATTGGACAAAGTACGGGTGGTGCGATTTGGATGCATCATTTACTTGAATTTGCCGAACGTCGTGAAGACCCAATAGTCGATCGTGTTTTACTGTTATCACCACTAATTCGACCTGCGAAATCTGCGTGGTGGCATAATTCAGTTGGTTTAGGCATTATCCGCCGTATTAAGACTCAAGTCCCTCGACATTTCCGCCGTAATAATCATAATCCTGAATTTTTGCGTTTTGTACGTTTAAAAGACCCATTACAGCCACGTATGATGGGCATGGATTGGATTCTGGCAATGTCTAAATGGATGTTGGAAATGGAACAACGTCCCGCTTGTCGAATTCCAGTTTGGTTAGTGCAAGGTGCGCTAGATCAAACGGTCGATTGGCGCTACAACATTGAATATATTCGCCGTAAATTTAGATTGCAGACTTTATTGATGCTGGAGGAAGGTTCACATCAATTGATTAATGAACGTGAAGATATTCGCGCGGCGCTGACAGGTTTGATTCCAGCATTCTTACATGCCAAACCTAAAAATTATTATTATTAACGACTTAGTGATGTGATCACATTCATGCCTTTAAAGCAAAATTTGCAAGGAAACCCACGAATTCGTGGTTTTCTTTTGGCAATTTAAAAGGTGTTCGCATCTGCCAGTTTCCACATTCGATAATAAAAGTTGTCATCATCATTTAAATCAGCTTGCAGCAATTCATTTTCTTTAAGGAAAAAATGAATCTGAGCATAATTTTTAATTTCACGATCGTTCAATCGCTGCGCCAAATGATGTGCTTTTATGTCCGATGGATGACTCAAACCTGCGGCAGCAATCATTTCAGAAAGAGCACGAAGTGTATTTTTATGAAAATGGAAAACACGCTCGGCTTTACTTGGTATATCAATGGCTTTTTGTCGGTCTTTGTCTTGTGTAGCAACGCCTACAGGGCATTGGTTGGTATGACAACTTTGCGCCTGTATACATCCGACCGCGAACATAAAACCACGTGCCGAATTGACCCAATCTGCGCCAAGGGCAAAGGTGCTGGCAATATCAAATGCACTTATAATCTTTCCGCTCGCTCCAATTTTAACTTGATCTCTTAAGCCTGCACCGACCAAAGTGTTATGCACAAAACGTAAACCTTCTCTTAAGGGTGTCCCGATGTGATCACAAAATTCAATTGGAGCTGCTCCCGTTCCACCTTCAGAACCATCAACCACCACGAAGTCAGGAACAATTCCAGTAGCGAGCATCGCTTTGACTATACTCATAAATTGCCAAGGTTGCCCGATACATAATTTAAAACCTACAGGCTTAGTACCCGACAAATCTCTTAATTTTTGAATGAAATGCATCATTTCAATCGGAGTATTAAAACTAGGATGTTGCGAAGGTGAAATACAATCATGATCTCTGGATACGCCACGTATACGTGCAATTTCTTCCGTAATTTTGTCTTTAGGTAAAATACCGCCATGACCTGGTTTAGCACCTTGTGACAGTTTCAGCTCAATCATTTTTATTTTTGGATTTTGAGCCTGCACAGCGAATTTATCAGGATCAAACAATCCGTCAGGAGTACGGCAACCAAAATAGCCGCTGGCTATTTGCCACACAATAGCACCTCCATTTTCCAGATGATAAGGGCTTAAACTTCCTTCACCTGTATCGTGATAGAAATTTCCGAGTTGAGCACCTTTATTTAAAGCGCGAATGGCATTCGCACTCAGGCTACCAAAGCTCATTGCCGAAATATTCAGAATAGATGCGTTATAAGGTTGATGACATTGTGCATTCCCAATCAGTACCCGAAAAGATGTTGGATCAGCAGGTTGGCTAGGTGCTATTGAATGAACAATAAAGCGGTAATTTGGCTGATAAACATCAATGATCGAACCGAAGGGTTTTTCTGCATTTTGATTTTTGGCGCGCTGATAGACTAAGCTGCGTTGCATTCTTGAAAATGGTAAAGCATCCTGATCCGATTCAATAAAATACTGTCGAATTTCGGGGCGGACATCTTCAAAAATAAAACGGAAATGTCCCAATATTGGATAATTTCTTAAAATTGCATGTTTTTTCTGAAGCAAGTCATGTAAACCAACTATGGACAGTAGACTAGTGACCAACCAAAGCCCATTCAATAACGTATCGGATATAAAATAATAAATGCTTTGCGGAGTATAAACAGATTTGAACCAAGTGATGGTGAGTGCACCAAAAATGCAAAGGAACCAAACTGAATGTCTTGAAAAAAATGTATTGAGTAATTTATGTCGTATCGCTTGTGCTGGGCTAGCCATTGGCAGGGAATTCCGATCATTAAGCATTCAATAAACCATGCCAAGAACTTGATACATCCACAAGTAATGAATTGTTAGACTTGAGAATTATTCTCTTAAATCGGCTAAAATTCATATTAATCGAATTGGATAAATCACTCTATTGTCCGATATACATTTTTGAATAAGGCTTATGAATTGTTGCAATCCTTGAATATTCAAACTCGTTTGGGAGGTTTTTACTTCTTTTACTATTCTATTGTCGGTACGTTTATGCCGTATTGGAATTTGTATTTGCAAGATCAGGGCTTCAACTATGAAGAAATTGGTATTTTATCTTCAATTGCTATTATTACCCGTTTTTTTGCACCTTTGATTTGGGGCTGGATTGCCGATAAATCGGGTAAACGAATGTTGTTGGTACGGATTGCCACTTGTATGGAAGCTTGCATTTGGTTTGCTATCTTCATTATTCCAAATAATTTTCAATCTATTGCTTTACTTATGTTGATTTTCAGCTTTTTTCAAAATGCGATTTTGGCGCAATTTGAAGGCGTGACTTTATTTTGGCTTGGAGAAAAAAGACTAGAACTGTACGGTAAAGTTCGGAAATGGGGCTCAATTGGTTTTATTGTGGGGGTATTTGCAATCGGTGCATTATTGGAAATTATTCAAATTTCAATGCTACCGCTTTTATTATTATCCGTTTCATTTCTGGCATTTTTATGGTCATTTAGTATTCATGAACCTAAGCATGCGCCTAGTTCACAAAAAAAATTGGACTCCTTACTTCCTGTATTAAAAAGACCTACTGTTGCAGCATTCTTTATAATTGAATTTATTCTGTTGTTCTCACAAGCGCCGTTTTACAGTTTTTATAGTAATTTCTTAAAAGAAATTGGATATAGCACTACGCAAATTGGCACCTTATGGGCGACTGGTGTACTTGCTGAAATTGTGATGTTTGCTGTGGCGCAAAAATTGTTTTTTACGCGTTTTTCATGGCGAACATTGGTAATTCTTTGCGTAGTATTGACTAGTTTGCGTTGGTATTTAGTCGGCATTCTAAATACCAATTTTATCGGGCAGCTTTTCGCACAATGTTTGCACGCCTTTAGTTTTGGCTTATTTCATTTAATTGCAATGAAAGTGATTTTTCAAAATTTCTCAGCGGAACAACAGGGGCGAGGGCAAGCCCTATATAGCACCATGTGGGGTTTGGGTGTGGCTTTAGGCAGTTTGTTGGCAGGGCATTATTGGCAAATACTTTCAGGTGCAACGATTTTCTTATATGCCAGTGCCGTGGTGCTATTCGGTTTATTTTTTGTGATGTGGCTGCCGAATCAAGTAGAAACGGCAGTGTCAAAATAGGATTAAATTCGAATTTTTTTATATTGTGGCATCCACGGTTGAGCATATTCCAATTGTGCAGCAAGTTGTAATAAGCGATCTTCATGCCCAAAAGGTGCAATAAATTGACTACCTAATGGCAAACCTTGTTTGTTCCAATACAAGGGTACAGACATTGCGGGTAAACCTGTGATATTGGCGAGTTGGGTAAATGGCACCCATTTCAAATTATCTCTAACTATTTTATCAACCAATTTACCTTGTGCTAAATAATGTGCTTTACCGATTTTTAACATACTTTTCACGATTGCTTTTTGCCAAGCTGGAGTCGAAATTTCACCATTTTTAGGTGCGACCGATGCAGTACTTGGCGTTAAATACAGATCATATTTTTCAAAGAAAATATTCATTTGCGTACTATATGTTCCCCAATTATTTAGAGTATGAATATAGTCCGCTGCTGAAATTTTTGCGCCAAAAGCTGCCGAAGCTAAAGAATCTAACTCGAAATCATCATCTGTAATACTGGCTGACATCTGCTTGATTTGTGCATAGGTGTATGCAAATTGACCAAACCAAACCGTTATAAAGTCCTTTGCCATTGCCAAACCATCAATCTGTGGACGGTCTTCAATCACAATGTGTCCCAAAGATTCTAAAAGTTGGACTGTTTGATGAACAGCATCAAGCGCATCTTGCGACACTTTAGTACCAATTGGTGATTGAGTATTAAAGGCGATGCGTAATTTTTTCGGTGGCTGTTGAATGAGTTCTAAATATTTCTGCTGCGGTGTTTCAATCCTAAATAACGATGCTCGATCTGCGCCTTGTACAGCATCTAGCATAGCAGCGCTGTCTCGGACACTTTTAGTTAACACATGTTGCATCGATGCACCATGCATAGACTCGTTGAAATTAGGCCCCCACGGTGTACGACCTCGACTTGGTTTTAAACCGAATAAGCCACAATAAGAGGTAGGGATACGAATTGAGCCACCACCATCACTTGCACCCGCCATAGGAACCAAACCTGCTGCAACTGCGGAAGCAGAACCTCCCGATGAACCGCCACTATTATGTTTTAAATTCCAAGGATTATGACATGCACCCCAAGCCGTGGGTTCAGTGATAGCTTTAATGCCATATTCAGGAATATTGGTTCGACCAAATGTAACTATGCCCGTTTTTTCCCAACGATTCACAATTTCAGCATTACATTCAGGGATGTAGTGAATTTTTTTGAGCGCATTTCCACCTTGTGAAGTGTGAACACCCTGATATTCTTGGAAAAAGTCTTTAACTAAGAAGGGAACTCCAGCAAATGCACCTGTCAACGCTTGTGTACTACGTTGTTGAGCTTGTTCATACATTGGGATAATAATTGCATTTAATTTTGGATTGACTTGATGGGCGCGTTCAAGTGCAACGCTTAATAATTCGGAAGCATGAACTTCTTTTTTTTGAACTAGCTGAGCGAGACCTAAACCATCGTATTGAACATAGTCAGAAAATTTCATTGTTCTTATCTCAAAGTTAGGTTTTTGTAATTAGATAGGAATTCTTAATCAGAATACCTGAAAAATTTAAGCCTAAAAGTAAAAAATTGTCGAATAAAAATATTGTGTTGAAATGGTTATAGGGGCATGCTTTTGTGAAAAAATATGCTAAGTTAAGCCACTGCAATGTTTAGATTATGACCTTATTAAATCTATGAAAAATATTTATATTATTGGATTATTATTCGCTTGTTCGACATGGACGATGGCTGAAACGGTTCCAGATGCAAAAGCAATTAAGGCACAGCAAATAGCAAAAGCAAACACTGACATTAGCTTTTCTACACGACCTGAAATCATGGGACTGTGGGGGATGCAATTTGCCAATAATCAGTGCGTTGAATATTATAATTTTCGTGGAAAGAATGAAGTCGTGATTAAAAGTGGTGATGAATGGTCGTATGGTTTATACGATTATCAGCCCTCAGAAGATCACAAAGAGCGTTTGCCAGTATTACTTTTACAAATTAAATATGACAATAATCAAAAAGATTGTTCTGGGTCAAACCAAGATCAAACAGGTGAGGTTTCTCAATATTTTGTGAAATGGGAAAATGACCATAGCATTAATTTTTGTGCAACTGAAAAAGGTGAAAAGTGTTTTGCTTTACGCCGTGTTTTGCCTTAAATAAAGTGATGAATTAAAAAAAACCTCTTATGAATCATAAGAGGTTTTTTATTTAAACTTTTTCGCTTTGCGGCTCTAACTGCTTCAACAAATGCTTTTCAAGATAATGAATATCCATCGCTTGTTCGCAAAAATGTTTATCCTGCAAAATTAAATCTTTATGCAAAGGAATATTGGTTTTAATCCCTGTCAAAATCATTTCATCTAAAGCTTGGCGCATACGTGCGATAGAAGTTTTTCGATCTTGTCCATGTGCAATCAATTTTGCAATCATAGAATCATAATAAGGAGGAATGCTATACCCTTGATAAATATGCGAATCTAAACGAATTCCTGCACCACCCGGCGCATAGAAATTTTCAATTTTACCCGGAGAGGGCAAGAACGTAGTTGGGTCTTCTGCATTGATACGACATTCAATGGCATGACCATTCACTTTAATTTCATCTTGTTCAAGGTTTAAACCTAAACCCGCAGCAATGCGTAACTGTTGTTCAATAATATCAATACCTGTCACCATTTCGGTGACGGGATGTTCAACCTGAACGCGAGTATTCATTTCAATGAAGAAGAATTCACCATCTTCAAATAAAAACTCAAATGTTCCTGCACCACGATATTGAATTAACTTACATGCATTCACGCAAGCTTCTAAAATATCGGCACGAGCTTGTTCTGGCAAATTCGGGGCAGGTGCTTCTTCTAATACTTTTTGATGACGACGTTGTAGCGAACAATCACGGTCATATAAATGAATGGCATGACCATTACCATCACCCAGCACTTGAATTTCAACATGGCGTGGCTTTTGTAAAAAACGTTCCATATAAACGGTGTCATCACCAAACCACATTTCTGCATCACGCTGTGCTGCTTGTACAGATTCAAGCAGTGTATCGACACGTTCTACAATACGCATTCCACGTCCGCCGCCGCCAGCAGCTGCTTTAACAATCAATGGAAAACCAATTTTTTTTGCTTCAGCAAGTGCATTATGGGGTGTTACTGCATGAGCAGAACCTGGAACCGTTGGGACGCCAGACTTCTTCATCGCCATAATAGCTGAAACTTTATTGCCCATTAAGCGAATATGTTCAGGACGTGGCCCAATGAAAATAAAACCTGAGTTTTCGACAATTTCGGCAAATTCAGCATTTTCTGAAAGAAAGCCATAACCGGGGTGAATGGCATCTGCACCCGTAATTTCTGCCGCAGTAATAATCGCGGGGATATTTAAATAACTTTCGCTACTACTACCAGGGCCAATACAAACGGCTTCATCAACAAAACGCAAATGCATTAAATCTTTGTCGGCATCTGAATAAATGCCAACTGTTTTAATTCCAAGGGTTTTACATGCACGGGTAATACGTAGAGCAATTTCACCGCGATTTGCAATTAGAACTTTTTGCAACATAGAAATCCCCACGTATTAAGCACGGTAGCGGTAAAGTGCTTGACCAAATTGAATCACTTCACCATTTTTAACTAAAATCTCTTCCACAACACCGCTTTGTGTGGCTTCAATTGGGTTCATAATTTTCATGGCTTCAATAATGCCCAAGGTTTCACCCGCAGAAATGGTTTGACCTACATTCACAAAAGGTGCTTCACCCGGACTAGGCGCGGAATAAAACACGCCAACCATAGGCGATGATTCCACGGCACCGCGCGGTTTTTTTGCTGCTGGTGCAATAGGCATAGATGCTGCGGTGATAGGCGCGGCAGCAAGAATAGGAGTCGGGCGAGTAAGAGAAATGGACTGATCACCTTCCTTAACTTCAATCGCTTGTAAGTCAGATTCAATCATCAAGTCGATGAGTTTCTTGATTTTACGGATATCCATAAGTGAGCATTCCTAAAAATATTTGAATTAGTGAGAAGACTGAATTTTTTCAAGCGCGTAAGTCAGTGCAAAAGAATAGCCTTGAGCACCTAAACCACAAATTACGCCAATGGCTTTATCTGATAAATACGAGTGATGACGGAATGCTTCACGCGCATGTACATTTGATAAATGAACTTCAATAAAGGGAATAGCAACGCCCAATAATGCATCACGCAAAGCGACTGAGCTGTGTGTAAATGCAGCGGGGTTAATAATAATAAATTTAACGCCTTCATTTTGTGCTTGGTGAATCCGATCGACGATCGCACCTTCCCAATTACTTTGAAAAGTATCGAGTGTGTAAGATGCATTTTGAGCTTGAACAATGAGCTGCTGGTTAATATCTTCAAGAGTAAGATAACCATAGACTTCTGGTTCGCGCTTTCCTAGCAAATTTAAATTCGGTCCATGAATCACCAAAATGGTTGAGCTCATTTTGCCTGCTCCAATTTTAGATCTACAAAAATAGTTTGCAAGATCCCTGCAAAGTTTGCCTATTATTGCACAAAATTCTGAATATTTTTTATAATTTGTTAGAAATGATAAAGAAAATTATCTAAAAAGATGCAAGCTAAAATGAAAACTTTGCAAGGAATGAGTGGGTTTAATGCGGTAATTTTTTTGTTATTTCATGTGATGGTTTATTTTAAACAGATTTAGCACAAGGATTTGATGAGATTTGTGTAACTTTCGCATAGTCACACGCATCCACTTTATTTTACAAAGACCGATAAGCGGCTTGATAATGCTCCAATAAAAGGCAATTTACCCCAGAATGGTGATCGGCAATAGTGCTGATTGATGCGTGATTCCATTTTTGCATTTGTTCAAATAGCCATTCAAAATCACTGGCTTTAGGTGCTGAACTTTCCTTTACGAAATTGCGGATAATATTTTGAATACTAAAATATTTTTCGACATGAATTTCAGCAGAGCAATCAAATTGGATAATTTCAAATTCAGCAAGTAGTTGCCAAACCGATGCAAAATCTTCTAATTCACGTAATTCTTGCTGTGCTTTTAATGCGGCTTTAGTGAGTGCAATCAGCGTTTGTGGATTTTGCTGCGCCCATTCTTGGCTTACTGCCAAAACTTTATCTGCAACATTTGGGATAATGTCTTGGCTCGCACACACAATATGACTAAAACCTTGTAATTCCGCTTGAGTATTCCACGGCTCACCAACGCAAAAACCATCAATCAAATGATTTTTTAAGGCTTCAACCATATAGGGTGGAGCTAGGGTCTTGATTTGAATAGATTGTGCCAGTTCAGAATCGGCTAAAGCTAACCATTCACGCAGACAATAATGGTGAATGGAATGTTGAAATACATGTGCCAAAGAAACAGTATTGTCTTGATGAATATATTGCACTAATTTTTGTGCGCAAAGTTCAGGCGTATCTGTATGTTGAATGTCTAATTGATAACAAAGTTTCTGATTTAAACTAATAAATGCGCGATTTTCGCTGAGTACTAATGGTGTTTGCAAAGCGATGCCGATTTGATCTGCTCCGACTGCCGCGGCAGGAAGCATGGCAGATAAACAATGTGCTGCATCGAGCAGACCAAATGCCAAACGATCACGCAAACTTGCCCAAGAAGCTTCTTTGACTAATGTGACATTTAAACCGACTTCATCAAAGAAACCGCGTTGTTTCGCCCACAGTAAGGCAATGCAATCGAGCAAAGGAATATAGCCCAGTTGTAATTCAGTTTTTTCTAATCTGACTAAATGGCTCATCTATTCATCCTTCATGTGATTCGTGAAAAGTTGCTGTGCATCTAATAGCCGACGTGCCATTTCACCCATGGTGATGCGCTGGCTCATGGCATTTTTTCGAAGTAATTGGAATGCGGTATCTTCCGTTAGGGTGTGCAACTGCATTAATAACGATTTCGCTTTATCAATGTCTCGTCGGTCGGCGAGTTTGGTTTGTGCATCTTTGAGGTCGCCTTCGAGTTTTTTATGTTTTTTATATTGTTGTATCGAAATATCTAAAATGGTGTGCAAGCGAGCAGGGTCAAGTCCATCGACGATATAAGCGGTAATGCCCGCATCAATTGCTTGTTTAATCGTATTTTTATCGGTGTTTTTAGTAAAAAGTACGGTCGGCAAATCAAAACTGCTGACACAGTTTTCAATTACATCACGATGTGGGTGATCCATATCGAGCAAAATCACATCTGCTTGTAAATGTTCTAAATTAAAAAGATTGAGATGGTCTAGCGTAAAGCAAGCAACCACATCGAAGTCATGTTCGATTAAACAGCTTTTGATGTAATCTGCCCGAGTCTGATCATCATCAATCAGTACGATTTTAAGTTTTGGCATAAGTATAGAAGTCAAAGCTGCACGTTTTAAAACAGTGCTGATAATCGTATTTAAGCAAAATTGATGCCATATAAAGGTGTGGTGGTGCAATGAAATGCTGCATAAATGAACGTTCAAAGGTCTGTTATGCGCTGCAACTAAGCTAAATGCACATGTTGAAAAGTACAATAAAATCAATAAATGTTTCTTTTTGGTGCGTAAAAGGGCTTGTTTTGAAGCGGTTAGAATTGTGCGCTAAAACAGATCAGGTATTTATCAGATCACTATCTGCAAAATGAATGACGTATTACTTATGGGTTGTAATTGATTAAAATCTATATATAACAATATCTTATATTTTATTATAGAAGTTAAAATAACTCTTGGCATAGTAATTGCTATTTATCTTTCGGGTCAAAGATGACTTTTTAAAATTGTAAGGCGGCCAACGGTGTCCGTTCTGATCGATTTGCTCTTACAGCAGTTTGAGCAAAGCAATATACGTTCAGTCGGAGCAAGACCATGTCTTTTGATTTGTCAGCAAAAAAAGCGACATCGATAAAACTGTTTAATTTTACAGTTCCTGCGATGCGTGCCTTCCATATGAGTTGGCTTGCCTTCTTTGTTTGCTTTTTCGCATGGTTTGCTTGTGCGCCACTTATGCCTGTCATTGCAGGTGAGTTTCATTTAACTAAAGATCAAATTGCCAACATTAGTATTGCATCTGTTGCAGTCACCATTGTTGTGCGTCTTATTGTTGGGCCGTTGTGTGATAAATACGGGCCTAGAAAAGCATATCTCACCTTATTGCTTATTGGTTGCATCCCAGTTTTTGGTGTTGCGACTGCGCAAAGTTATGAATCATTTTTATTCTTTCGCTTTCTGATTGGTGCAATTGGGGCGAGTTTTGTCATTACCCAATACCATACCAGTGTGATGTTTGCTTCAAATGTGGTGGGAACAGCCAATGCAACCGCAGTGGGATGGGGTAATGCAGGCGGTGGTACAACTCAAGCGTTAATGCCTTTGGTTCTTGCGGCAATCGTGATGTTTGGTGTTGAGCAATCTTTGGGTTGGCGTATCGCTTTATTGGTGCCAGGTTTCATGATGATTGCGGTTGCTTTCTTATATTGGAAATTTACCCAAGACAGCCCACAAGGAAACTTTAAAGAATTACGCGCTCAAGGCATCGACACTGATAGTGGTAAAAAAGGCGGCTGGGCTGTGATGGCACAAGCATCACGTAATTATCGTGTTTGGATTTTGGCTGGAACGTATGGTGCGTGCTTTGGTGTTGAAATTTTCATGCACAACATTTTGGCCATGTATTACGTCGAAAAATTTGGTTTTGGTTTAAAAGAAGCAGGTTTAACTGCAGGAATCTTAGGTTTGTTGGCGCTGTTTGCTCGCTCACTTGGCGGCATACTTTCTGACAAAGTTGCGATTAGAAAAGGCTTAGATGGTCGTACTCGACTGCTTTTTATCATGATTTTAGGCGAAGGCTTATTTCTCATTCTATTTTCACAAATGAATGTAGCGCATTGGGCAATCCTCAGCATGTTTGTCTTTGCGCTCTTTATCAACATGGCGTGTGGCGCAACCTATGCCATGGTGCCGTTCATTGACCGCGAAGCACTGGGTGGTGTGTCAGGCATTATTGGTGCTGGGGGCAATGCTGGCGCGGTTATCGCAGGTTTTTTATTAAAAGGAATGACAGATATTCAATCTTGCCTCATGGCATTGGGCGGATTTGTCATTGTCGCTGGATGCTTTGTGATGCTTGTTCGCTTCTCTGTAGAGCATAAAGCAAAAGAACAAAATCTATTCGAGCAAGCGATTTTAGATCGTAAGAACGCAGCTTAACGCAACGTGATTTGAGGAGAAACACTATGAAATTAGTAATGATTGGTCATGGTATGGTGGGTCACAAATTCATCGAAGCCATCTTAGAGAAAGCGGATGATGAGTTAGAAATCACGATTTTGGCTGAAGAACCACGTATTGCATACGATCGTGTA
Source organism: Acinetobacter sp. (assembly GCA_036660195.1). Taxonomy (GTDB): domain Bacteria; phylum Pseudomonadota; class Gammaproteobacteria; order Pseudomonadales; family Moraxellaceae; genus Acinetobacter. The sequence goes on from JAVXBC010000001.1 coordinate 52,904, forward strand.
CATTTGACTGAATACTTCTCAGGAAAATCTGCCAAAGATTTATCTTTAGCACGTTTTGACTTTGCCGATGCGCATGGCATTGATTTAAGACTTAATACCAAAGCCATTGCAATTGATAGCGCAGCACAAACGGTCACGACGAGTTTGGGCGATGTGATTCGCTATGACAAATTGGTCATGGCAACAGGTTCATATGCCTTTGTTCCACCAATTTCAGGTAATGACCGTGAAAACTGTTTTGTTTACCGCACTATTGAAGACTTGGATGCGATTCGTGCTGCGAGCTTAAATTCTAAAACTGGTGTGGTAATCGGCGGTGGTTTACTTGGCCTAGAAGCAGCGAAAGCATTACGTGATTTAAACTTGGAAACCCATGTGGTGGAGTTTGCACCACGTTTAATGGCAGTTCAAATTGATGATTTAGGCGGTAAAGTTTTACGTCGTAAAATTGAAAATTTAGGCGTAAAAGTTCATACGCAAAAAGCGACTTCTTCGATTGAAGCAGGCTCTGAAGCGACACATGTGATGAAGTTTGCTGATGGCAGCGAATTAGAAACTGACATCATTCTATTCTCAGCGGGCATTCGCCCACGTGATGAATTAGCGCGTTCTAGTGGTTTAGCGCTGGGCGAACGTGGCGGGATTAAAATCAACGATTATTGCCAAACCTCAGATGACAACATTTATGCAATTGGTGAATGTGCGCTGTGGGATAACAAAATTTATGGTTTAGTTGCACCCGGCTATGACATGGCACGTATTGCTGCGAAACACATCGTCGAAGAAGAAACCCATAGTTTTGCTGGTGCGGATATGAGCACCAAGTTGAAATTAATGGGCGTGGATGTCGCATCAGTTGGTGATGCGCATGGCATGACACCAAATTCACTTAGTTATTTCTATGCTGATGAAGATGCGCTGATTTATAAAAAAATTGTGGTTGATGCAGATAAAACCAAATTGCTCGGTGCAGTATTGGTTGGTGATGCCAAAGAGTATAACGACCTGTTGCAAATGATGCTGAATGGTTTGGCAGTGCCAGATGTTCCAGAAAGTTTAATCATGCCTGGTTTTGCCGATTCTGGTGCCAAAGCAGGCGGCAGCGGTGTCGATTTACTGCCAGATAGCGCAACTATTTGTTCATGTAATAACGTGTCTAAAGCAGATATTTGCCAAGCGATTTGTGATGGTTCAACTTCACTTGGTGCATTGAAAAAATGTACCAAAGCGGCAACCGCTTGTGGTGGTTGTGCACCATTAGTCACTCAAGTGTTGAAATCTGAGTTACAACGCCAAGGTGTAACGGTTAATAACCATGTGTGTGAACACTTCCCATACTCACGCCAAGAGATTTATCACTTGGTGCGTGTCAATGAAATTAAATCTTTTGATGATTTAATTCATCAACATGGTCATGGTTTAGGCTGCGATATTTGTAAACCAATGGCTGCGAATATTTTAGCTTCTTGCTGGAATGATTTTGTCCTCGAACCAACACATGCCGGCTTACAAGACAGTAACGATTACTACTTGGGGAACATCCAAAAAGATGGTTCTTACTCGGTCGTACCTCGTATGGCGGGCGGTGAAGTCACCCCAGATGGTTTGATTGCAGTTGGTCAAATTGCCAAGAAATACAACCTGTATACCAAAATCACAGGCGGTCAACGTGTCGATTTATTTGGTGCGCAAATCCATCAACTGCCATTTATTTGGGAAGAGTTGAATGCAGCAGGTTTCGAATCTGGTCATGCTTACGGTAAATCACTACGTACAGTGAAATCATGTGTTGGTAGTACATGGTGTCGTTATGGTGTGGATGATTCAGTCGGTTTGGCGATTGAACTTGAAAATCGTTATAAAGGCTTACGTTCACCACATAAATTGAAAATGGCAGTGTCAGGTTGTACCCGTGAATGTGCCGAAGCGCAAAGTAAAGACGTGGGTGTGATCGCCACTGAAAAAGGCTGGAACTTATACGTTTGCGGTAATGGTGGGATGAAACCTCGTCATGCTGAATTGTTGGCATCTGACCTCGATACTGAAACCTTGATTCGCTACATTGACCGTTTCTTTATGTTCTACATCCAAACTGCGGATCGTTTGCAACGTACTAGTGTATGGCGTGACAACATGGAAGGTGGATTGGATTATCTTAAATCAGTCATTGTTGACGATTCACTTGGTTTGGCTGAAGAACTTGAAAACCGTATGAGCCATGTGGTTGGTACTTATCAAGATGAATGGCGTACGGCGGTGGAAAATCCTGAAATCCGTAAACGTTTCCAAACTTATATCAATGCAAGCGCGGAAGCACAGGCCGATCCACACATTCAATTTACCCATGTACGTGATCAAATCCGTCCGTTGAATGATGCAGAACGCGCAAAAGATCGTATTCCAATGGTTGAAGCATAAGGAGCACAGCTATGACAAGTTTAAAAGAAATCAATATGCCTCCTGAAAATGATTGGATTGATGTTTGCAGCTTAGATGACATCACACCAAATACAGGTGTCGGTGCGTTGGTCGGTGAGCAAGCGGTTGCCTTGTTCCGTGTGGGAAGTGAAAAACGTATTTATGCACTGAGCAATAAAGATCCGTTTAGCCAAGCCAATGTCATGTGTCGTGGCATTATTGGTGATTTACAAGGTGAACGCGTGATTGCTTCGCCGATTTATAAACAACATTTCAGCTTGGCGACAGGTCGTTGTTTGGAAGATAAAGATCAAAAACTTTTGGTTTTCCCAACCAAAATTGAAAATGGTCGGGTTTGGGTCGGGACTGTTGCGCAAAAAACCTACATTACCAATAACGGTGTTTCACAAGAAAAAATGAAACTGGTGTTAATTGGTAATGGTTTGGCGGGCATGCGTTGTTTAGAAGATTTACTAGATATGGCGCCTGATCGTTATGAAGTGACTGTGATTGGTGAAGAGCCATGGGGTAATTACAACCGCATTATGTTATCGCCAGTACTTTCAGGTGAAAAAACCATTGATGACATTATGCTGCATCCACATGCATGGTATAGCGACAAAGGTATCAAGTTTATTGCCGATGATCCTGCGGTCAAAATTGATCGCCCACGCAAAGTGGTTTATACCGAAAAAGGTGAAAAAGTCGATTATGACCGTCTGATTATTGCCACAGGTTCAAGCCCATTTGTGCCGCCAGTACAAGGTGCAGATTTGAAAGGTGTCATTAGCTTCCGTGACATTTATGATGTCAATACCATGATCAAATACTGCGAAACCAAGAAAAATGCAGTGGTGATTGGCGGTGGATTGTTGGGCTTAGAAGCGGCATACGGTTTAAAACAACGTGGAATGAATGTCACGGTATTGCATTTGATGGATCGTATCATGGAGCGTCAGTTGGACGGTCGTGCTAGTCGTATGCTACGTCAAAGTATTGAGCAAAAAGGCATTAATATTATTACCGAAGCCAATACTGAAGCCTTGATTGGTAAAAAAGGTCATGTGAGTCAAGTGCGTCTTAAAGATGGCACGGTATTAGATGCTGATTTAGTGGTATTTGCCGTTGGTATTCGTCCAAATATTGCCTTAGCGCAAAGTGCAGGTTTGCGTTGTAATCGTGGCGTTTTAGTCAATGACACCATGCAAACTTTCGACCCAAGTATTTATGCTGTGGGTGAATGTATTGAGCATCGTAGCCAGACTTTCGGTTTAGTTGAGCCACTTTGGGGACAAGCATTCGTGTGTGCAACACATTTAGCTGAACATGGTAGCTTAACGTTTAAATCGCCAACTGTACCAACCCAGTTAAAAGTCAGTGGTGTCGATGTGTTCTCAGCAGGCAATATCGAGCCGAAAGAAGATTATGAAGACATCATTTTGAATGATGAAAAGCGTCAAATTTACAAACGCATTATTATTCAAAAAGACAAAGTCATTGGTGCAGTATTGTTTGGTGATACCGAAGATGGCATGTGGTATGCCGAATTGATTGCAGATCAAACCCCAATTGTCAGCTTTAGAAATAAACTGTTATTTGGTAAGGATTTTGCAATGAAAAAGGCAGGGTAGAGAATCTCCCCTAACCCCCTCTTTTTTAAAGAGGGGGAATTTCCAAGTTATATAAGTTTTGAATTCGTGGTTCTCCTCCCTTCAAAAAGGGAGGTTGGGAGGGATTCAAAGAAGGAGCAGTTATGAACAGTATTCAAAATTTAGAACACAGTCGCTCCGATCAAGCAGAAACAATCATTACAAAAACAACTTGCCCATATTGTGGGGTCGGATGCGGCGTCGATGTCACGGTGAATCACACAGCACAAGGCACAACCGTGCAGGTCGCAGGAGATTTATACCATCCATCCAATTTTGGTCGACTTTGTATTAAAGGCAGTAATTTAGCCGATACTTTAGGTTTAGAAACCCGTGTTTTGAGTCCGATGTTTGGGCGCAAAAACCATCGCCAAGTGACAACATGGGATGCGGCAATTGAAAAAATTGCGGATAAATTCCAAGCCTGTATCGACCAATATGGACGTGACAGTGTTGCTTTTTATGTGTCTGGGCAATTATTGACTGAAGATTATTACGTGGTGAATAAATTCGTCAAAGGCTATTTAGGCACAGCGAATATTGATACCAATTCACGGCTATGTATGTCTTCGGCGGTCGCTGCACATAAACGTGCCTTTGGCGAGGACATCGTTCCTGCCAGTTATGAAGATTTTGAACATGCAGACATGGTGGTTTTAGTCGGTTCAAATACAGCATGGTGTCATCCAGTGTTGTATCAACGCATCATGCAAGCCAAAAGCCAAAATCCAGATGTATTTGTGGTGGTTATTGACCCGCGTTTTACCAGTACCTGTGAACAAGCCGATTTACATTTGCCGATTTTACCGGGTAAAGATGTCGCTTTATTTAACGGTTTATTCCAACATTTATATAAAAATAATTATACCGATCAAAATTTTGTTGAAACGCACACCGAAGGTTTAGCAGCGTTATTAGAAGCAAGCAAATCCGAAGATGATTTTGCGGCATTGGTCAAACGCACAGGAATTTCTGCTGAAAAACTGCAATTATTTTTTGAGAAATTTTCCAACACTGAAAAAGTGGTGACGCTATTTTCAATGGGTGTGAATCAATCTTCCCAAGGCGTGAATAAAGCCAATAGCATTATTAACTGTCATTTGCTGACTGGGAAAATCGGTAAATTAGGTGCAGCGCCGTTCTCAATGACAGGGCAACCAAATGCCATGGGCGGTCGGGAAGTCGGTGGACTCGCCAATATGTTGGCAGCGCACTTAGATATTGATAATCCATCACATCAAAATTTGGTACAAAGTTTTTGGAATAGTCCAGTCATCGCTAATCAAGCAGGGCTAAAAGCAGTCGATTTATTCCAAGCCGTAGAAAGCGGAAAAATCAAAGCTATTTGGATTATGGCAACCAATCCAGTCGTGAGTTTGCCTGATGCAGATCAAGTTAAACGCGCATTAGAGAAATGTGAACTGGTCGTGGTTTCCGACATTTGTGCCGATACTGACACCACCGCTTATGCAGATGTGCTATTACCTGCGCTAGGTTGGGGTGAAAAAGATGGAACAGTCACCAATTCAGAACGTCGTATTTCACGCCAACGTGCGTTTTTAGATGCACCGAAGCAAGCCAAAGCCGATTGGTGGGCAGTTGCAGAAGTCGCAAAAAAACTTGGTTTTTCTGGTTTTGATTTTAATCATGCCTGTGACATTTTTAATGAACATGCGGCATTATCTGCCCATCAAAATGCCAGTGTAGACCAACGTGATCAAGTTGAAAATTTTCGCTATTTTAACTTAAAAGGTTTAATGGATTTAAGCCTAGATGAATATAACCATTTGCGCCCAACCCAATGGCCTGTGTGGGAAAAAGGTCAGAGTATTACAGTTGAGCAACTGTTTGATCGAGGCAGTTTTAGCCATAAAAATAGCAAGGCAAAACTTATTCCAACGGTTGCGATTGATCCCGTAAATTCAATTAGTGAAGATTATCCACTAATATTAAATACAGGGCGGATTCGTGATCAATGGCATACCATGACCCGTACAGGTTTGTCGGTAAATCTAACCACGCATCGTGCTGAACCTTTTTGTGAAATTCATCCGAATGATGCCTTGAAATTTGGTATTCGTGACAAAGCCTTGGTTGAAGTGCGTTCTGCATGGGGACGTTGTGTATTGCGTGTGACATTGGCGCAAGGTGTGCGTCGTGGGCAAATCTTTGCGCCGATTCATTGGACAGAGCAAGTGGCTTCCGATGCTCGCATTGGCAAAGTAGTAAATCCAGTCGTAGATGCGATTTCAGGTGAGCCTGAATTTAAGCACACGCCTGTCGCGATTCAACCGTTCCACACCACTTGGCAAGGCGTATTGTATGTACGTGATGGTTTTGAGCATCAAATCCAAACATCATTACAAAACTGCGCTTGGTGGACTAAGATTAAAACAGCGAAAGCATTGCGTTACGAAATTGCTGATCGTCAGAGTATTGATCAAACACAAAAGAATTTAAAAAACTTTTTACCTTTTGTCGATGAGACTTATGAATGGTTGAGTATTGAAGATATTTCATCGCAACTCAGTCATAGCATCGTACTCAAAGATGGCATTCTCATTGCCAGTTTATATATTGCACCGCCAGATTTACTGCCAGATCGTGACTGGGTGGCAACGCTCTTTAAACGCGAGCGATTGAGTGCCTTGCACCGTAAGGCATTGTTAGCAGGTATGCCAATGTCTGCGGCAAATAATGATGGGCCGCTGGTGTGTAGTTGCTTTAAAGTCGGTAAAAACAAAATTATCGAGGCGATTAAAACCCAAAATATTACTCATGAAAAACAAGTGACAGCATGTTTAAAAGCGGGTGGAAATTGTGGCTCTTGTTTACCTGAAATTCGTGGTTTAATTAAAACCTGTCAGTTGGAGGCAGAAGCATGAATAGCGAATTTCCCGCGACAGATCTAGTGATCTTAGCGGGAGGGCAAGCGCGCCGTATGAACGGCATGAATAAATTATTGCAACAATTTGATGATCAAATTCAGCTGCTAAAAATCTGTCAAACGTTTAAACATGAAGCGCAGCAGATTTGGGTCAATAGCCATCGAGACAGCTCTATTTACAAGCAAATTGAACCCAATTTAAATTGCTATGCCGATGATAAAACTGGTTTTTTAGGGCCATTGATGGGGATGAAAAGTGCGTGGTCTCACGTAAAGTCCGACTATGTGTTATTTATTCCATGCGATGTCACGTACATTCCAAATCAAGTTTTTATTAAACTACATCGGACTTTGCAAAAAAATCCGCACGCACACGTCGCTTATGTCACTATTAACGGCGATGCGCTATATCCATTTTGTTTGTTAAAGCGAGAAAGTTTGCCAGTTTTAAAACAACAAATATCAGAAAATAAGTTAAGTTTACGCGAGTGCTTTAAACAACTAAATGCGCAAAGTACTTCATTTCAAAAGCAAAGTTTATTTTGTCATAGCATAAATTCTTTGGATGAATTACAACAATATCAGCAGATGAAAGCTTTTCGGCAGATGTTTATTTAAAATTAATGATTTAGATGTGCTCTTTAAATTTTAGAAGATTAAACTTGACCTTTATTTAGTCAAGTTCTATTTTGGAACTTATTTTTAAGTATAATATAAATACTGACCATGATGATGGCTTAAGCATTTTCTATTTTGATAAAGCAAGGCTTTGCTACTCATTGCTGCGTCGATAGAGAATTCAAGTCACTGATCTATAGAATAAAATAAGGGTATAAGGATGACCATTACAGCTTCGACCGTAAGACAAGATGTTACCGCCTGCATATTATGTTCGCGAAATTGTGGCTTGAGCGTAGAAATAGAAAATCAACAATTCAAAAAAATTAAAGGCGATGAAAACCATTCTTTTTCTCAAGGTTATATTTGTCAAAAAGCAGCACGATTACAGCATTATCATCAACATGCAGACCGCTTAACAGCACCGTTAAAACGTCAAGCCGATGGTTCCTTTCAAGAAATTAGTTGGGAACAAGCGATTAAGGAAATTGCAAATCAACTGCTACATATCCGTGATACGTTTGGCGGAACAGCATTTGCATCAGTTGGTGGCGGTGGTCAAGGCAATCATCTTGGTGCGGCTTATGGACGGCAATTGGTGTCGGCTATGAAAAGTTATTATTCTTATAACTCTCTAGCCCAAGAAAAAACGGGTGATTTCTGGGTCAATGGCCGCTTGTTTGGTCGACAATATTGTCATACCACTGAAGATGTCGAACATGCAGATTATGTTTTATTTATCGGTACTAACCCATATCAAGCGCATGGAATTCCTAACGCTCGTGACACCTTAAAACATATCAAAAAAGATCCAAATCGCACTATGGTGGTATTTGATCCACGATTCACTGAAACTGCCAAACAAGCAGACATTCATGTGCAATTAAAACCAGGCACAGATGCCTATTTGATGTCCGCAATGATTGCGATCATGTTGCGTGAAAATCTTTATGATGCGCAATTTATCCAACAACATACGCATGGTTTTGAGGACGTAAAACAGGCATTTTTACGTATTCCGATCGATCAATATATCCAAAAAGCTGATGTCCCAGCTGAGCTGATTTATCAAATCGTGCGTGATTTTAGTCAAGCCAAACGCGGTTGTGTACGAATTGATTTAGGCATTCAACATACCTTGAACACGACCTTGAATGGTTATTTAGAGAAACTTTTGTATTTGTTGGCAGGTCATTTTGGTAAGCAAGGCGCCAATAATCTGCACACTATGTTTGTCCCGATTTTAGGTGATACCGATGAACGAAATCCTAAATATCGCCGTACGGTCTATCATAAAATGTTCCCCATTGCGGGTTTCTTTCCACCCAATATTTTACCCGATGAAATTTTAAAAGCAGGCGAACAACGTGTCCGAGCAGTTTTTGTGGACAGTTGTAATCCGTTGCTGACTTATCCAGATACCGATGCCTATGAACAAGCGTTCAAGGCTTTGGATTTATTGGTGGTGGTTGATGTGGCGATGACGGAAACTGCACGTTTGGCGCATTATGTTCTGCCTGCACATAATCAATTTGAGAAATGGGAGTTCACAGGTTTTAATTTAGAATTTCCGAAAAATGGTTTTCATTTGCGCCATCCATTGTTTAAGGCACAAGGCAATACGCTACCTGAAGCGGAAATTTATACTCGTTTGCTCGAAGCAATGCAGGTCATTCCAAAACAGTTTCCAATCTTGAGCAAAATTGCACAACAAGATTCTGTTAAAACAGCGTATCTTCCGTATTTTACTGCACTCGGTTTAAATTTAGCGAAGAATAAAAAGTTGATGCCTTTTGCTGCATCTATCGTCTATCGAACTCTAGGTAAAACTTTGCCGAATGATGCAGCGGCAGCAGCTCTGTTATTACCGATTTGTATGGAATATGCGGCAAAGCATTATAAGGCGGTGAAGCAAGCAGGTTATCAAGGTAATCGTTTAAATCTAGGGGCTAAACTTTTTCAAAATATCTTAAAGCAACGTTCAGGTGTGGTGTTGTCGCAGCATGAATATGCGGATGTGTGGAGATTAGTTGCTTATAAAGACCAAAAAATTCGTTTAGCCATTCCTGAAATGTTGACTGAGTTAGCTCGATTAGAATGGCAATCCAATGCAACAATTACGGACGATTATCCTTTTATTTTATTCGCAGGAGAACGTCGTAGTTATAATGCCAATCAAATTTACCGTGATCCTGCTTGGCGAAAAGTCGATGCAGAAGGTCGTTTAAGAATGAACCCTGAAGATGCGCTGAACTTTGGTGTGGAAACAGGGCATGCACTACAATGCATTTCTGAAGGTGGTCGAATATCTGTTGTGGTGGAAATAGATGAAGGTATGCGTAAAGGCGTTGTATCATTACCGCATGGCTATGGATTGCGTTATCAAGGTGGTGAGCCGATTGGCCCACAAATTAATCGTTTAACTTCAACTCAGCATTGTGATCCATTCTCCAAGACGCCATATCATAAATATGTGCCTGTACGTTTAGAGCGAGTTGCTGTATAGCAAAGTAAGTGCACTAAATTGTTTCATTTTTAGATGAGAAATGGAGATAAAATGGTGCATTTCTATCAGTTTTAATACTGACACTTTTTGCAAATTAATTTTCAATTGATGATGCTTTACGGATTTGTTCAAATAAGCGGCAATACAGTCTAAGAAAGCAAAAGGTTGGAATAAAAATTGCTTTGTAGTGTATTGATGGCTGATATTGCAGTAATCAAAATGCACAGAACTTGTGCTAAAGGCTAAAGAAGATTCACAAAATGAGTGCAAATATGACGCATGAAATTCCAACTACGACATTGCCGATCTTACAAGATCAGTATGGACGTATGAAGCGTAAGCTACGGATTTCCGTGACCGATCGTTGTAACTTTAAATGTGTTTACTGCATGCCTGAACATCCTGAATGGATGAAAAAGCAAGATTTACTTAGCTTTGAATCCTTGCTGATATTTTGCCAATATATGGTTGCACAAGGCATTGAAAGTATCCGCATCACTGGCGGTGAACCGTTGATGCGTCAAGGTGTAGTGCATTTTATTCGTGATTTACAAGCTTTGCGCACCTTAGGTTTAAAGCGTATTTCGATGACGACGAATGCTCATTATTTGTCCAAATATGCTACTCAATTAAAACAAGCTGGTTTAGATGATTTAAATATTAGCTTGGATAGTCTAGATGCCAATCAATTTAAAAAACTCACCAAGAAAGAACTTGCCCCTGTTTTAAATGGCATCGAAGCTGCTCAAAAAGCTGGTCTGCCATTTAAGCTCAATTGTGTATTGATCAAAGGTCAAAATGACGACCAAATCGTACCGATGGTCAAATGGGCGAAACAACAACAGATTCCGCTGCGCTTTATTGAATTTATGCCGCTTGATGGTGATCAACACTGGAACAAGCAAGCTGTGGTCAGTGAATTAGAGATTCTTGAACAACTCGCAGCACATTATTCAATCCAAGTGATACAGCAGCAGCACGAGCCTGCACGTTCATATCAACTGGATGGGCAATATCAGATCGGGATTATTTCCACCATTACCCATTCATTTTGTGGTGACTGTGATCGAATTCGATTGACGGCACAAGGCGAGTTATACAATTGTTTATTCGCCCAACAAGGCTTAAATATCAAACCGTATTTAGCGAATCATTTCGCAAGCAATGAACAACGCCAGTCGGCTTATCAGCAACTGGATCAAAAAATTAAGCCTTATATTTGGCATAAAGCCAAAGGCTATCATGCAATACAACAGCAACAGACCCGTAAAATCAGCATGCATATGCTCGGCGGTTAATTGTGAAACATAGCTTTGGAGAAACGATGCAAAGCATTGAAATTAAGATTGAAGCGTTTGGGGCAATTGAGCGTTTATTGCCGAAAGCGTTGGCATTTGAATTTACGGCAGATCAAATGGTGAATGACGTGTTGACACATATCGTGATGCTGCATCCAGATTCGAGCAAAGCGATGGAAAAATGTGCTTGTGCCATCGGTGCAGATATTGTCACACGCCAAACCACATTAACTCAATCTTGTACTTTGGTGTTGTTGTCACCAGTTGCAGGAGGATAAACATGCGTGAATTTTCCCGAGTGCAAGATCAAGCGTTGAGTTTAGACAGTTTTGATCCGATTCAGTCTTTTCCTGAATGTGGTGGTATTGATATTTTTATCGGCACAGTACGAAATCATCATGAAGGTAAAGCCGTAAAAGCACTGAAATATACCGCTTATACGCCAGTTGCTGAAAAAATGATTCGTGAAATCGAACAGCAAATTAAAGAAAAATATCAAGTCTCTTATGTGCGGGTGATGCATCGAATTGGCTATTTGGATGTCAGTGAAACAGCGATTATTGCAATTGCCTATGCAGCGCATCGCCGTGAAGCTTTTCAAGCCTGTGAAGAAGCGGTGGAACGGGTCAAGCATGAAGTTCCGATTTGGAAAGAAGAATTTTTCATGGATGGCTCTAGCCAATATGTGGAAGGCTGTTGCATTCGTAAAGATACGCCTGAAACTGAAGTTTCAGCTAAAACGCATTCACATACGCATCAGCACGACCATTGTGCCCATGATCATACCCACGACTAAAACTTAGGATTTTAAAATGAAAAATGTTGGGATGAAGCCCGAAAGTTATCGTGTTGCAGAAGCACAAGCGATTTTATATGCGCCGCCGCATTGTATTCAGCTCTTGCGAGATGGCAATACTGAAAAAGGTGATGCGTTAAAAACTGCACGTATTGCAGGGATTTTAGGCGCGAAGCGTACCGATGAGCTGATTCCCTTGTGTCATCCTTTACCGATTTATCGTGCCGATGTGGACTATGATTTACAACATGATCATGTGGTGATTCTGACTACCGTTGAAACCATTGGGCCAACGGGTGTGGAAATGGAAGCCTTAACCGCTGCCAGTCTTGCAGGGTTGACGCTGTACGATATGCTTAAGCCGCATTGTGAACCTGAAGAACTCTGCTTAGATCAATGTAAGTTGCTCAAGAAAAAAGGTGGCAAGTCGCACTTCAAACGCACGTTACGTCAGCCTGTTTCTGCGGCAGTCATTGTTTTATCCGATACGGTGGCAGCAGGTCGAAAACCTGATACTGCAGGTAAATCGGTGGTGGAAACTCTAACCGAGGCGGGTTTTGATCCGATTCATTATCAAATTTTGCCTGATGAATCTGATCAGTTGAAAGAGTTAGTCTTAGAGCTTACCAAATCTTACGCCTGTATTATGACCGTTGGCGGCACAGGCCTCGGTTCTCGGGATATTACGGTGGATACGCTTGAACCGCTGTTAGAACGCAAACTTGATGGACTAATGGAAGCAGCACGTGCTTTTGGACAAAAACGCACACCGTATGCGGCATTATCACGTGGTGTCGCTGGATTTATTGACCGATCATTAGTTGTAACGCTTCCGGGCAGTCGTGGCGGTGCAAGTGAATCTATGGCAGCAATTTTACCTTCGCTGGTGCATATTTTTGATGTCTGCCGTGATTTACCACATCCTGGAGGCTACGAATAATGTCAGGCTGTGGTGCGGAAAAAGGACTAATCAGTATTGATGAGGCGTTATCGCTAATTCAAACCGTGCCTAAAGCGTTATCTACTGAATCACTGCCTTTAGCCGAATGTCTAAATCGATATTTAGCTCAAGCAGTTTATTCACAAGTCAATTTACCGAGTTTTTCCCAAAGTGCTGTGGATGGTTATGCTATTCATAGTTCACTCGAAAATTTGCAAGATACGATTTTTGAAGTGATAGGTGAGATTAAAGCGGGTAGTGAATCGAATCATCAATTGGCTGACGGACAAGCGATTCGTATTTTTACAGGTGGAAAAGTTCCTGACGGCACTACGCATGTCGCTCGACAAGAAATTGTTAAGCTTGAAGCTGATCAAAAAATTCGATTGCTTGAACAGATTAAACCACAAGCAGATATTCGCTTTACAGGTGAAGAAGTTCAGCAAGGTCAGCAATTGGCGGATATTGGGCAGAAAATCAATATTGGTGCTTTAGCCGCGTTAAGCATGGCGGGTATACAAACCATTGAAGTTTTTCGATCACCTAAAGTTGCGGTAGTGATTACAGGCGATGAAGTCGCAGAATCACCTGAAGATTTACAAGCGGGAAAAGTGTTTGATGCCAATGGTCCATTATTAAAAGCATGGTTTAAAGATTATGGCATTGAGGTTGAAATTCTGCACATCGCAGATGAAGCGGAACAAGTCACCCAATGTTTTGAACGTTTAAAACAGCAGTATGATTTGATCATTACTACTGGCGGTGTTTCGGTTGGAGATTATGATTTCGTTCGCCCTTGTGCATTTGAAACAGGTTTTAAGCAGATTTTTTGGAAAGTAAAACAAAAGCCGGGGAAGCCATTATTTTTCGCAGAATTCACAGAATCAAGTCAAGCTTTTGATAGCGATCGTCACTGCTATTTGCTAGGTTTACCGGGCAATCCTGCAGCAGTTTATGTGTCGATGCAGATTTACGGCAAAGCCTTATTGGATGCGCTGCAAAATCAACGTCAACCACTACAATGGTTTAGTGCAATACTCACGCATGAACTGAAGTCTGATGCGCGAGAGCGGTTTTTGCGTATGCATGCCTATTTTGAGCAAGGTCAACTCAAGTTGCAGAGCTTGGCAAAACAGCAATCTCACATGCTCAGTAATTTAATGCACGCCAATTGTTTAGTGCGTATTCCTGCTAATATTAAACTTGATGCGGGGCAAGAAGTATCTGGTATTTTTATCAGTAACTAACATGGTTTATTACAATGATATTGCATCTGTAGAAGAAATTGATCTATTGTTGAATTTCAAAATATTTAAAGATTTGAGTGTAATGCAAGGATTGCAACATTTAAAAATAATCAGGAGATAATCATGAAATGGGATGAAATTGGTGAGCAGCCGTGTCCAGTCGCAAAAGCCTTATCGGTATTGGGTGATCGTTGGACGATGCTTATTTTGCGAAATGCATTTCTAGGAATTCGCCGTTTTGATGATTTCCAACGAAGTTTAGGTCTGACTCGTCATGTGCTTTCAGAGCGTTTAAAGCGTCTAGTTGAGCACGGAGTTTTAGTAAAAGTTCCTTATATTGATCGTCAAGAACGTTTTGAATATCAATTGACCGAAAAGGGTTTAGCCTTGTACCCAGTTATGCTTTCTATGATGCAATGGGCAGATAATTGGATGGACAAAGGCATAGAGAAACCTACGGAATTTATTCATAAAACCTGCGGTAACGTGCTTAATCCGAAAGTTATTTGTGCTGAATGTGACCAGCCACTTCATGCCAAAGATATTGATATTGCTGCTGGAAACGGTTATTCAAAAATGCTGCAACAAAAAGCCAAAAGTGCGTAATTATATATTTTCGCTATAAGCAATTTGCAGGTTTTGGCACACCAGCTAAGCGACTTAAATGTCGCGCAACCAACCCAGTGTTAAATTTTTGTTGTAACTCGGCATTATTGATATCTGAGCTAACAGTTTTGATTAAATATTTAATGAGTGGGCGAGTGGCAGGTGAATGTCCAAACTGCTGATAAAATTGACGAACTGCATTCAAAATTTCGAAATGCCAAGCTGTTAGTTCTAAATCTAAAGATTTTGCCAACTCAACGGCAACGTCTTGATTCCAAATCGTATAATCGACCAAATGACCATCTTGATCTAAATCTAACTGCATAAAATAGCCTAAGCAAAATTAAGATTGATTTTAAAAATTCACTTCAACGAAATGCATCGTTCAAACTGTAATACTAAATGAGCGAACTCAGAATATTCAATCATTTTAACCCGATCTTTGATTTCATCAGGCAATAAACTTTGTTCGTTTGCTATGCCATATAGATTGGGAAAAGTATCGGATAGACGACTTGTAATCTGTGAAACAGAATCTCCCATAACCACAATGTGATCATCGGACTGTGCCATGCCGTGCAAACTTTCTAAGATTTTTTCTGAATTTTGATAAGAGGATTGGATCAGAAACAAACTATTTTTATTCATCATCGGTTTCCTTACCAATAAAGCACGTGATTAAAAGTCTGGATAAAATCAGGATAAATATCAATAAATTCAATTTCTTGAGTACTGTTTTTGACTAGAGAACGGTGCTTATTTTTGCTCTCAATTAAAATAGGGGTGAGATCATAAAATTCAAAACTATCCACCATATTGGCTGCAATTTTAAACGCATGTTTAAACTGGTCAAATTCTAAATCATTGTTTAATAAAGTAATTGCAGCATCTTTTAATAAAATTTTGACAGAAATTCCAAAGGTTGCTAAAACCATAGTTGCAGACAAACTTTCATTGACCTGCAAACTGGTTAGATTGGGTTGAGTGATGATAACGAGTACAGATTTCACACAATTTACCTTTTTAAAGCAACACGCTACAAGAATATATGAACTAGAATTGAATTAAACGAGAACAATTTTGCACTGCATCGGCAAGCTCTCCAAGACCGACCAATTCAAAGCCCTGTGCAAGGTTGTGATGTTGCAATGAATGGCGTTGAGCATTGTCCGCATCGGTAATTCCTCGAGCAAGGGCAGCACTCACACAAACAGGAAGTCGAATTCCAAGTTGTTGCCATTCATGTTTAAGGTTGCGTTGATCATCAGGAAACCATTGTAATTCATTGGCAACTTGAACGCCGTCTTGATAGAAGAATAGTTGAAGTTGTTCTTGTTGAGTGTGCAAGGCTTGTGCTAAACCGAAAGCATGCCAAGCCAAAGCAGAGGTCGGCGCAGCGGTAATTAGCAAAAGTGTACTCATATAATATTCACCAGTAAGATAGAAACAAAATAATGACAAATAATTGAATAAGAAGGTAAGTATACAATGATTTTGGTGACAGGTGGTTTAGGCTTTATCGGTTCACATATTGCTTTGAGTCTATTGGCACAAGGGCAAGAAATTGTCATTGTAGATAATCTGGCCAACTCTACCTTACAAACTTTGGAGCGATTAGAATATATTTCAGGTATGTATATTCCATTTGAAAAATTGGATATTCGTAACACGCCAGCTTTAAATAAAATTTTCGAACAATATTCCATCGAAGCCGTCATTCATACCGCAAGCTTCAAATCTCTGGAAGAATCGATACTAAAACCTCTTGAATATTATAATGATAATGTCAGTTGCGCTATGAGTTTGCTGAGATCAATGCAGCGTATGGGCGTTAGACAGTTAATTAATATTTCCAGTTTGACGGTTTATGGGAAATCTGACACTCAGCTTTCAGAAGAAACAGAATTCAATTATCACTACACCAATCCATATATTCGCTCACAACAAATCATTGAAAATATTATTGCAGATACTTACAAAGCTGACCCTGAATGGAAGATTGTGAATTTACGCTTATCCAATATTGTCGGTGCATTTGAGCATGGGGTTTTAGGGGAATATGTTACGCAACTTCCCAAAAATATTGTTCCTTTAGCATTGCAAGTTGCTGCAATGCAACGTGACGTTTTAGAACTACAAAATCAAGCTGAAACGGAAGATGGTACAGTCGAACGTAGTTTCTTACACGTATTGGATGCCTGTGATGCTGTGCTTTTGACGCTGAATTGGTTAAAAATGCAGAGCAAATGTTTAGAGGCTTTTAACATTGCAAATTCAGATTTAGTTTCAATTCAAAAACTTTTGGAAGAAATCAAGAAAGTGACACAAGTCGAAATAAATACGCAACCTGCGATTTATCAAAACCAAGAATTGTCACACCTCGGTGCAAATATTGATAAAGCAAAACAAACATTGAATTGGACGCCTAAACGCTCTTTAACTCAAATGATTGAAGATGAATGGCGGTTTTATCTAAATACGCTCAAGGGGAATTAAACATGCACATGCGAATTGAACACGATACCATGGGGCAAGTTGAAGTTCCTAATGATGCAATGTGGGGCGCACAAACTCAAAGAAGTTTGCAAAATTTTAAAATAGGTCAAGAACGATTACCGCGAGCGATGATTCGTGCAATGGGCTTAGTGAAGAAAGCTGCCGCAATGACTAATGCGGAACTGAAACAACTCCCTGAAGATTTAAGCCAATATATTGTCAGTGCGGCGGAAGAAGTCATTGCAGGGCAGTGGGATACACAGTTTCCTTTGGTGGTATGGCAAACTGGTTCAGGCACACAAAGCAATATGAATTGTAATGAGGTGATTGCGAATATTGCCAATCAAAAATTAGGTCAGGCTTTGGGTGCACAGAAACCTGTTCATCCGAATGATCATGTCAATCGAGCACAATCTACAAACGATTCTTTTCCAACGGCGATTCATGTTGCAGCGAGTCTGCAAATTAATGAATTACTGATTCCTGCGGTAGAACAATTAAAAGAAACGCTACAACGAAAATCAGAAGCATTTGACGATATTGTTAAAATTGGTCGCACGCATTTACAAGATGCAACACCACTCACTTTAGGGCAAGAATTTAGTGGTTATGTGTCACAGCTCGAACATGGGCTGAAACGTTTAAATCAAGCGCTTGCAGGGTTGTACGAATTACCTCTCGGTGGAACGGCAGTCGGTACAGGTTTAAATGCACATCCTGACTATGCAATAAAAGCGGCAGAACAATTGGCTGAGTTGACAGGATTACCTTTTATTACTGCACCGAATAAATTTGAAGCCTTAGCAGGTCGTGATGCAGCAGTATTTGCCTCTGGGGCATTAAAAACACTTGCGGCAAGCTTGAATAAAATAGCCAACGATATTCGTTGGTTAGCCAGTGGCCCACGTTGTGGATTTGGTGAAATTCGTATTCCAGAAAATGAACCTGGCTCTAGCATTATGCCTGGAAAAGTCAATCCAACTCAAAGTGAAGCCATGACGATGGTGGTGGCACAAGTTTTGGGAAATGATACAACGATTAATATCGCAGGGGCTTCTGGAAATTTCGAACTCAATGTTTTCATGCCTGTGATTGCTTATAATTTACTTCAATCAATTCAATTACTCGGTGATGCATGTAATAGTTTTAATGATCATTGTGCTATTGGCATCGAACCCAATCGAGAAAAAATAGATCATTATTTACATAATTCATTGATGCTGGTCACAGCATTGAATCCTGTCATTGGCTATGAAAATGCAGCGAAAGTCGCAAAAACAGCCTATAAAGAAAATAAAACATTGAAACAAGTTGCGGTAGAATTGGGTTTAGTCACTTCTGAACAGTTTGATGAAGTGGTGAAACCTGAAAACATGATTTCACCCAATAGTCACTAAACTTAATCTAGAATCCGCTATATTTTGAGTTTGTTGTGTATTTTTTATCAGTAGTTTTTATAAGGTGAACTGCGTACAATATTACTTTGATCAAACGATTAGACGCTTCATTATGCTCAATATTTATTTAACAGATACTCAAACAAACATCCAATTTTCAGGTCTTTCGCATGAAAATCCAGTGAAGTTTCTGTTGAATTTAAAGAAAATTTTCCCAAGTACTGCCGATCTTTTATTGCCTGTATTACCTGAGGACAATAATCTCGAAAATGTGACATGGGAAGCCACTTCAGCCGACTTTGAAATCTTTAAAAAATTGATTGAAGCTTGGGGCATTATTGAATTACGTTTAAGTGCATTAAGCGGCTATAAAGACAGAGCGTTTGCCAATGATTTAATCAAAACAGCACAAATCAAACGAAAGAAGATTTCGCAACAACAGCCACAATTGTCGCTCACTGCTTTAGATTATGTCTTGATGCATGAGATTCATGCCTTGATTGATGCTGAACTGGTCAATATTGGAGAGAAATTTTATCTTCCAACTCTACGTGAGCAATGGAAAGATCAATTTTCAGCGCAAATTTTGCAGTGTAATTTTTAATTGCTATTAAAAAACTTACTACCATAAAATGTCTAAAGCCGATGTCATAACATCGGCTTTAGTTTGCAAGTTGGGTAAGTTTCAAAGTTAATCGTATAAGCGATAAGCACCTGTAAAACGCTCGCAACCTTTCTGTTCTGTTTTTACAATTAATAGAAACTTTTGAAAATCAAATTGGTATTGGCACTTCTTTTCGTTATCAGTGATATTACTTTTTTGCTCAGGCGTACTATAAGCCAACAGCGACAAGGATTGTGTTTCTATACGATTATTTGGATTGCGGTAAGCAAGCCCTTCAATTTTTAGTTTATCTTTGTCTAACTGATGGATTTGCATATGAATCGGTTGCGCAGCCAATTTGCCATTTTCATATTTGAGATAGTGTTGCGTTAAGGTTTGATTCATTGACGTATAAAAATTTAAATCGTCCAAACGTGTATCAAACTGCTGTTGATAACAGGTTTTAGATTTACATTGTTTTAACTGATTCAACCAAATTTTTTGCGTGTCATGCAAAAGTTCTAAGGGCGCATCGGTCACTAAATATGCCGTTAAAAACTTACTATTTAATCGTTGTCGTTGCTCATCGTATTGTTTGGAGCAGACTTTGTTCAAATCAGTATTTTTACTGCCACAGTCGATCGCTGCCGCTGAAGATAATGTTGAGAAAAAACAACTTAATATAATCAGAAAACACGATTTCTTTAATTGATTTATTACAAAGTTCAACCGCATAATCTCTTATACTTTAAGTCTAATTTACTCCACGTACTATAGCGAAATAGAAAGCCAAAATACAAGATTAGTTCCGTGTTTTGCAGAAGGAAAATAATATGGTTGCGCAAATTCGAATTGGACAAGGCATAGATGTGCATGCGTTTGAAGCGGGTGATTTTGTTACGCTTGCAGGCGTGAAAATTCCACATACGCACGGTTTAAAAGCACATTCAGATGGTGACGTGGTTTTGCATGCCTTATGTGATGCTTTATTAGGTGCATTGGCTTTGGGAGATATTGGGCAGCATTTTCCAGATACAGACCCGACATTTAAGGGTGCAGATAGTCGAGTATTACTTAAACATGTATATCAGCTAATTTTAGATCGAGGTTATCATTTAAATAATGCGGATATTACCGTGGCTTGTGAACGCCCTAAGCTTGCAAAACATAACTTAGAAATGCGTCAAAGTATTGCCAATGTCTTAGAAGTCGATGTCACTCAAATTAGCATTAAAGCCACTACAACAGAGAAATTAGGCTTTACAGGGCGAGATGAGGGCATACTTGCAACGGCGACGGTTCTCATTTCTCATCAAGCTAAATGATCAACATCATTTAACGATTGTTGTAATTCTTGTGTCGCCTTACGACCTTGTAGCTGTAAACTGATACTGTGAATGAGACCTGTCCACGTCTCATTGGGCTCCCAAATTTGATGCAACATTTCTTGAGCCGTCGGCAAATCAACATTCATATAGAACTGACGGTAAAGATACATCAAGCTGCTAACCCGCATGTTTTTGGCACAGTGTAACCATACAATTTCGTTCTGCACCAAGTGATCAATCAAATCTAAAACAAAAAGACATTGATCTGAACAAGGGACATCCCAGTCGATTGGGATATGAATGTAATGCAAACCAAGATCCAAACAGATTTGGTCTTGTTGGGCTAAATGGTTGTCAGATTTACTGGTTGCAAGGTTGATAACCGTACTGCATCCATATTCTTTAATGTGTTGCAATTGATCGGCTGAAGGTTGTGCAGAGCTAAAGAGATGTTCGTGCACCAAAGAAAAACTTGGAATTTCAGCCAGTGCTTGTTCGAGTGAAGTCATAACGTCCGCTGTACCCTATAAGTTCTCATTACAGAGAGACTGGTGCTAATAGATCATTTAACTATAAGTGTTTTTATATGACTGTCAATTTAGAATTCATAAATAAAAACAGCATCTCATGATGCTGTTTTTAAAGTTAATCTTTTTTGAGATTTTCTAGGAGTAAGAATTCCATCAAGGCTTTTTGTGCATGTAAACGGTTTTCTGCTTCATCCCAAACCACGGCATTTTTATGATCGAGCATATTTTCAGAAATTTCTTCGCCACGGTGTGCTGGTAAACAATGCATAAAGAGGCAATCTGGATGCGCTAAATCCATCAATTTTTCATTTACTTGGAAATCGGCAAAGGCTTTTTCACGAATTTTTTGTTCTTCTTCTTGCCCCATGCTCGCCCAAACATCAGTCACAATCAGGTCAGCATTTACCGCAGCATCTTCCGCATTATTAAAAACTTCAACGCAATCGGCAAATTCTGCTAAAAATTCTGGTTTTGGTTCAAAGCCTTGTGGTGAAGCAATTTTGAGTTGAAAACCCATCATCTGCGCTGCTTCAATATATGAATTACACATGTTGTTGCCATCACCAATCCACGCCACAGTTTTACCCGCAATACTGCCACGATGTTCTTGGTAAGTTTGTAGGTCGGCAAGAAGTTGGCAAGGATGATGGTCATCGGTTAAACCATTAATTACAGGCACTTTTGAATATGCGGCAAAACGCTCAACAATGTCATGTCCAAAAGTACGGATCATCACAATATCTAACATGCTCGAAATAACACGTGCTGAATCTTCAATCGGTTCACCACGACCAAGCTGTGTATCACGAGGGGAAAGGAAAATTGCATTGCCCCCAAATTGACAAATGCCTGCTTCGAACGAAATACGGGTACGGGTACTCGATTTCTCAAAAATCATTCCTAAAACTTTGCCGACAAAAGGCTGATAGACCGTATTGCTATGTTGCAGTCGTTTGAGTTCATGTGCACGATCTAAAACGCGTTGCAGTTCAGAAGAGGAAAGGTCACGTAAAGTTAGGAAATGCCGAAGCGTCATAATTAGTCCCACATTAATTATTGAATAAAAACAATAACTAATATCTATTTAATGGGTGGTGAATAAAAAAAGAAGCGTCTACTATACTATAAGCATATTAAAATGCAAAAGAATTAGTTTTTTTGATGCGCTTTTAAAAATAAATCAACAGAAAAATTAATATAATCAAATATTTCTTGATCATTTTCAGGGGCATCTAAGCCCATCAGCATACGCCATTCAACATCACGTAAAATGCCAAAATACATGGTCGCAGAATAGTGCGGATTTGAGCAGAAAATTTCACCTGCGTGATGTGCTTGTTCGAGCGCTAAAGAAATACTATTTTGAATATTCATGGCGCATTTATCGTAAAGATAATGTGCAAGTTCGCTGTTGTTTTGCGATTGCTCTAAAAAAATACGCATAAAGCTCAGATTTTTAGGCTGAATAATGTGTTGATAAAAACGTTGTAAGGTTTGAATCAAATAATTTCTTAAATCAGTTACACCTGAAATATAGGGTACACAAATATCTTTAAAGAATAACTCACGACGATAATCACAAATTGCGGTAAACAAGCCTTCCTTATTGCCAAAGTATTTGTAAATTGACGCTTTTGATCCGCCTGCGTGGTTGACGATATCATCCAATGAAACAGCATCGTAACCCTTTTCAAGAATTAAATCGGTCGCGCAAAGCAATAAGGCAAGGCGACGTTCTTGACCACGACGGGTTTGAGGTTGTTCAGCGTTTGGATAACAAATATCGGTCATTACACTCAGCAAAATTTAGATGGCTTTGCGCTATTATAGCAAAAACCCTATAGCTTGTATGGTTATTAAGTTGATGGGCATTTTATATTGCCAATTAAGTTAGCTAGTTCAAATAAAACAAAAGGCGAGTAATCACTTACTCGCCTTAAATTGATTCAATCAAACAGTTTGACTTTCTTCTTCCTCGTCATCGTTCGATTCCATGCCAAGTTCTTTAAGTTTTCTGGTCAACGTATTTCGACCCCAGCCTAAAAGTTCTGCCGCGTGGCGTTTTCGTCCACGAGTCTGTTGAAGTGCTGCATTAATTAAAACTTGCTCAAACATAGGTGTAGCGATATCTAATATTTTCATTTCACCATTTTTAAGTTTTTGCATTGCCCATAAACCGAGCAATTCATCCCATTGTTGTATCGAAACTCTTTCGACTTGAGCAGGAAGATTGCTTGCAGCAAGTGGCGTAGAATCGACGGCTACCTTTTGTAATGACGCTTGTTTGAGTTCAGCTGGTAAATCTTCAGGATAAACCTCACGACCCGTAATCATAACTGTCAGCCAGCGACAAGTATTCTCGAGCTGACGCACATTTCCAGGCCATGGCAGTTGTTGCATATAGTCCGTAGTTTCAGTACGCAAGATTTTTGGACTTACGCCCAATTCTTTACCTGCGCGTGCTAAAAAGTGTTGTGCTAACATCGGAATATCTTCATTGCGATGTGCCAATTTAGGAATATGAATTCGGATGACATTGAGGCGATGATATAAGTCTTCGCGGAAACGTCCATCATTGACCAATTTTTCTAAATCCTGATGGGTTGCCGCAACAATTCGGACATCGACTTTCACAGGGACATGCCCACCGACACGGTAAAATTCACCATCCGCCAAGACACGAAGCAAGCGTGTTTGCGTTTCAAATGGCATATCACCAATTTCATCTAGGAATAATGTACCGCCATTGGCTTGTTCAAATCGTCCATGATGTTGGGTATTTGCACCTGTAAATGCACCTTTTTCATGCCCAAATAATTCGGTTTCAATTAAATCTTTAGGAATGGCTGCCATATTTAAAGCAATAAATGGCTTGGCACGGCGCGGTGAATGTCGGTGTAAAGCATGAGCAACAAGCTCTTTACCTGTACCTGATTCGCCATTAATCAACACGGTGATGTGAGATTGAGATAACCGACCAATTGCACGGAAAACTTCCTGCATAGCAGGCGATTCGCCGATAATTTCGGTTGATTGTATTGGTAAAGCAGTCGCTTTGGTAGCTTCCTGTTGCTGCAATTTATTGATATGCAAAATTGCACGATTCACTAAGGCTAAAGCTTCATCAATATCAAACGGTTTAGGTAAATATTCAAAAGCGCCAGTCTGATAACTAGACACAGCCGACTCTAAGTCCGAGTGAGCTGTCATAATAATGACGGGTAGGTCAGGGTGCGTATTTTTGACTTTAGAGAGAAAAGTTAAACCGTCAATGCCAGGCATCCGAATATCAGTCAAAATGACATCAGGTGCTTCATCATGTAAACGATCTAAAGCTGTTTGCGCTTCTTCAAAATTGGAGACATCAAAACCTTCATCTTTAAATGTTTTTTCAAGTACCCAACGCATGGCACGATCGTCATCAATTACCCAAATTTTATTTCGTGACACGGTCAGTCTCCCAAGGTAAATATAAGCTAAATACGGTTTTTCCTGCAACGGACTGACATTCAATCATTCCGTTATGTTGGTGCATAATGTTTTGCGCAATACTTAAACCTAGACCAGTGCCTTTCGCTCGTCCTGTAACAAGCGGATAAAACACCGACTCTAAAATATTTTCTGGCACACCTGGACCATTGTCTTCAATATCTATGCGCACAGTTGAACGATGTAACACGCCATTAATTGTCACTAAGCGTTGTATGCGGGTTCTTAACTGTAGTTCAGGCGTAGAATCTTGGAAAAAATCTTTGTTTTCCGTCATGGCTTGAACGGCATTGACACTAATATTGAGCATCACTTGAATGAGTTGATCACGATCTGCCATAACATCAGGAAGCGACAGGTCATAGTCACGAATAATTTTAATTTTTTTCTTGGTTTGATTGGCAATTAATGAGCGAACTCGCTCCAAGGGTTCATGTACATTGACATGTTCATAACTGGGTAATTGACGCGAGCCAAGCATGGTATCGGCTAAATTGGTTAAACGATCTACTTCACTAATAATAATATCGGTAAATTCAGCATATTGAGGATCATTTAAGCTACGTGCAAGTAGTTGTGTTGCACCGCGAATGCCGGCTAAAGGATTTTTAATTTCATGCGCTACACCACGAACCAACTGGCGAGCAACTTGATGTTGTTGAACTAAATTTTCTTCTTTTGAAATTTTCAGCATTCGATCAATTGG
Organism: Acinetobacter sp.; assembly: GCA_036660195.1. Classification (GTDB taxonomy): domain Bacteria; phylum Pseudomonadota; class Gammaproteobacteria; order Pseudomonadales; family Moraxellaceae; genus Acinetobacter. The sequence goes on from JAVXBC010000001.1 coordinate 78,419, forward strand.
GTTGAGTTCAATCAAAAGTAATGGTTCTGAACTTTTACCAGTATTGAGCTGCGAAACAGTATAGTCGACATGTATCGGCTTGAAACTAACATTAATCACAGCTTCACGACGTGTATAGTGTTGTCCACTAATTAAAGTATTTCGCAAAGCTTCGGTTGTATTAAATGTATCATTATGTGCATGCAAAACTTGAAGTACAGGTTGACCTGAAGCTCGCAGCAAACTCATATCAATCAGAGCTTCGCAGGCGGAGTTTAAATAAAAAATATTCAGATTACTATCGACCAATAAAATGGCAGTGGTCAGATTATCGACGAGTAGTCGGTAGTCGATAGTGTTGTTTTGATCCATTTGTGAATCATCCTGTTTTAAAATGGCGCAATAAAAGTTAATTTAAATAATAGCCATTTAAGGTCTTGAATCAAACTAATGCAAAATACAAGCCAATCCTGTATTTTCTAAAATTCAATCGCTTATTAAAAATATATGAATCAAATGCCTTGTGATATTGAGTTCTAAGATGGCTTTATAATTCTACAATGTACTAAAATAGTGCAATGTTATTTCATTATCAATATACCAGCATTTTTTTGGTGCGTAACGCAAACAGATTGCTTTGCAGCTATGCGTCGGCAGAGAAAAGACATACAATACGCCGATTAAAGTGGAGCGTAGATTCATGAAGACCCCCAAAGTCGGTTTTGTATCTTTAGGTTGTCCTAAGGCATTGGTAGATTCTGAACGAATTTTAACTCAGTTAAAAACTGAAGGTTATCAAGTTGCATCGGATTATGAGGGTGCAGACCTCGTCGTTGTTAATACCTGTGGTTTTATTGAATCTGCGGTACAAGAATCTTTAGACGCTATTGGCGAAGCCATTAGTGAAAATGGTCGCGTGATCGTTACTGGCTGCTTAGGCAAAGACGAAGAAAAAATTCGTAAAATGCATCCGAACGTCCTCAAAGTGACAGGCGCAGCTGCGTATCAAGATGTGATGGAAGCTGTACATGAATATGTGCCTGCGCCACCAAAACACAATCCATTTGTCGATTTAGTTCCAGAACAGGGCGTGCGTTTAACGCCAAAGCATTACGCCTATTTAAAAATATCAGAAGGCTGTAATCATCGTTGTACATTCTGCATTATTCCAAGTATGCGTGGCGACTTGGTTTCTCGTCCGGTTGGTAGTGTGTTGGATGAAGCTGCTGCACTCAAACGTGCAGGCGTAAAAGAAGTCTTGGTGATCTCGCAAGACACGTCTGCTTATGGTGTTGATACCAAGTACAAACTTGATTTCTGGAATGGTCAGCCTGTTAAAACCAAATTTTATGACATGTGCGAAGCGCTCGGACAGCTTGGAATTTGGGTGCGCTTACATTATGTCTATCCTTATCCGCATGTCGATGCAGTTATCGACTTGATGGCACAGGGCAAAATTCTGCCTTATTTAGATATTCCTTTTCAACACGCCAGTCCGCGCATCTTAAAATTGATGAAGCGACCAGCT
>JAVXBC010000002.1:0-66207 GCA_036660195.1 Acinetobacter sp.
AATTAGATGTTTTTGCATAGATCCAAGTGTTAAATCATCATTGCGATTCTTGCGCACTACACCATGGGCACGTGAAAAAGTTGAAAGCTTATATCTGTATGTCTTACGTCAAAAAGCCAAACAGAAATCGTAGCTATCAAAACATTGCTATACACTACTGGTGATACTTCACTAGATTAAACCTAAAGAAAATTAACGAGATATTCCAACACAACTTGATATTGAAATTACCTTAGCTAAATTACAATTGAACCTTCCTGTTTCTGCCAGTTGAGTGCATTTGAAGATTGAGAAGTTTTCACTTGACCTTGCCATAATGGTAAGGTTTAGGCTTAAGGCAACTAGATAATATCTATAGGCTTATCTCATGGAAACTCACTCAAATCTCAAAGTTACATTACAAATCGAAGGAATGAATTGCGCTAGTTGTGTGGGACGTGTCGAAACAGCATTAAAAAAAGTCGATGGCGTACAATCAGCCTCTGTTAATCTAGCCACTGAACGTGCCGATATTGTCTTGGATAAACCTGTAGAACATCAGACGCTCATTCATGCAATTGAGCTTTCAGGCTATAATGTCCTTGCAAGTACCATCCAATTATCCATTCAAGGCATGACGTGCGCTTCATGTGTTGGACGTGTCGAGAAAGCACTAAAAGTAGTGTCTGGTGTAAAAGACGCAAATGTAAATCTTGCAACAGAACAAGCCACCATAACAGGCTCTGCAAATGTCGAGGCTTTAATTGCCGCTATTGATCAGGCGGGCTATGATGCCACAGTATTACCAACCGCTTTACGCGATCAAACGGAGCAACTTGAAAAAAAAGATCAAGAACGCGCGGAATTAAAACGAGATATTATTGTTGCCACTATTCTCGCGTTGCCTGTTTTTATTGTAGAAATGGGTTCTCATTTGTTCCACAGCGTACATCAACTGATTGCTCAAACCATTGGCATGCAAAATAGTTGGTATTTGCAGTTTATTTTGACCACGCTGGTGCTGCTTATTCCGGGTCGAAGATTCTACAGCAAAGGCTTCCCTGCACTGTTTCGTTTAGCGCCAGATATGAACTCGCTAGTTGCCGTTGGTACATTGGCAGCCTACCTGTTTTCAATGGTTGCCACATTCACACCGAATCTGCTTCCATCAGGAACAGTCAATGTGTATTACGAAGCAGCTGCGGTCATTGTTGCCTTAATCTTACTCGGACGTTTTCTTGAAGCCAAAGCGAAAGGACGAACCTCTGAAGCAATTCAACGTTTAGTGAGTTTACAGGCAAAGGTGGCTCATGTTTCACGTCATAATCAGGTCATTGATATTCCGATTGAGCACGTTGTCACGGGTGATCTCCTGATTGTAAAACCCGGTGAAAGAATTCCAGTCGATGGTGAAGTGGTTGAAGGACAAAGCTTCGTTTATGAATCCATGATTACAGGCGAACCCATTCCAATTGAGAAAAAAATAGGCAGTGCAATTGTAGGTGGTACAATCAACCAAAATGGAACGCTCACTTTTAAAGCAGTTGCCGTTGGCGGTGATACCATGCTTGCCCAAATCATTCGGTTGGTCGAACAAGCACAAGGCTCTAAAATGCCGATTCAAGCTGTCGTCGATAAAATGACGTTGTGGTTTGTACCTGCCGTCATGATTACTGCCGTACTTACCTTCTTCACTTGGCTAATTTTTGGCCCATATCCTGCTTTAAGTTTTGCGTTGGTCAATGCCGTTGCTGTGTTAATTATTGCTTGTCCATGTGCGATGGGATTGGCGACACCAACCTCTATTATGGTGGGTACAGGTCGTGGTGCTGAACTCGGTGTGCTATTCAAAAAAGGTGAAGCATTACAGTTATTAAAAGATGCCAAAGTGGTTGCTGTAGATAAAACAGGCACATTAACCGCAGGACATCCTGTCCTCACCGATTTGGACGTTACCGAGCGCTTTGAACGTGATGATGTCTTAGCGATGGTCGCAGCGGTTGAATCTCGTTCCGAACATCCAATTGCAAAAGCGATTGTCGATGCGGCAAAAGCTGAGAGTCTTGATTTACCGAAAGTTGAAACTTTCGACTCCGTTACTGGTATGGGTGTTTGTGCAACAGTAAATGGCGATAAGAAAATACATATTGGTGCTGATCGTTATCTTGAGCAACTCGGTATTGAGATTGCCCCATTTGTCCATACTGCTCAGCGTTTAGCTATGGAAGGAAAATCTCCCCTCTATGTCGCGATTGATGGTGAATTAGCCGCTATTATTGCAGTTGCCGATCCTATTAAAACCACAACGCCAGCAGCCATTAAAGCCTTGCATCAGTTAGGTTTAAAGGTTGTGATGGTGACGGGAGACAATGTAACTACTGCTCAAGCCATTGCCAGACAACTGGGTATTGATGAAGTGATTGCCGAAGTTTTGCCTGAAGGAAAAGTCAATGCGGTGCGTAAACTTAAAGCTCAATATGGCAATATTGCCTTTGTAGGCGACGGAATGAATGATGCACCAGCGCTTGCCGAAGCGGATGTTGGGCTTGCGATTGGTACAGGAACAGATGTTGCGATTGAATCTGCGGATGTCATCTTGGTGTCAGGAAACTTGCATGGTGTTGCCAATGCAATTGCATTATCTAAGGCAACGATTGGCAATATTTATCAAAATTTATTTTGGGCATTTGCTTATAATACGCTGTTGATCCCCGTTGCTGCTGGTGTCTTGTATCCAGCCTATGGCGTATTGATGTCACCAATATTTGCAGCTGGCGCAATGGCTTTATCGAGTGTATTCGTATTAGGGAATGCTTTACGTTTACGACGCTTTCAACCGCCTGCCGTGACTAAAGCTTAATGTTGGAGAAGTTCAATGCATATTGGTAAAGCATCTCAAGCATCGGGCGTTACATCTAAGATGATACGTTATTATGAACAAATTGGTTTAATTCCTGCTGCTGGTCGTAATAATGCAGGTTATCGTGCCTACTCTATCAATGATCTTGAACGCTTAAAGTTCATTAAAAGAAGTCGTGAATTGGGTTTTTCAGTGAAAGAAATCGCTGAATTACTTGATTTATGGAGTAATCGAAGCAGACAAAGTGCTGATGTCAAACGTTTGGCTCAAGATCACATAGATAAACTTGAAGAGCGAATTAGTGACTTGCAGCAGATGGCAAACACACTTAAAAGCTTAATTGATAGTTGTTCTGGTGATCATCGACCAGATTGCCCTATTTTGGACGGATTACAAGAACCTAGCCATGAGTTAAAAGATGTTCATCACCATAATGACTTACTTTCTGTATCCCCTTTAGCTCGGAAAAAATAACCTGTCACTAGAAAAGTTATTTTAGAGGTAATGACTAGTCTTTTTTATGAAGACATTTTTTTCAATGAGGAAGATATTTCTTTTAAAGATTTTTTCATAGATAACTCTGACGACTCTGAAATGTCTGTTCCCTCAAGTGCAATTGGATCAAGAATAATATTATTTATAAATTTACGTTTAAAAAACTGTAAAGGAACAGGACTATAAAAAGATATGCTAACTTCTAAAGGAATTCCATTTAATGCTTCCTTTAATCCACCATATTGTCCCCAAGTAAAAATCATTTTTTGATTTGGGTAAAGAATTGGCAAACCATTAACAAATATGCCTGATTCATAAAATTTTACAGGTTCGCTTAATTTACTAATACCATATGCAGCTCTAGGCATACCTATTGGTGTATCAAACCGAATATTTTTAGCTATCCCTCCACCTATATTTTGAACAATTAAATTTATTATTGTTGGTCTATTAGGATCAGTCTGTGTGTAAATAACTACATCCGCTATTGAATTTTTATGATAGACCACATAAGTCACAATTAGTGAGCAAATAGCAATAACTAATGATAAAAAAGCAACTATGATTGTTAAAATATTTATTACCACTTATACCTCTTGTATAGTTATTCCGAAGCCAAATAACTTAGAATTATTCAGAGAATTAGTATATACCAAAGCCCACACACGTGAGCTTTTCAACATTCAGACTCGAGCAAACCTATCTCAACGTAATCCCTTAAAAATGAAAAACAATCCGACGCTAAATAACAGTACGGCAAAACATTTTTTAAGTGCACTTGGTGATAATGCATGGGCTACTTTTGCACCTAACTTTGCAGTAAAAAAGCTCATTGAGCTAATGCCAATAAAGGCATAAATATGAACAAAGCCAATACTATTGGGAACATTGATGTGTTCTTTCATGCCAAAGAACATAAATCCTAAAGCGCCAGCGATCGCAATTGGTAAGCCACAAGCCGCTGAAGTACCAACTGCCTTTTGCATAACCACGCCATAATGATTGAGATAAGGTACAGTTAAACTCCCTCCTCCAATCCCAAAAATTGCGGATGCAACACCAATTCCTGTACCTGCACATACTTGCTTGGATGTTGATGGCAGTGATTTATCTTGATCTATGACTTTTTTTGCACCAATAAACATCGTGTAAGCAACCCAGATCGCAAAGACACCAATGATCAATTGCAAATGCGCCCCTGAAAGCAATCCTGCAATACCTGCACCTAAAAATGATCCTAATACCAAGCCCGGTGCTAGATTTTTGAACACAGGCCAGATGACTGCACCATTTTTATGATGTGCCATTAATGAACTGATTGATGTCACGATGATGGTTGCTAAAGATGTACCTAATGCAATATGCATTACAACTTCAGGGTCATACCCCATACGTGTGAAAACGAGATATAAAAGCGGTACGATGATTAAGCCACCACCCACACCAAACAGCCCAGCTGTAAATCCAGCTAAGGCACCAATTATTAAAAAAATGATTAATTCCATGAAATACTGACTTTATGCATTGATAAAAATATAGAGTGATTTTAAGCGATTTCCGCCTGTTCCACATGATGCCCTACATAGTGATAGGTACGATTAAAATAAACTAAACCCCGATTTTGTTCACTGTCATGCTGATTTTGTTGAATCGCGACGATCCGACAGATAAAAATAGTATGTGTTCCAACTTCTTGAGCTTGCTCAATCTGACAATCAAAACTCACCAAAGTATCTTCTAAAACAGGTGAACCAGTCTTTAATTCCGTCCAGTTGCCATATTCAAAGCGTTCTTCAGAACTCAGTTTAGACGAAAATATGTTGGAAATATGCTTAAGATTCGCGCCTAAAACATTCACGGTTAAAATTTTATTTTCGATAAAATGAACATGTGACCGAGACGCTTGATTCATACAGACCAATAATGTCGGCGGTGTATCCGTGACACTACACACCGCAGATGCAGTGAAGCCATGACGACCAGATGCACCTGAGGTCGTGACGACATTCACCGCACCAGTTAACATCGACATGGCATTTCTATACTCTGTTGCTTCAATCATCACATTGTTCCTCAAAAAGAGTTGCCCGTTTCATCATGAACGCCAATCAGACGGGCTCGTTCTTACATGACTGTCTTTCTTTGTTACGGCTTCGTTGCGAGTTCTCTACGGATGATTTCCGCGCCTGCATTTAAAGCATTAAGCTTGCCTCTTGCGACATCACGCGGCAAAGGCGCCATGCCACAGTTCGTACAAGGATAGAGCTTGTCGGCATCGACGAATTGAAGTGCTTTGCGTAGGGTGTTGGCGACTTCCTCTGGGGTTTCAATGGTATTGCTTGCCACATCAATCGCCCCGACCATCACTTTTTTACCGCGAACGAGTTCAAGTAGTTCCATTGGCACATGAGAGTTGTGACATTCAAGCGAGATGATATCGATCTTGGATTTCTGCAACTTGGGGAAAGCTTCCTCATATTGCCGCCACTCAGAGCCCAGCGTCTTTTTCCAATCGGTATTGGCTTGGATGCCGTAACCGTAGCAAATATGCACGGCAGTTTCACACTTCAGACCTTCGATGGCTCGCTCGAGGGTCGCAACGCCCCAATCATTCACCTCATCAAAAAACACATTAAATGCAGGTTCATCAAATTGAATAATATCAACACCAGCCGCTTCTAATTCTCTGGCTTCTTCATTGAGAATTTTGGCAAATTCCCAAGCCAGTTTTTCGCGGCTCTTATAGTGAGCATCATAGAGCGTATCAATCATGGTCATAGGCCCTGGCAGCGCCCATTTAATCGGTTGATCGGTCAGCGCACGTAACAACTTGGCATCTTCAACAAAAACAGGCTTTTGGCGAGAAACAGGCCCCACCACTGTCGGCACACTGGCATCATAGCGATCACGAATTCTCACCGTTTCGCGTTTCTCAAAATCAACGCCATTGAGGTGCTCAATAAACGTAGTCACAAAATGTTGGCGCGTTTGCTCGCCATCACTGACGATATCGATGCCTGCGTGTTGTTGTTCTTGCAATGACAAACGTAAAGCATCCTGTTTGCCGTCAATGAGTTCGCCATCTTGTAATTTCCAAGGTGACCAGAGTTTCTCAGGCTCTGCCAGCCAAGAAGGTTTCGGTAAACTGCCTGCTGTTGAAGTCGGTAATAATCGTTTCATAATCAATAGTCTCGTATATCTCGGTTACACAGCAGCGCAGTTTTTATCAGAATAGCTTGCAGCCCATTGTTCAAGAACATCTTGGTAGGGTTTGATAAATTGCTCTTCAACAAACTTGCCTTGCTCAATCGCCAAACGACCACGTTCTTCTCGGTCATAAACAATGCGAGTCAGTGAATAATCCTGCTGTTTCAAACTGGGTTGATAAGATTTTCCTGCTGTTGAATTTGCATTGTAAATTTCAGGACGATAAATTTTTTGGAACGACTCCATCGTGCTGATGGTGCTGATCAGCTCAAGATTGGTGTAATCCGCCAGCAAATCGCCAGAAAAATAAAACGCCAAAGGTGCAACACTATTCGCAGGCATGAAATAGCGAACCGTTAAGCCCATTTTATGGAAATATTCATCAGTGAGAGAATATTGATCTTGTAGGTATTCAACCCCTAATACAGGATGCAGGTTTTCTGTCCGCTGATAGGTTCTGCTGCTTGAAACACTTAAGCAGATCACAGGTTGTTTATTAAAATTATTCTTATAAGTATCAGAGTTTACGAAACTTTTGAAGAGTTTTCCGTGCAGTTCACCATAGTTTTCTGGCGTGCTAAATTTGGCTTGATTCTTATTATGTTCAAGCAGCAAGACGCTAAAATCGTAATCTCGCACATAAGAGGAAAAGTTGTTGCCGACAATACCCGCAATGCGTTCATTCGTTTTGAGATCAACAATATTCGTTTTCAAGATTTCAATTAAAGGTAAGCCCTTCGTGCTGCTTTGGGCATCAATATTCAAGGCAACAGAAATGATTTCAAGCTCGACCGCATAACGATCTGCTTTAGGGTTATCCCAATGCGCCAAGTCATTAAAACGATTGTTAATCATCTTCAACGTATTGCGCAAGTTCTCTTGGCGACTCTCGCCTCTCGCCAAATTGGCAAAGTTGGTGGTGATACGCGTCGTATCTGAGGGCTGATAGTTTTCATCGAAACGAATGCTTTTAATCGCAAATGTAAACTCGTTACTCATGGTGATCGGCTACCCTAATGTCTATGGGGTGATTTATACTTGATTGATCACATGAATAAAAATGATTTAACCTCACGACAAAGTGAATATAATTCATGATGGTGAGTTTTATTGAGTTTACGCATGAAAGGATGAATACACTTCATCATAAGCTGAGAAATTGTCAGCTTTTTAGGCTATTTAACTTGTCTAAATTTCAGAAGTAATCGTGCAGATTTTTAAATTATCGCAAATAAAAGCGTTAAAAAAGCCAATTGAAGAACATAAATCATGTATTTCTGTTAAAAAAATGAGTACGAAATTTAATATAAAATTTCGTACTCATTCATTACTTCTTAATTTTTTCTTATAGATTTCGCTCGTGCACTGTGCAGCTTTTTATAACTCTCAATCAAACGTAAATGTCGATCTAAGCCTTCCAATTTCATACTGGTTTCGGTTAAACCGTAGAATCGAATACTACCGTCCATAGAGCCAATCACTGCATCCATGCGCTCATCGCCAAACATACGACGGAAATTCACTTCATAATCGTTTAAATCAAGCTCATCTTCATCCAGTTCAATTTCAAGCACGACGTTCATACATTGATAAAATAAACCACGTTCAACGGTGTTGGTATTAAATTGCAGGAAGGTTTCAGCCAATTCTTTGGCTTGCTCAAACTCTTGCAAAGCAATATAAATCAATAGTTTAAGCTCAAGAATGGTTAACTGACCCCACACAGTATTGTCATCAAACTCAATGCCGATTAAGGTTTTAATTTCAGTATAATCATCAACTTCGAGCTCTTCTAAACGCTCTGCCAAAGCTTCAAGCTGTTCATCATCTAAACGATGTAGATTCAAAATATCTTCACGGAACAATAAAGCTTTATTGGTATTGTCTTCAATTAAATCTTCGACTAAATAAATTTCTGAATAATCAGGTACTAAGATACGGCAAGCAGTCGCACCCAAATGCTCATAAACCGCCATGTAAACTTCTTTGCCCATTTCTTCAAGTATGCCAAATAATGTGGCAGCTTCATCTGCATTGGAGCTTTCACCTTCACCGCTAAAGTCCCATTCTACAAATTCATAGTCAGACTGTGAGCTAAAAAATCGCCAAGACACCACGCCACTTGAATCAATAAAATGCTCTACGAAGTTGTTTGGTTCAGTCACCGCATTACTTTGGAAAGTTGGTTGCGGTAAATCATTGAGCCCCTCGAAACTACGACCTTGCAACAACTCAGTCAAACTACGTTCCAATGCCACTTCAAAACTTGGGTGCGCACCAAAAGAAGCAAACACACCACCAGTTCGTGGATTCATCAACGTCACACACATCACAGGGAATTGACCGCCGAGTGATGCATCCTTAACCAAAACTGGAAAGCCCTGCTCCTCTAAACCTTGAATGCCTGCGACGATATTTGGGTATTTGTTTAACACCTCTTGCGGGACATCTGGCAGTGTCATTTCGCTTTCTAAAATCTCACGTTTTACCGCACGCTCGAAAATTTCAGATAAGCATTGAACTTGCGCTTCAGCTAAGGTATTTCCTGCGCTCATACCATTACTTAAATATAAGTTTTCAATTAAATTTGATGGAAAATATACGGTTTCATTGTCTGATTGACGTACAAACGGCAAGCAACAAATACCACGTGCGGTATTACCAGAGTTGGTGTCGTATAAATGTGTGCCTAGCAATTCATCATCTGGGTTATAAATTTCAATGCAATATTCATCTAAAATTTCTTTTGGTAATGCACCTTTTTTACCCGGCTTAAACCATTTTTCATCTGGATAATGTACAAAATCCGCATTGGCAATTTCTTCACCCCAAAATTGGTCGTTATAGAAAAAATTACAATTCAAACGTTCAATAAACTCGCCAAGTGCCGATGCCAACGCGCTTTCTTTGGTTGAGCCTTTGCCATTGGTAAAGCACATCGGCGATTGAGCATCTCGAATATGTAAAGACCAAACATTTGGAACGATGTTACGCCAAGAAGCGATTTCAATTTTCATGCCCAAATTTGCCAAAATAGCGGACATATTGGCAATGGTATCTTCGAGTGGTAAATCTTTGCCTAAAATACGAGTACTCGTTTCAGCAGTTAGGCTTGGCATGAGCAAGGCTTGCGCATCTGCATCAATGCTTTCTACTTCTTCAATAATAAATTCGGGGCCAGTTTGAATGACTTTTTTAACCGTACAACGATCAATCGAACGTAGAATGCCTTGACGGTCTTTTTCTGCAATATCGGCAGGAAGTTCAATTTGAATTTTAAAAATTTGTTTATAGCGGTTTTCAGGATCAACAATATTATTTTGCGACAAACGAATATTGTCGGTCGGAATATCGCGCGCAGCACAATACACTTTGACAAAATAAGCGGCACATAAGGCAGAAGATGCAAGGAAATAGTCAAATGGGCCCGGCGCAGAACCATCACCTTTATAGCGAATAGGCTGATCGGCAATCACTGAAAAATCATCGAACTTGGCTTCTTGACGAAGATTATCGAGATAATTGACTTTAATTTCCATGCGCTACACCCAAGCCGTCCTATATGTCCGCACGGACAAATAAGAGTTCAAATAATAATGGGCGGTATTATAAGGTGATTTTACTTAGATGATGAGGTTTATTGTAGAAAGCATTCTAATTATATGGTTTATTTTAATTTTTCAATTGATTAGAAATTTGTTCAAATTCATGTGCGATGGAAGACCTTGCGGTTTGTTCCATTGCTCTAAATTTATTTAGGATTTCATGCCCAAATTCAGTGACCACAGCGCCACCGCCATGCGTTCCACCAGTTTGAGTTTCCACTAAAACAGACTGAAAAGATTGATTCATGGTTTCGACCAATTGCCATGCACGACGATAACTCATGTTCATAGATTTGGCTGCTTGCGAAATAGAACCTGTCCGCTGAATTGCTTCCAATAAATCTGCTTTTCCTGGCCCAAAAGCAATTTCATTATCAGCCAAAATTCGGATATGCAGTTTTAAGCGTGAGTTTGACATTGATATAGACTCAAAAATGGACAATGTAATGACATTGCCCATTCACATATTGAAATTTAGAAATGAATCACACTACGGATTGATTTGCCTTCGTGCATTAAATCAAAAGCGTTATTGATCTCTTCAAGTGGCATCGTATGTGTGACAAAAGGTGCAAGTTGAATCTCGCCTTTCATCGCATCTTCAACCATTTTAGGCAGTTGTGAACGCCCTTTTACGCCCCCAAATGCCGTGCCCATCCATTTCCGTCCAGTGACCAATTGAAATGGCCGTGTTGAAATTTCCTGACCTGCACCTGCAACGCCAATAATTACCGATTGCCCCCAACCGCGGTGTGCACATTCCAAAGCAGAACGCATCACATTGGTATTGCCAATACATTCAAAAGAATGATCCACGCCCCAACTTGTCATTTCAACGATCACTTGCTGAATTGGTTGCTCATAATCTTTGGGATTGAGGAAATCAGTTGCGCCAAATTCTTTAGCCAATTCAAATTTATCTGGATTGGTATCAACAACGATAATTCTCCCTGCTTTAGCTTGACGTGCGCCTTGTACCACAGCGAGTCCTATTCCGCCTAAACCAAAGACCGCAACACTGTCACCGGCTTGAACTTTGGCAGTGTTATGCACCGCACCAATGCCAGTTGTCACACCACAGCCGAGCAAACAGACTTGTTCAGGATTGGCTTCAGGATTGATTTTTGCCAAAGAAACTTCGGCAACCACCGTATATTCACTAAAGGTTGAACAGCCCATGTAATGATAAATCGGCTGACCATTATAGGAAAAACGTGTCGTTCCATCAGGCATTACGCCTTTGCCTTGAGTCGCGCGTACAGCAACACATAAATTAGTTTTGCCCGATTTGCAGAATAAGCATTCTTTACATTCTGCGGTATAAAGCGGAATTACATGATCGCCCACTGCCACGCTTTTCACGCCTTCACCAATTTGTACGACAATTCCTGCGCCTTCATGCCCCAATACTGCGGGAAATACACCTTCTGGATCATCACCTGATAGAGTAAAAGCATCTGTATGGCAAACCCCTGTATGGGTGATTTTAATCAGGACTTCGCCTGCTTTTGGTGGTTCAACATCGAGTTCTACAATTTGTAATGGTTGACCTGCGGCAAAAGCAACGGCTGCACGAGATTTCATACTTTTATCCTTATTGGCAATTTGATTTCATATTCGGGGAAGCATTCTCTGAGTTTACTCGAATATTCAACTTAAAATTGACTGAAATGACAATTTTTATAGGGCTGCCCAACAATTACATCTCTATTTTATATGCTAATTTATTTTTATAATTCTAAAAAGGATACCCTCATGATTTCAGAAAAAGATTGGAAAAACATTCAACAAGTCTTTGATGCAGCACAAAAAGCATCTTTACATTGTTCTATTGCGACAGTTGATCAATTCGCGCAACCCACGATAACGCCGATTGGTACAATTTTTTTAAATGATGACCAAACTGCTTTTTTCTTTGATACATTTACTGAAAAGTTAGCGAACAATCTAAAACACAATTCAAAAGCCTGTATTCAAGCAATAAATAGCGGCAAATGGTTTTGGCTTAGTTCGTTAATTCAAGGGACTTTTAAAGATTATCCTGGTGTTCGCTTATATGTGGAGATAGGTGACCTACGCCCTGCGACTGAACAAGAAAAACGCGCTGTTGATCAACGAACCAAACCATTGCAATGGACGAAAGGAAGCCAGTTAATTTGGTCTGAATTCACACATGTACGTGACATCAAAATCAGTGATTTTAGATGGATTAAATATCCCAAAATGATGGAAAATTTACTCTAAAGACATTTCAAACAAACACAGTCCTTCTATTTCCAAAGGCATCTTGATCGTTTTAAAAGATGCCTGTTCAAGTGCATCTAAATGCTCTTGTTTCGTCATATACAATTGATCATTTTGCATTGCATGTGCCGCACACAAATGATCACACACCAAATAATAACCTTTAGGTTTTAATAATGTTCGGGCTATTTTATGAAAATCTGTTGCATAGTGTTTATGTCTAAGCTCATGTAAAGCTTGATGAATGATAATAAAATCATATTCTTGCGCTAAAGCCATTTGCCAGTCAGCCTCTTTGAAGCTTCCTACAATGTATTTAGCGCGTGCTCGTTCCGAAGCAGTTAATTTATCTTGTGCAAGCTGATGCATCGCTTCAGAAAAATCAAATGCTGTATATTCAATGTTAGGTAGTTTAGACAATAAATGTTGAGCTAAAAAGCCTGGTCCTGAACCTAGTTCCAATACATTACATTGGTCAATTTTTTTGTTGAATAAACTGACATAATAATCAAAGAAATCTTTTCGCCACGGACGTTTGACATTCGCCTGCTCTTGCCACTCTAAAGCATCTTCATAAAGGCGTAAGTCGATTGGACTAGGTACGTCATTGATCAAATTTTCATTCATTTAAAGCAATCCTATTTCTTCAAAGCATTGTCGATATGCCGCTGCCTTCTTTTCTAAAGCCAAAGGATAAGCACGTGATGAAGACGGCAAGCGATACACATTGAGCTGTCGTTTGGCATAATCCACTGCAACAGATTGACCGATCTTTGGTTTATCACACTGTTCAGGAAAATGTTGCATCAATGCTTCTGTTGCTTTGTCGCCTGTCGTAATGATGCTATGACACAGCGGAATTTGCTCCAGTAACTTTGACAGATCGGTTGGTGTCACAATTTCTAAAAACTTATCCGATGCATTGCCTTGTAGTCGTTTCACTTGATACGCCGTGTCAAATATTCCAATTCCAGTTTTATTCAGAAAATCTTGAATCAATTGTTCCTTAAAATTCTTATTTGCAACATCCAAGAAATAATCTTTATCGTCAAAATAAATCAGCCCGAAGATACGCCACATATCATTTTGATAATTAGGATAATAAAAATTCATTTTCCATTTTGTTTCAGGTGGTGGAAAACTGCCTAACATCAATAACTTTGCATTTTGGGGTAAGAATGGCGTAAGTGGATGGGTTTCGATGTCTAATTCAAGCATATAAATGACTCAAAGCGGTTTCATTTTTTGATCTTTTTAAAATTCTGACAATACCTTATCGATAAACCAAAGGGGAAATTTAGCAATCTCAGGATTCAGTTTAAGGATTTCAGCTTGTTCTATTTCTGCTAAAAAAGCAGCTCTTTCACCATCAGAAGAATTATCAAATAAAAAAGTTCGATCAGTACTTTCAACGGCTTGCATGAGCAAATTCATACTGCGGTAATAACGATCACGAATTTTTTGTTCAGGAACCGCATGTCCGCCAGCACTCACCCGATATTTAACTCTCGCAATATTAATATCAGGATTAAATGTGGCGACATAGTAGAGATAAGTCTTAAAACCCTGTTGTTTCGCTGTCTTTAAAAATTCAACTTTACTGATATGCGACATGACCGTTTCAAAAGTAAAACTGATCTTTAAGCGTAAAAATTCAAACCGAATAAAATCAATAATACGCGCAGCTAAATATGAATCTATATCTGTCTTGGCAAAGCGAATTTGATGCGCTGATAGAATTTCAGCTTTATCACTTAATATTGGGATTAATTGCTGATTAATTTTTTTCTGCTTAGTAATGAGAAATGCAAGCAAAGTAGCTGCATCTAATTGTTCATGATACGTTTTTAAATCTAATATTTGTGTTTGCTTTAAGGCTTGTTCAAGATCATCCGCATTTAAATACGCCCCGATACGTCGAGGCGGTAAATAATCTTTGACGGTACTTTTGCCTGAACCATTCGGACCAGCAAACATACGAATCCGAGGTTGACGCATACGTTTAAACGACAGCTGATTTCTTCTTACGTTTAAAGATCAACTGTGATGTAGGAAGCGCTTGATAAGATGAAGATACATCTTGCAGTACTTCGATCTCACCTGTTGGAAACCGTTTTAGTAGCAAACCATCTTTGACATAGACAACCGTAGAGGATGAGCTAGCTTTTTCAAATGCTTTGCGAAATGCCTGTACAGCAAGTTCTGGAAGATGATCTTCTTCTTGCATACTCATTTGCATGATTGTAAAAGCGGTCATTGATGACTCCTACGACGGATAAGGTCTATAAGCTATATTACCACACGTGTGCATTTTGTCTATTTTTAGATCGGTCTTTCAAACTAGCTTCTACGTACTAAATCTTCGATCATTATTAATTTTGGTAAATCATGAATCAGTTGATTGAGTTTGTTATTTGCAGGAGAAATACACCCCATGTAATGGCTTAAATTGGTTTCTGTACCATCTAAACGCTTCCATGAAAAATACGCACTTTGTTGATCTGTCATGGTTTGATCACATTGCGTTGTTTTCAAACTCGTACCAGTTGCAGGTCGATAAATTTTCAATTGTTGTTGAAGCTTTCTGTATGCGTCAGAATTAACTTTTAAATCTCGAATACCGACGACTTTAGTATATTGCTTGCCTTCAAAATGCACCGCTCCTGTTGGAGAAATTTCAACTGAATAAATTGGACATGCGCCAAAACAAGGACTAGACGCATAACGAATCGTTTCTTGTGAATCCTCCTGAGAATTAGAAGGATTAGATGCACAACCAATCAAACTAAGTGCCATAAAACTGCTGATTAATATTTTTTTCATTTTTATAACCATTTAAAAGACTTCCTTCAACCTAACAAAGCATGAATTTAGATTCATGAGGTTTATGGTTAAATGTCGTAATTTATAATTTGCTTAGGCTATTTTAAAAATAGGAAATAAATGGATAAATTAGTTTTGATTTTGAGCTTTTAAAATCAATCGAGCTAAGTCCAAATCATCAGTATAAGTAATTTTAATATTATCTGAACGACCTAGCACCACTTGCACAGGTTCGTTTACATATTCTAATGCACTCGCCTCATCAGTGATGATTATCTGATCCGCTAAGGCGCGCTCAAGCGCATTTTTTAACGTTTTTAATTGGGCAATTTGCGGTGTTTGAGCTTGCCACAATAGTTCACGACTGACCGTTTTTTCTATCTGATTTTGCTGAGCAACTTGTTTTAAGGTGTCCCGTACAGGAATCGCTAAAATTGCACTTTGATTGGTATCTTGAGCAGTTTGCACTAACTGATATAGGCAATCTACTGTGACACAAGGACGTGCCGCATCGTGCACCAACACCCAATCGTCATCATCAGCTATACCAGTCAAATAAATCAATGCATTGAGCACTGAATCAACTCGTTCAACCCCGCCTACACAAAAGTGCAATTTATCTTGATTCTGGAAACTTAGTGTACGTGCAACATTGTCGTCTTGACCAATTACCAATACGCAACCAGCTAAATCTAAAGTATTTAAACGATTAACGGTATGTTCAAGCACAGTATGATCTTGAATAGATTGATATTGTTTTAATTCTGTTTTAGAAAAACGGTTACCTGAGCCCGCCGCAGGCACAACCGCCCATAATTTAGTCTGGGTTTTCATTGGTCTCTGTATCGACCTTTGCATTTGGATCAATATAAATTGGTTTGTAATGGGTACTGATGGTACTCATTTGCACAAATGTTTCATGCGGTTTAACTAGCCCCAAGTCTAAACGCGCATGTTCTTCGATGGCTTCTGTACCATTCTTTAAGTCAAAAACTTCAGCGGCTAAAATACGATTGCGCTCTTTCAGCTCCGTGTTGACTTCGGCTTGCTGTACAATTTGTTGAGCTAAAGCCTGATGAGGGAAATATCCCCCCTCACCTAGCCAAAATTGGTACTGTAAGCTTGCCACCAAAGCAGTGACAAGCAACAGGATCAATTTACTCGAAGTAGATCGAAAAACTTCTAACATTAAAAACTCCTTACATCTTTCTTAAAGAAAGATCATCTACAAATTCTATAGAATTATGAATTTGCAGAGTTTCTTTCTTTTGTAAAGAAAGATGCTTAGAAGTGTTTAACATAGACTAATTGACCTTATTTTAAACCTTTGAATTCAGCTTTACCTCGATACGCTGCATTGGTCAATTCTTCAATACGAAGTAATTGGTTATATTTTGCAACGCGATCAGAACGGCACAGTGAACCTGTTTTAATTTGACCAGCAGCAGTACCTACAGCCAAATCAGCGATGGTCGAATCTTCAGTTTCACCTGAACGATGCGAAATAACCGTGGTATAACCATTTTCTTTCGCAAGGTAAATCGCATCTAAAGTTTCGGTAAGTGTTCCAATTTGATTGTATTTAATCAAAATCGAGTTACCTACTTTTTCATTGATACCACGTTGTAAAATCTTAGGATTAGTTACGAATAAATCATCACCAACCAATTGGATTTTATCGCCTAGAATTGAAGTTAAATAGCTCCAACCCTCCCAATCAGACTCATCTAAACCATCTTCAATTGAGATGATTGGATATTGATTTGCAAGACCAGCTAAATAGTCAGAAAATTGATTGCTTGTGAACGCTTTATTGCCTTCGCCAGCAAGAATATATTGACCGTTTTTGTAGAATTCTGAAGATGCACAATCCAGTGCAAGCATAATGTCAGAACCAGCTTTGTAGCCCGTATGACCAATTGCTTCAAGAATAACGGTAATCGCTTCTTCATTTGAACGTAAGTTTGGCGCAAAACCACCTTCATCACCGACCGCAGTATTTAAACCTTGTTTCTTTAAAACTGATTTTAAAGAATGGAAAATTTCCGCACCAGCACGTAACGCCTCAGAAAAAGATGTAAAGCCAACAGGCTCAATCATAAATTCTTGAATATCAACATTATTATCTGCATGCGAACCACCATTGATGATGTTCATCATTGGTACTGGCATGGTCAATATTTTATTGTTACGCAAATCTGCAATATATTGGAACAATGGAATTTTCTTTTCATCAGCAGCAGCACGCGCAGCAGCCAAAGAAACTGCTAAAGTGGCGTTAGCACCTAATTTTTCTTTGCTCTCAGTACCATCAAGCGCAATCATGGTGTTATCAATGTCTTTTTGTTCAAAGACAGATTTACCCAATAATGCATCACGAATAAGCGTATTTACATTGTTCACTGCGTTACGAACGCCTTTACCCAAATAACGTGAATCACCATCACGAAGTTCTAAAGCTTCACGAGAACCAGTTGAAGCACCAGATGGCGCACATGCACGGCCTACAACGCCAGAGGCTAAGATTACGTCTGCTTCGATGGTAGGGTTACCACGAGAGTCCAAAATTTCACGTGCACGAATGTCAACGATTTGGCTCATGAACAATTCCTCAGTTAATGAATATTGAGATGCGTAACAGCATCAATGTGTATCTAATTTCTCGAAACCTTTAACCAAGGTATCTAATTCTTTCAATTGCGCTAAAAATGGTTCTAGCTGTGACAAACGCAACGCACATGGGCCGTCACATTTGGCTTTTTCAGGATCAGGATGTGCTTCTAAAAATAGACCTGCAATTCCTGTGGCAATACCTGAACGCGCCAAAGTCGTAATTTGTGCACGACGACCGCCCGCAGAATCTGCACGGCCACCCGGAGTTTGTAAGGCATGCGTCACATCGAAGAACACAGGGACATTCATTTCTTTCATGATGTCGAAGCCCAACATATCGACAACTAAATTGTTGTAGCCAAATGCCGAACCACGTTCACAGATAATCAGCTTGTCATTTCCAGCTTCTAAGCACTTATGCAAAATATGGCGCATTTCATGTGGAGCAAGAAATTGTGCTTTTTTGATATTGATAATGGCTTGAGTTTTCGCCATCGCTTCAACTAAATCGGTCTGGCGGCTTAAAAATGCAGGAAGCTGTATAATATCTGCTACTTCTGCAACAGCTGCTGCCTGATACGGTTCATGCACATCGGTAATAATAGGTACATTGAAGTGCTTTTTAATTTCGGCAAGCCATTCAATGCCCTTTTCCAAACCTGGCCCGCGGAATGAGTTTAGGCTCGAACGGTTGGCTTTATCAAAGCTCGCTTTAAACACATAAGGAATGTCTAAGCGTTTGCAAATATCAATATAAGTTTCAGCAATTTCAAAGGCTAAGTCTTTAGACTCGAGTACATTCATTCCGCCAAATAATACAAATGGCAAATGATTCGCCATTTGTATATCGCCTAAACGTACAACTTCTTGTGGTTTTAATTGTGACATTCAAACTTTCCCAGTTTATTTAAATCCGACATTACTCAGCTTGTTGATGCTGATTTTTAGCAGCTTCAATAAAACTTGCAAATAATGGATGTCCATCTCGAGGTGAACTTGTAAATTCAGGATGGAATTGTACCGCAATAAACCAAGGATGTTCAGGAATTTCTACCGTTTCAACTAAATGTTGCACCGATGAATAACCTGAAATTTTCATCCCAGCCTGTTCAATTGTTGGAATAAAGCGATCATTCATTTCATAGCGATGGCGATGGCGTTCGGTAATTTCAGCCTGTCCATAAATACTACGTAATTTTGCACCTTCCACCAATTCTGATTTCTGTGCACCTAAACGCATAGTCCCGCCCAAGTCAGACTCAAGGCTACGTTGTTGTAGTTCACCACGCTCATCTAACCATTCAGTAATTAAGCCAATCAGTGGATATTTGGTTGAACGATTAAACTCTGTTGAAGTCGCTTCAGGCAATCCAGCTACATGACGTGCAAATTCAATCACCGCCAATTGCATACCTAAGCAAATACCTAAGAATGGAATTTTATTTTCACGTGCGTATTTGATTGCACGCATTTTGCCTTCAGTCCCACGCTCTCCAAATCCACCTGGAACTAATATCGCATCAGCAGATTCAAGCACTGAAATATCATTGCCTTCCAAAGATTCCGCATCGATATAATCGATTTGAACTTTAACGCGGTTTTTGATTCCTGCATGTAAAAGTGCTTCATTTACCGATTTATATGCATCGGGTAATTCAACATATTTACCGACCATCGCAACGCGAACGGTGTATTCAGGATTAAGTAATGCTTCGACCACATTATCCCAATCTTCAAGATTCGCTTGTGGTAAATCATTAAAACCAAAACGTTCGCAGATTAAATCATCGACTTTTTGTTCTGAAAAATTTCGTGGAATTTGGTAAATGGTTTGAGCGTCTTTACACACCACCACCGCACGCGCTTCTACGTTGGTAAATAGTGCAATTTTGCGTCTAGTTTCTGCATCAACATCGTATTCAGTACGGCAGATTAAAATATCAGGCTGGATACCAATAGACAGTAATTCTTTTACAGAATGTTGCGTCGGCTTGGTTTTGAGTTCAGCAGCAGATTTAATATAAGGAAGAAGCGTTAAATGCATCAATATGGTTCGTTTATGACCCAACTCAACCATGAGTTGACGTACCGATTCCATAAATGGCAGTGATTCGATATCACCGACAGTTCCGCCAATTTCAACAATCGCAACGTCATAGCCTTCGCCTGCACGAAGTACGCGTTCTTTAATATTATCTGTAATATGTGGAATAACTTGAACTGTGCCACCTAAGTAATCACCACGACGTTCTTTATTGAGAACATCTTGATAAACGCGACCACTGGTAAAGTTATTGAGTTTGGTCATTTTGCCACGACGTAAGAAACGTTCGTAATAACCCAAATCTAAGTCGGTTTCGGCACCATCTTCTGTGACAAAAACTTCACCATGTTGGAATGGGCTCATCGTACCCGGATCGACATTGATGTATGGATCCATTTTTACCATCGTGACTTTTAAGCCACGTGCTTCCAACAGTGCAGCCACAGAAGCAGCAGAAATACCTTTACCTAGTGATGAAACCACACCACCAGTGACAAAAATAAAATGGGTCATTAAGTTTCTCGTACAATCAAGCCGAAATCGGCCTACAATGTTGGGCAATTTTACTGCACTCTGCCCCTAGAAAGCAAAGTCAAACCGCATCAATTCAAAGAACTATAAACAACTGGCTATTCTATCAGCATTTTCTATAAAATTTTATGCCGTTTTTTGCAATTTCCTCAATTAAGTGCTTTAAAGTTTTAATGCTTCTTGAATTTATTTTTGATTTTCCTGCATTTATTTTGGGTCAAAATGACAATTCAGCGCATTTATAAAATCTCAACAAACTGAACATCAGCGAATGATTTTTTTCTAGTCTTTTACTGTTATAATTCATACCAACTTTATTTAATGATGTTGTTGAAACAATGGCGAATAAAAAACTTTTAATTTGTGCGGCACTTGCCACTGGTCTTTTATTAACGGCTTGTGTGAAAAAAGAAGAACCAAAATCGGAAGATCAGCAAGAACAAGCTTCTGAAACGCAAAGCACACAAACTGAATCTGAGTCACAAAATAGTAATTCTAATGAATCTATCCCAACGACTGTACAACTTGAGCCTGTGATTGAAACCACGCGTGAAGAAACGGCACATACCACAACTGAAATTCGCCGTGAAATTCAACCTGCTCAAAATCAATCTTCAAATACCAGTTCAAGCCAAACTGAACAACCAGAGCCAAAGCCTGTAAAAGTTGAAGCACCAAAAGCCAATAATTCAGCGCAAACTGAAGATGATGCTGTTGCCGCTGCAATTGCCGCTGCGACCCCTGCGTTAGCTAACTAAATTCGTTTTAAAAAATCTATACCAATGCGCCGCTTTAATAGCGGCGCTTTTTTATTTATCAATTTAATAGTTTTTAAAGAAGTCAGCCATTAAACGTGAAGCCCAAGACTTCACAGTTAAATTTTCATAAAAACCACAATGACTGCCTTTTTTGGTGGTTACGACTGCGATATTTTCCATTTGCTGAATTATATCTTTATAAGGTTCTAAATTTTTAATTGAGCAGACTGGGTCATCTTCTGCATTGAGAATCATCAATGGAATTTTTACATTTTCAAATACGTAAATTGGATTAATCGCTTGGCAATAACTTTGATAATCCTGAAAACCAGCCATTTCAAAGTATTCTTTTTCAAACCTTTCTAGGTTTGTTGTCGCCAAAACCTTTTCGATTGAAGCAAGCTGATTCCATGTATTTTGATAGGGATAAATAAAATACTTAAACAATTTCTTAGTCATCATTTTGCTGTAAAAAGGATGAACATGTTGAAAACTTAGTTCGGTATTATAACCTGGACACATCGCAAAGGCAGCTTTGAATGGTGTCTCGACACCTTGCTCTCCTAAATAACGCACCAACAGTCCTGTTCCTGCTGATGAGCCGACCGCAAATAATGCTGATTTTGGAAACAATTTTTGAATATGCGCAATTTGCTCTTTCAAATCACTGGTAGAACCAAAAAGTGAAATACGCGGAACTGGCATCGGCAAGCCCGCATGCCCACGACGTAAACACAAAGCAATTCGCCAGCCTGTGTATTCATGTAGGTCTTTCACCAACTCTCGCATACTTTCAGGTGTTCCTGTAATCGTATGCATAATCACAACAGTCGGCGTTTCTGGCGGAAGATTGTAGCCATACCATGCAATCGCGGTGATACCACCATCCTGCATAGCGAGTTGATCAATATGATCATATTCAAGCTTGATGGATTTCTTACGAATAAGATCAAAATAAAGCAAATGGATATGCGTATTGCTCAGCCAAGGCGTCGGACGGTACTTTTGTTTAAGTTGCGGCAATTTTTCCAAAACGTCTTTAATTTTCCCTTTCGGGTCATAATACATTTTAGGTTGTTCAGCACCGATAAACCTATCAAATAGTTCTGAACCCAACTTTTTAACTTTATTTAATTTTGATGTGTTCATATTTCAATGTTGACCTAATTTTAAATTCAAATGTTACTTAGGCTATTTTGTAAATTTTAATTTGGTTGATACTTGGCAAACCGCTCACCCATTTTCTCAGCCAATGCAGCTAAACCACTCATTGGACGAATCATCACTTCAAAATCAATGATTTTTCCTTGTTCATTAAAGCGAATCATATCAATACCTTTTAATGATTTTCCGCTCACATTTGCACTAAATTCCAACACTACATTTTCACCATCTTCCGTATAAAACTCACGGTGATAAGTAAAGTTTTCAAAAACCTGAATGACATTGGTCAAAATAAAGAAAACCACCTGTTTACCTTCGTACGGCTTGAATGCAACTGGTGAACGGAACACCACAGCATCATCTAATAGTTCATTTAACGCGGATAAGTTGCCCGCTTGAATCATGTGATGCCATTTTGCTAAAGATTGTTGTGTTGTTTGCAGTGTCATAATTATTGTCCTTATATTGATCTTTCCATTCATCAAATTAGAGACATTTTCTCCTTAGAAAAAATGTCTCTTTTAATTATTTAGAGCACCGCAGCCAATTCCGCACCTTGGCGAATGGCACGTTTTGCATCTAACTCACCTGCTTCTTTTGCACCACCAATCAAGTGAACATTTTTACCATCAGCTTTGAGTTGATCGTACATGGCGGTATAAGACTCTTGACCTGCACAAACTACGACATGATCGACCTCAAGAATCGAGGTGTTGCCATCCACAGTAATATGTAAACCTTGATCATCGACTTTGTCATAGCTTGCACCTGCAATCATTTTAACATCACGGTGCTTCAAGCCTGTGCGGTGAATCCACCCTGTCGTTTTACCTAAACCTGCTCCAACAGAAGCTTTTTTGCGTTGGAGTAAATAAATTTCACGATCAGACTTTTCTAGTTCAGGCTGTTTTAAACCACCAACATGCGCATAACTGGTATCAATTCCCCATTCCGCATAGAACTTTTCAGGATTTAAACTACCGCTATCACCCTCATGGCTTAAATATTCTGCGGTATCAAAACCAATACCACCCGCACCAATAATTGCTACACGTTTACCGACAGGTACACGTTCTCTTAAAACTTGGATGTAGCTTAATACTTTTGGATGATCAATACCTTCAAATTGTAATTGACGTGGCGTAACACCTGTCGCAACGACAATTTCGTCAAAATTCGCTTGGCTTAGTTCTTCATAAGTTGCGGTATGATTCAGTACCAATTCAATATTCGGCTGTAATTCAATTTGGCGTTTAAAGTAACGTAAGGTTTCGTAGAATTCTTCTTTGCCTGGAATAGTTTTGGCAATATTGAACTGACCACCAATTTGATTGCTCGCATCAAATATTTTAACTTTATGACCACGACTTGCAGCATAAGTTGCAAAACTTAAACCCGCAGGGCCTGCACCAATCACTGCAATATTTTTCACAGCATTTGTATCTTTAAAAATTAGTTCAGTTTCATAACATGCACGTGGATTGACTAAGCAAGTTGCAATTTTCATAGAGAAAATATGATCTAAACATGCTTGGTTACAACCGATACAGGTATTGATTTCATCACTACGCCCTTGGCTTGCTTTCAACACAAATTCAGCATCGGCTAACATTGGTCGTGCCATCGACACCATATCTGCATGACCCGAAGCTAAAACATGCTCTGCCATTTCAGGTGTGTTGATACGGTTAGACGTAATTAAAGGAATCGAAACTGTACCTTTTAGTTTTTCAGTCACCCAAGTAAATGCTGCACGTGGCACTTTTGTCGCAATGGTCGGAATACGCGCTTCATGCCAACCGATACCCGTATTAATAATTGTCGCGCCTGCTTTTTCAATTTCTTTAGCCAGCTGAATGACTTCTTCTAAATTTGAACCACCGTCGATTAAATCTAACATCGATAAGCGATAAATAATGATGAAGTTTTCACCAACTAATTCACGGGTACGCTTTACAATTTCAATTGGAAAACGCATCCGATTTTCATAACTTCCGCCCCATTGATCATCACGATGGTTGGTACGAGCAGCGATAAATTCATTGATCAGATAACCTTCTGAACCCATGATTTCCACACCATCATAGCCTGCGTACTGAGCGAGTTTGGCGCAATTGGCAAAATCATCAATGGTTTGTTGGATTTCGTCTTCACTTAATGCTTTTGGCTTGATTGGATTAATTGGTGCTTGAATTGCTGACGGTGCAACAATATCTGCTTGATACGAATAGCGACCTGTATGCAAAATTTGCATGGCGATCTTACCGCCAGCATCGTGTACGGCTTGAGTAATGATTTTGTGTTTTTCGGCTTCTTCTATACTGTCAAGCTTAGATGCATGTGAAAATGTTAGCCCTGCATCATTTGGAGCAATACCGCCTGTCACGATTAATCCAACATCGCCTTTTGCACGTTCTGCATAAAACGCAGCCATTCGCTCATAACCTTGAGGAGCTTCTTCAAGTCCCACGTGCATAGAACCCATAAGCACACGGTTTTTTAATGTAGTAAAGCCTAAATCAAGTGGTTTTAATAAATGCGGATAAGCTGACATGGTTTCTCCTTTGGCTCGCACTCTGCTTGCTAATGCAACTTGTTGCATAAACTTATAAACAAGATTTGATTTTTATGCAACATTTTGCATAATCTTTATAGTCACAATTTATTTTTTTGGATGGTTATGTCACTTGCCCATGTTTTATTGACCAGCTTATTGGAAAAACCGAGCACCGGTTCTGATTTAGCGCGTCGTTTTGACCGATCAATGGGCTTTTTTTGGAATGCAACACATCAGCAAATATACCGTGAACTCAATGGGATGCTGAAAAAAGAATGGATATCCACTTTAGAACAAGACACATCCAACAGTCGTAAGAAAACCTATCAAGTTGAACAATTGGGTCGAATTGAATTGGCAGCATGGATAGATCAACAAAGTGAACCTGCGCAGTTGCGTGATGATTTGATGGTTCGATTACGCGCAGAAGCACAACTCGGCGGCAACACAATTTTGCCTGAGTTAGAGCGACATTTAGTATTACACAGAGAAAAATTTGAACTTTATCAATCCATTCATGATAAAGATTTTAAAGATCATCAACCAAGCAACCGTGTATTATTTATTCATAAAATGATACTTGAACTTGGCATTATTAAAGAACAGGAATGGGTGCAATGGTTAGAAAAAGTGATTCCTCAATTGAAACAATTCGCCGTTAAAACTGACATTGGAGAAAAATAATGCCTTTTTATACCATGCCTGATCAGGAAAAATTATTTGTACGCCGTGTCGGTGAAGGTGAACCTGTGTTGGTTTTATCTGGATTAGGGATGCAAAGCTGGCAGTGGCTTCCTTTCTTATTTGCAAATCGTAATAAATATGAATTTATCATTCCTGAATGGCGAGGTTTTGGCGGCTCAAAAAACTGTGCAATTCCTGAAATAGATGCGATTTCAAGTCATTGGAATGATGTCGCATCACTCATTCAACAATTAAAATTAGATCAATTTATTTTGATTGGTTATTCTTTGGGCGCAAGTACCGCAATGCATGGCATGAAACATGGCGGTTTAGCACAGAAACTCAAAGCTTATTTACATATCGACCAAACGCCAAAATTAACAGTAGATGATTCTTGGCAATATGGTTTATTTGGACAGAAGCAGGCTCAATTCAAACGTCTTCTACTCGATATTCAAACACTTCTTCTTGAAAATAAACAGGCAACGACACTTAACGATTTACCAAGTAACATTCGTTATAAGCTGGTCAGTTTATGGGGCGATTTTATCGAATTGCAAAGTAGTAATACCTATAGTGTAAAACTGGTCAGATTGGCATTGAAACGCCCCGCTTTGCAGAAATATTTCCTCCCGATTCAACGTTTAAATTACTTACTTTGGTATGTCGAGAATTATATAAACCATGATGAAGATTATCGAGATGCAATTCGCCAAGTAGATTGCCCTGCAACCTTCTTTATTGGTCGTGAATCGACGCTATACAACGAAACTGGGCAAACGATTATTGCCAATAGCCTAGCGAATTCAAAAACGGTGTATTTTGAACATTCAGGCCATACGCCATTAATTACTGAACCGAGAAAGTTTAGTCAGGAGATTGGCAATTTCTTATTTAAACAAGCCCACAAAGCTTCATAATGAGCAATCCTCAGCGTATTCGACGTTATGATTTGATTATTGCGGGTGGCGTATTTTTACTGATCTCGCTTTATTTTACTTATGCCTCATTTACTTCATTTTTAAATCAAGCGAATGCAGCTAACTCTTATCATTCTGTAACTGCTGTCGTTACGCATACGCAACTCAGTTCACAAAAGAATGGAATTTATACACCGAATATCCAATATCAATATTTTTATCAAAACCATAGATACCAAGCTTCACGATTTGCTTATTTTAATATGGGAGCTGGTCATTTTGATCAAGCACAAGCTATCTTAAATTCATATCCAGTTGGCAAGCAGATTGAAATTTATATTGACCCCAGCCAACCGTCCCTATCGGTGATTTCAAAGCAAAAACCATCTATAAAATACTTAGGCTATTTTATGGTGATGCCTATTTTAAGTATTTGTCTGATTTTGTGGGGCTTTAACTTTCGCCGCAAAGCATGATCACTTGTCGAAAAATATTCTACAAGTGATCATTATATTTAAGCGGAATGTCTTAATTTATCAGCAACGTCTAACAATAATTGTTCAGTCTTATCCCATCCTAAACAACCATCTGTCACCGACTGACCATAGGTCATATCACAGGAAATCTTTTGATTACCGTCGACTAAATGACTTTCAATCATTACCCCACGTACCTTTGATTCAGCACGCTCTGCAATAATCTGCTTTAAAACATTCAGTTGTTGTAATGGGTCTTTCCCACTATTGCCATGACTACAGTCAATCACCAAAGCAGGCAAATGCTTATGCTTGAAATGCATGGCTTGAATTGAGGCTAAATCATAATTTGTACCATGATTTGAACCACGCAAAATCAAATGTGGTAGTGGATTGCCAGTGCTATGCAATACTGCAGGTAATCCTTGTTGCGTCATTCCTAAGAATTGATGGCTATGAAGTGCCGATTGAATCGCATCTAAAGCAATCTGAATCGACCCATCTGTACCGTTTTTAAAGCCAATGCTGTATGGCATGTGGCTCGAAATTTCACGATGAATTTGTGATTCACTGGTGCGTGCACCAATTGCTCCCCACGCCAATACATCATCAAAATAGCCAGTTGCCATTGGGCTCAAAATTTCGCTCGCAATTGGCAAACCTTTCTCAATCAATTGAATGTAAAGTTCACGCGACTTTTCTAAACCGAGTTGTAAATCTGATGATCCATCTAAATTTGGATCATATAAGAAACCTTTCCAACCGACTGTCGTACGTGGTTTTTCAATATAGGCACGCATGACCAGAAGAATCTGATCTTTCACTTGTTCTTGTAATTGTTGAAGACGGTCAGCATATTCTAAAACTGCGATTGGATCATGAATCGAACAAGGCCCTGTAATCACCATTAAACGATTATCTTGCCCTGATAAAATATTCTGAATAGTTTGACGGTGTTCTGAGACTTGTCGAACTAAATCAGCAGACAACGGATACTGCGCTTTGAGCTGAGATGGCGAGCTAATCACATGTTCTGTGATGAGAATCTGTGGTTGTTTTAAAGCAGTATTTACAGCATTCATAATGTGTTCCTTTGGACTGAGATTGATTGCAGTCCGATCTTTTATTTGAGCAAGTGTGGTCTAAGCGATGTTGATTTTTTGGCAAAATAAAACCAAGCAGTCTTGCTAAAATATGAAAGGTTCAATGTATACATGGTATTTCTCCCAAAATGATAAATGTTGAAGCATAAAAAAACCTGATCGGGGTTGCCGATCAGGTATTAACTGGTTGGGCAACCTTTATGTTGCCCGAATCTCTATAGGCAACTAATTGTATTGCCAGAAATAAAAATAAGCGGTGTTGTTTACAGTATGCTTTAACATCTTTATTCAAATATCAAAATAATGTGCCTAATCATTAAAGTACGCACTATTTGGGCATTTGACAAGAAGTTTTTCTAAAATAATTCAATAAAATGAGATAAATTAAATTTAACCAATAATATCAATAAATTAAATTTACACATCAAGCCAAATAATTACAAAAAAGTTAGTTTCTTATGATTTTGATTTGCAATGAAAATGCTTGATTCATCTTATCTGACTAAGCCTTGCGGCTGTAAGATGATGAGGCTCGCACCGCATAAAACCACGAAACCGCCTAAGATATCCCATCGAGTTAATGCGACTTGATCGACATAGCGCAACCACATCAGCGCAGTAAAAATATAAATGCCGCCGTACGCTGCATAAATACGACCAGATGCTGCTGGGTGTAATGTGAGTAACCATACAAAAATGGCTAAGCTTATAGCTGTTGGAATCCACAACCAATATGACCTGCCCTGATTCAAAATCAAGTAAGGAAAATAACAACCTAAAATTTCAGCAATCGCTGTAATGAAAAATAACCCAAATACTTTAAGTACTTGGGTTATTGGAATAGAAAATTCAAACATTAAGCAGGTTCAACACTCGGGTTAATATGATCTTCAAAAACTTCAAGCGTTAAACCAACTTCTTTGCCATCTTCAGTCTTCACTGAAACCGCAACATTACCACCATGTTCTGCCAATTCACCGAATAAAATCATTTCAGCAAGTGGCTTTTTCAAATGTTCTTGAATAAGGCGTTGCATTGGACGCGCACCCATCAAACGATCATAACCATTTGCGGTCATCCAATCTCGTGCACTTTGATCAACTTCAAGTACCACTTGTTTATCATCTAGTTGGGCTTGCAGCTCGGTTAAGAACTTATCCACGACAGATTCGATGACAGTGGTTGGCAAGGCTTTAAACTGAATAACACCATCCAAACGGTTGCGGAATTCAGGTGAGAATGCACGTTTCATTGCATCTTGATTATCTTTACTGTTGTCTTGTTCAGTGAAACCGATACTTGAACGTGCAATACTTTCTGCACCGACATTGGTCGTCAAAACAAGAATCACATTTCTAAAATCAGACTTGCGACCATTATTATCGGTCAATGCGCCATGATCCATGACTTGAAGCAATAAGTTAAAGACATCAGGATGCGCTTTTTCAATTTCATCGAGCAATAAAACACAATGAGGGTTTTTATGAATCGCATCGGTCAATAAACCGCCTTGATCGTAGCCAACATAACCCGGGGGTGCACCAATTAAGCGTGACACCGCATGACGTTCCATATATTCAGACATATCGAAACGTACCAGTTCTACACCTAGCAATTTGGCTAGTTGCTTAGTGACTTCGGTTTTCCCTACACCAGTTGGGCCTGCAAAGACAAAACTACCGACAGGTTTATCAGGTGCTTTTAAACCTGCACGTGACAATTTAATTGCAGACGATAATGCCGTGATGGCTTCATCTTGACCAAATACCACTCGTTTCAAATCACGTTCTAAGTTTTCTAAAACTGACTTGTCATCTTTAGACACTGTTTTCGTAGGAATACGGGCTATTTTAGAAATAATATCTTCAATATTTTCCACAGAGATGGTTGAATCCGTCGCCTCAGTTTTTAGACGGCGTTGCGCACCTGCTTCGTCAATCACATCAATGGCTTTGTCTGGTAAAAAACGGTCATTGATAAATTTAGCTGAAAGTTCAACAGCAGCAACTAAAGCTTTATCTTCATATTCAACGCTATGAAATTCTTCAAATTTACCTTTTAAACCACGTAAAATTTCAATGGTTTCACCAATGCTAGGCTCGTTGACATCAATTTTTTGAAAACGGCGCGATAAAGCATGATCTTTTTCAAATACTTGACGGTATTCTTGGAACGTCGTTGAGCCAATACAACGTAAACTACCATTGGCTAATGCAGGTTTGATTAAATTCGATGCATCCATAGTGCTGCCCATACTTGAGCCTGCGCCGATGATCATGTGAATTTCATCTATAAATAAAATCGCATTCGGATTCTTTTTCAAGGCATTTAAAAGCTGTTTTAAACGCTTTTCAAAATCACCACGATATTTTGTCCCAGCAACGAGCGCACCAATATCTAAGCTATACACTTCAGCAGTGGCAAGTGGTTTTGGTGCTTTACCATTTACAATTAACCAAGCCAAACCTTCAGCAATTGAGGTTTTACCTACACCTGGATCGCCTACCAAAAGTGGGTTATTTTTACGGCGACGACATAAAATTTGTGCCGCACGTTCAATTTCTTTTTCACGACCGATTAAAGGATCAGTTTTACCCTTTTGCGCTTCAATATTTAAATTCAGCGTGTATTGCTCTAAAGGCCCAGAGTTGGCAGATGCTGCGCTCTCTCCGTCAATATCTTCAACTTCTTCCTCAACCTGAATCTCGTCTTTACGTGTGCCGTGTGAGAGATATTGAGTCAAGGTTAAACGGTTAATTTGATGACGTTTAAGCAAATAAACAGCGAAAGAATCTCTTTCCGAATACATCGCAACTAAAACATCAGCGCCTTCTACAGTACGATCTCCACCGCTCGATTGAACATGGAAAATTGCACGTTGCAAAATTCGGTCAAAACTCTCGGTCGGATGTGGGGCTTGTTCGCTATTATCATCAAGTTTTGGAGTATGTTGCTGTACGTATTCTTCTAATTCTTTACGCAAAGTTACTGTATCTGCACCGCATGCTTTAAGGGCATTAACGGCTGAATCATTTTCCAGTAAGGCAAGCAACAAATGCTCAACTGTCAAAAATTCATGTCTCTTTTGACGAGCCATGCTAACAGCCAAACGTAACGATACTTCTAATTGACGACTAAGCATGTAACCCCCTTATATCTTGTACTCTAAGCTCTGTGCTAGACATTTCGTTAGAGTTGAAATTAACCTAATCCACTCGGACCATGAAACGTTATCTACTATACATTTCACTGTCACTTTGCTTCATATTCTACAGTTAGCATTAGTTGAGCAGCTGGTCAAGATTTAAAATTAAGTATGTTGTAAAAATTTAGTTACAAAAGAATAATTGTTCTTTTACTGATCGAAAAACGTCACTTTTTACTACTACTCACAGCAGAGCTGTTCGTCTTGCGCCTGAGGAATATATTCCGCAAGAAGCGTTGCTTTTTACTACTACTCACAGCAGAGCTGTTCGTCTTGCGCATGAATAAAGCGTTGCTTTATTCATGCTCAGGTTCGATCAAACAAAGTAATGGATGGCTTTGTGATCGTGCATAGTTATTCACTTGATTGGCTTTAGTCTCGGCAATATCTCGTGGATAAATACCAGCTGTACCTTTTCCTTCATAATGAACCGTTAGCATAACTTGGCTGGCTTGTTCAAAATCCATCGAAAAATAATGTTCTAAAACTTCAATTACAAAATCCATTGGAGTGTAATCATCATTCATTAAAACGACTGCATACAATGGCGGTCGTTTTAATTCTGGGTGAGCCGTTTGCACAACGACCTCACCCTCATGATCTTCATGCGGTAAATCGCTCATACGTGGATTCAAATGCCAATCAACATAACCCGATTGATGAAAAGAATTTTTCACAGCAGTTAAATTCATTTGACGTTTAAATCTTTGCATAATCAATTCTTAAGTTAAATTATTGAGCGTTAGCTTCAGTTTGAGGAATTTCTGACACAAAGGCAGAACTCGCATCTACAGGTTTACCGCGTTGCCAGCTAAAACGTTTAATTACAGGCGTACCTGAGCCTGTTGCACGTATTTCAATGAATTGAGGAGTAAAGCCTTTAGGCATTGTCCAACGACCAGTTAAACGCTCAAAGTCATCGAAATTAAAGTTTTTATCTTCCAGAGGAATGTCTAAAATTTCACTGTCTTTAATTAAGCGTAATTCGACTGAACCGACTGCACGGCGCTTACCTGGACTGACTTGAACTAAATCAATTTGGTATTCAAATGAGTTTTCAGGTAAAGATTTAATCGCTAAATTTTGAACAGTTAAACTTAATCCACCGCGCTCACGTAGAATATCGCGGTAAATTGTATTCATGCTTTCAAATTGAACTTTTTCATCGTTGGCAAGATTAATCGCTTTAAATAACTCATCTGAATTACCGACAGCCATATCGCGTTCTTGCACCGCAGCATTCAAACTTTTCGTGACGGAATCAAGCGCAGTCTTTTGCTTTTGAACCACTTCGACTAATTGTTCAGCATCGGCATCGAAGCCAACAACTGTTAAACCTTGACGGTGCCCAACGGTATAGCCAATTAAAAAGCTACTTCCTACCAATAGGAATGCCGCAATAATTAAGGGTAAATTAGTTTTTAAGAATTGCTTTTTTTCCACGGAATTTTCAGGTGAAATCGTAGGTTCAGCGTTTTCCATCATCTTCTCTATCGTTATGTACTACATCAAAGCACCCATTTAAATCGAAATTTAAATGGGTGTGAAGTAAAAAAGCGTTTTTTATGGTAATAAACCAATCCCTTCCAGACCAGTAGTTTCATCAAAACCGAACATAATGTTCATATTTTGAACAGCCTGACCTGCCGCACCTTTGACTAAATTATCTTGTGCGACCAAGACTATCAATTTATGTGGTTGAGGTTGATATAAAGCAATACGTAATTCATTTGCACCACGAACGCTGCGTGTTTCAGGCGAGCTCTTCGGAGGCATTACATCTACAAAACGTTCATTTTTATAGAAGTTTTCATATAGCGATTGAATATCTAACTGTTGGGCTTGTTCAGTCAAATCGACATAAATTGTACTGAGCATGCCGCGAATCATTGGGACTAAATGCGGTACAAATAGTAATTGCTCGAACTGTCCTTTTTGCCCTGAAATATTTTCTAAAGCTTCTACAATTTCAGGATGATGACGGTGTCCTGCAACGCCATAAGCTTTGAAATTATCCGCGTTTTCGCTATAGATCATCCCAAGATCAGCTTTACGCCCTGCACCTGAAACGCCTGATTTCGCATCAATAATAATACTTTTCGGATCAATGAGGTTTTCTTGCGTTTTCAATAATGGCGCTAAACCAAGTTGTACCGTGGTTGGATAACAACCTGGATTGCCAATGACTTGAGCTTGTTTGATTTTTTCACGATTTAATTCAGTTAAGCCATACACCGAATCTTTTAAAAGATCTGTACAGCTATGCGGCATGCCATACCATTTTTCGAATTGAGCTAGGTCTTGTAAACGAAAATCCGCCGCCAGATCAATCACTTTTGTTCCAGCAGCTACAAGTGCTTCCGCATGTTTCATTGCCACACCATGCGGCGTTGCGAAAAACACCACATCACATTGTTTTAACTGTTCAATGTCTAGGTCTGAAAATTCAAGATCGGTATGCCCACGTAAATTTGGGAACATATCGGCAACACGTTTTCCTGCTTCTGTACGTGAGGTCAGTAAACGTACTTGGACTTGTGAATGTCTAAGTAGTAGGCGTAATAATTCAACACCTGTATATCCTGTTCCACCAACAATACCAACAGCAATCACGCGTGACACCTCACAGTTTTAGTTCGTTGAATAGTATGGCAGTTTGACCGTTTTTGCACAATCGACAAGTCTCTAACTGATTTAAAAAAAAAGAAGTTAAATGTCGATTTCTAACTAATCTATCAATTTGGGTTTTATTTACTCAGCAATGATGTGTGTTGATATTACTTTTGTACTGAACATAAATTTCCACAGAAAATAGATTGCCAATAAAATGTTGGCGATGAGTAAGAAAACAAAAGGTAAGTAATTAGCAGATTGATATAATGCCGTACTGAGCAATGGCCCGACGATTAATCCTATGGCTTGAGTTGTAGTGCAATAACTTGCCATTTTGACCTGCACTTGTGCAGATACTGCTTGTGCTGCACCCGTGGTAAAAGCAGGCAATAAACAAGCAACTGATATTCCATAAACAATATAGCTCGTTTGGAAAATAATGATTGTTGGTGCGTACAAAGAAATGAGTAGCCCTAAAATCATGGTGGATATGCCAATCAGGACTAAACTCTGTATCTTAAATTTAAAAAATTTCACAATTAAAAGCTGTGTTAACACAAGGCTCACGCCCACGACCAACATACATTGCGTAAAATACATTGCACTTTGTTGACTGTTTAAACCAAATTTATCTTGAATATAAAATCCAGCCGTCATATTTAAAGTGACAATTGCGATATAGGTTGAAAAACCTAACAGTAGCCATATAAAACTTGGCTTTAGAATAGATTGATCATCTTCATGATCATTCTTTTGCTGATCGACTAAGTTGTGCTGAATATTGTTTTTTTGATTAAAAATGATGGCAAGCGCAATACTTAATATCCCCAATGTTCCAACAGCGATCCACATCGGAAATAGTAAACCACCAAATAATAAAACAGAGGTTGCAAATGGCCCGATGATCATTCCAAAACTGTTCATTGCACCCAATAAAGCCATGTTCTTTGTACGAGTGTCTACTTCACTAGATTGTGTCATTACATAACTTTGTAAACCAATTTGTGGTAAAGCCATGAACACACCTGTTGATGCTCGGCTGAATACCAACAAAAGAAAAATGACCAGTGTGGGCAAAAGTGCATGAATACCTAAGTATAAAATAAAGGTAAATATCGCCCAAGTGAACGTCATTCCCCAAAATCCATATTGCACCAGCTGATTCGATGAATAATTGTTCTTTTGTTTGACCATCCAAATGGAGGCAATTGCCATAAAAATTGCCCCTGCTGAAACAATCATACCGCCTTGAAACTCAGACAAATGTAATTGGCGCGTCAACGGCGCTAGTAAAGGCAAAATCATGGAAAAACACGTTCCATTGATTAAAGCGGCAAAAGCAAGAAGTTTAAAATCACGTTGCATATCTGTCATCATCAAAAAGAAAAGGCATCTAAAAGATGCCTTTTGGTAGGATTAGTATTTGACTGTGTAACTCAACCCATAAGTACGACCTTGTGCAGGTAAGCTTGAGATTGCACCATATACAGCTTCCGCCGCTTGGCTATATACGGTTTTATATTCCGTATTCCAAACGTTATAAACGCCAAAACCGACCGTACCAGGCCCAGCCTTCGCATTGGCAATGACATCCATCACCGCATAGCCTTTGATTTTGGTCGCAGCATTTGGACGTACATTAGCATCGTATTTTGCCACCAATGCATCTTGATAGGCTTTGTCTGTACCTTTAACTGCCAGCATCTGAACACGTAATCCATTGCCTTGATCATCGTTCCATTCACCAAATAGCGTACCTTTCACTGGTGAAACTTGTAATGCATTCAATTCACGCCATGAATTAGCTGCATCTTTAAATTGACCACGGGTATAAGACAATGTACCACCCACATTGAATTGCTCTAATACAGGCATACTGGCATTGGCTTCTACACCATAAACACGTTGATCTGTATCTGCGACGGTCACAGAACGGTCTGCTTTAAATTGCACCACCTTATCAGAGGTATTATAGAATCCGGTCAAGCCTAAATTTACGCCTTGATCGCTTTGCAATCTCCAACCCAATTCATAGTTGTTGACCGCAATCGGATCAACATTTTCAGAACGCACGACATAACCTGCTGAAACATCACGTAATAGACGTTGAATATCAGGCAAACTAAACCCTTGTGAGAAATTACCAAAGAATTGCTGCTGATCATTAAGCTGATACACCGCACCTAAATTGAATAAGGTTTTATCATGTTGAACTGAGCCAGCTGCGACAGAACCTACAGCTTGACCCGTGATGTCGCCTTGAATCGCAGGAAGCGTTGGTTTGAATGAAGTGGTATCACTTTCAATCCGTTGGTGACGGATACCTGCTTGGACATTTAAAGCATCAGTTAGATCATAATTACCCTGTAAAAATACACCCAAGTTTTTAATGGTGGCATCGGGGCCAAAGTCATAACTACGACCTGTATTGCTATATTTTAAGCCGTTATTACTAAAGCTATATAGATCGGCTGTTTGCTTGTCTTGCTCATGGTCATAGTCGATACCATAGCTCAATTTTAAATCACGATCTGCCAGATTCAACTTTGAAGTCATTGCTGCACGAAGTCCTGCAACATCAATATCAGATTCTGATTGGTAAGCTAAGTAATAACCTGCTGGAATAAAGTTCGCTAAAAGTGTTGGATAAAATCTTGCTTTTTCATTGCGATAATAAGCTTCAATATTCAGTTCTTGACCCAATACGTCGGTATTTTGATATTGCGCATTGACCGCATAGCGTTTGGTAAAGGGTTGATCATCAATTTCAAAACCTTTTAATGCTTTTAGACTTGGTTTTTGACCAAGGAAAACCGCAAAATTGGTCCCATAATCAGGGCCGTATTCCGAATCTTGTTGGTCATTATAATATTGCGCACCCAAGCTCAACTTTTGCTTATCGGTCAATTGCCAACTTAAACGTCCATTGACATCTACTGTTTCGGTATCTTGACGATCTGTTTGAGCAATTTCAGGCCCAATACGGTCACCATGACTGTCTTGGATTTCGCCACGTTTGGTATAACCCGCACCTAAGAAACCATTCCAGTCGCCTTGATTAAATCCAACCGATTGATAAGCTTCATAAGCAAGTGCATCATTTCTAAAATTATCGCCAGACGTTACACCAACTTTCGACTCAAAACTTAAACCATCATTCTTTGCTTTTTTAGTAATAACGTTGATGATGCCGCCTGTTGCACCTGAACCATAAATACTACTTGCGCCTGACACCACTTCAATTTTTTCAATCGAATCTGGACTGATACTGTTCAGTTGACGTGCCGCATCACGAGAACCTGTCTGTGCCACACCATCAATCAAAATTAACACCTGACGACCACGCATGGTTTGACCGTAATTGGTGGTGGTACCACTACTTGGGCTCAAAGATGGAACTAATTGAGCCAAAATATCAGCAAGTTTTCGCCCAGCCGCTGCTTGTTGTTCAATTTGTTTTTGTTCAATGGATTGTACCGTTCCAGCAATTTCAGCAATGCTTTGTGCTGAACGCGTTGCAGTCACCACAATGGGTGCAAGTTTTACTGGATTTTGACTTTCTGCCACCGTCGTTACTTGAACAGCTGGTACTGTATCAGTCGTTTGCGCATAGAGCTGAGCACTGATCGCTAAACTTAAAAGTGTGAAAGATGTTGAAAGTGAAAGAACTTTCATGAATGAACCCCTAGTTGAGTTGTTGCGTTTGTTTTGCTTTGTGGATGAGAACTTGGCTAAGTAAGACACTTAGTACAGATGCGGCAGCCAAAATGAGATAGAAATTTCCATAGCCCAAAGCTTTTGCCAAGAAACCTGACATTGCCCCGCCAATGAAATAAACCAATAATTCGAAACAGACCAAAATGGTAAAATCTGTGCCTGCTTGCTCTTTTGAACTGGTGTGCATGAAATGTGCGTATAGCGAAGTCATGGCGACATAGCGAATGGCTAAAATCACCACGACAAAAACACCCAGTAGTAAACGCCACTGATCAAACCAGCTGAGTAAAACAGCTGCACCGAGCAAGGCATAAATCAAGGTTCGTGCCCAACCAGCCCAAATTAACAGTTGAGTTGCAGCTAATTTTTTTAACAAGAATGCAGCAGATACCGCTGCCAATAGACCGACTCCTGCACCTATCACTGACATGAGGACACCGATCTGTGCCAATGACCATTTCTGATCAATCAACATTGGGTTCAGCATTGCCATAGCCGGTGCTTCAACTACGCGATAGCAGACAATCAATGCCAAAGCCCATAACATTTCAGGGCGTTTAAAAGCTCGAATTAGACTCGGCGGTTGTTTAGCAATTTTTTCTGCGCTAGATTTTTCTTTGATTTGGAAAACAGCAAACATGGTCAATGCCGTCATTGCTGCCAAAGACATTAGAGCCGTTTGCCAACCATAAAGCTGATACAGCCATAAAGTGCCCGCACCACCGACCATACTGCCGAGCGCAACGCCAATACTTTGCGCCATACTTCCGAGACGATATTCCGACTCAGCAAAGGTTTCGACGGTATAACCATCAATGGCAATATCTTGCGTTGCAGCAAAAGTGGAAATCCATAACCCGACGATGACAAAAACACCAAGTCCATAATCAAATTGGGTGAGTGCCAAAGCCACCACGCCTAACACCAAAGCAATTTGGGTAAACAGCAGCCAAGTTTTGCGCTTACCCAATGCCTTTAGGTAAAAACGATCCAGCAAAGGTGCCCAAAAAAACTTAAATGCCCACGGGATATACAGCAGCGATAACATACCAATCCAACGTAAATCCACGCCTTGATGGCGTAAAATCGTCGGCAATGCCACATTATAAAAATATAAAGGCAAGGCATGTGCAAGGTACAGCACCACCACAACTGATAGACTCAAGGCGGATACAGATTTCAGTGGCAAACGATCAGGTTTGAGTTGCTGATTCATAGATACCTCTGCACAGCCCATTGCATAGCATCGGCATTGTTCAAACTGACGAAATAAGGTACGTGCCAAGCTTTACGCAAGGCAGGCGTATCTAGTCGAATACGATCGACTTCATCTTGTGCAATACGAGCAAATCCTAAACAATATTGGTAAAAATCTTGCTTATATTGCTTGTACCATTTGGCTTGAATGGCGCGATATTCTTCTGGAAATTCGGTTTCAACATCTGTCTGCATGATCAACACAAAACTCCGTTTTTGCTCGAAATAGTGCTGGATATGCATTAGCCATTGTTCAAACTCTGCCACTGAGACTTGCGCAGAAAAACGCATATCTAAGATGTGCATCTCATTGATTGATAAACTCATGTAACACTCAAGATATTGGCTAGCTGATTCGCGAGCTGTTGTTGTGATGCTTGGTGATATTCGCCAAACTTTTGGTAGAAGGTTTCTTTGAAGCAGAAGTACAACATGGCAGTTTTTTCAGCCATAGGGATGAGACGCTGGCTCTCGTAGCACATTTCTTCGACCACGGCGGCATAAGGTTTTACGGTATGATCTGGCTCGCCGACGATTTTTATCGCTTTCGAATTTTCAAAAATATAAAAACTCAATAAACGAATGGTCGGACGTAAATAACCTTTACCAAAAACCGATTTGTCTCCAAACAATAAATGCCAGCCTAGATCATTGTCATCACCCTCGTAATAACGACCTAAACGATCACGCTTGCCTTCATAAATTTCGGTATAGCCCACGTCTTTGCCATCGACGCCAACGATGAGTAAACGTTGATGGTCATCTGCCAACATCTTGTCGAAATAAACGTGTAGGTCGAGTTCAGATTTATTCAATTGCCATTGTGGTATGACGTGCGGTTCATGCATCCATTGATGCAATAAAGGAATATCTTGTGGATATTGCACTTGGCGTAAATAATATTGCGTCCCATTCTCATGGTATTCATAGTAATCGGGTAATTGCTGGGAAATTGTTTTCATATCACACCTTATCTCCTTCCCTTTTTTAAGGGGAAGGTTGGGATGGGTTGGTTATTTAATGAGGCTTAGCCCGCTTTAAATTTTGTTTGTTGAATTGACCATTCAGACAAAGTTTGCGGACTAACTGGGTTTGCCATTGGGTCTAGGAATACAGGAACAGGACGTTCGGCTTCATCGTTATAACTGGTGGTAAATAAACGCACACGGTTCAAACAAATTTTGGTGTAAGTTGGTCGTAACATGGCAAATTTTTCAGCACGTTCAGCCAATTCAGGATGCTGCTGAT
This sequence comes from Acinetobacter sp., assembly GCA_036660195.1. Taxonomy (GTDB): domain Bacteria; phylum Pseudomonadota; class Gammaproteobacteria; order Pseudomonadales; family Moraxellaceae; genus Acinetobacter. The sequence goes on from JAVXBC010000002.1 coordinate 40,104, forward strand.
TAAATTCAACAATGGTATTTGAAATGGTTTGCCAGAAATCCAGTTCCGAATATTCAGGATAATCTTGCAAAAACACATTACAGATATAACGGTAATGCACCATAAACAAACCCGTGAAAATAAAGTGGCTCAAGTCTTCGGCTTCATGACGCAACAATAAATCCGCTTCAGGTGGTAACTGCGCCAACTCTGGAAAATCTTGATCGACCAAATTAATGTCATCAATAAAGTCTTTTAATACCATTGCTTTCGGTACACCATTTTCATGTACCAACATGGTGTTTTCACCATGCGGAGAAAATGCTAAGCCGTAACGATATAAACAAAGCAACAATGGACTGAGGCTAACTTGAGCAAATTGCGCCAACCATTCAATTGGGCTCAAACCTGATGCTTGAATGAGTACGCTCAGGATGGATTGACCTGAAATATCTCGGTGTAATAATGCAGCTTGTGACATAACTTGCTGTGACGGATCGACATAACGGTCGACACTTTCACGCCATAAACAGCCAAACAATTCTTTAAATTGGTACGGTGCGCCTTCGATTCGGTCAAAACACGGTTGATGAATGGTCAAAGTCGCAACTTCACCCAAGAAAATCACACCTGTTTTTTGCAAATCTTGATCTTGCTGATGAATCTGTTTTAACCACGCAGTCACCGCTGGCGCGGCAAGGTTTCGTTTGGAAGGCAATCCACGATACACCGCAGTATTAAAGATACTGACAGGCAACTTAATGTAATGACGTTGTGTGTTTGATGTATTGCATAGCGTGCGGATTGACTGCATCGGCACAAAGCTATCTTGGCTAATGTTTAGCTCAACAATCTTCTGATCGACAATTTCATTGGCATAGGTTGGCACTAACCATTGATGCCATTGCCACGCATGTACTGGAATTAGAAAGTAGTCTTGAGCATTTAGATTCTTGGCTTGCAAAATGTTTTGGAACTGCTGCAATTCATCTGCATCAAATTCATGTTGATATAACGAATTTGCATCCCATTGCGTAGTGCTTCGAAATTCGGCTAGGTCACGATGTACCGCCAACCACAGCACTTTCACTTCAGGCGAGAGTTCAGGCGCAGAAGTTAAATAATCATCATAGCCAAAGCCCATACGCCCTTTGCTCATAATCAGCCAAGGATGACCACGTAACATGCCTTCAACTTTATAATGCGGCTCAGTCAAAACCGCATGGCTAGACAAGCGAGCTTGGTTAAACAAATGCGCTTCTGCTAACCACGTATTGTTCATTTCTTTAATGAGATAGGCTTTGGTAAATGGCTTCACATTGGAGCTATCCGCCATTGCCACAATAAACTCATGCAAGTTCCAAGCAGGCAGATTCGCTTGTTCAGAAGTCAGATCACGCACAGAACCTTCTTGAATATGCCAATGCCCTAATAAATACGGATGACCTTGGAACTGATAACGTCGATCTGCCAAATCTAACTGGTAATGCCCAGCAGACAAGGCTTTGACTTCGATAATCTCTTCATACAGAAACTCTGCAATCGCCATTTCAATCAAGCGTTGTCCTGCGGCGCGCCATTGTTGTTGATTAATTTTCAAAGTGGCAAAGTTCATATCAATTTCTCATAAGTTGGATGCACAGCAGCAGTTTTCGTACGCGTATTTGCACGACGATTGCTTGCGAGTGTTGGAATCAAATTTTCTATTTTCTTTAAAATCGAATGCTTTTTAGGTTCGGTTTTTTCACACAGACAATCTTCTGAATCGTCATTGTGATCGACCAAGCAAATTTTAGGATTTTGCGAGAGATTAAAATGCTGAAAGGTTTGTGGCTGTTGAGCTAGGTCGTAAATTTTTCGTTCAGCAAGTTGGTTGATAATCGTGGCTGCACGATACGCTCCAAGTCCCAAGTCAGGCGTTCCAACACCATGACTATGCATTTCCTGATTTTGCACAAAAATATTGCCGTTCAGATGGTGCACAACACGATAGTCTTCGGTGATTTCCCAACGTTGTTTGTGGTCAAATTCAATATATGGTTTCAGCAGTTGCATAAACTCAAAATCAGGCGTGACATAACCTGTTGCTGCCACAAGGAAATCACAATCGAGATGGAAATTTTGTGCTGTAGCACGATGTTGAAAGTGCAAACGGATTTTTTGCCTATCCAACACTTCTGCATCTTTCAAATCACACTGACTATGTAAATTAGTTTCTAAACGTTGCCCTGCAATACTTCGGTGATACAGTTTCTGATAAATTTCTCGAATGGTTTTTGCGCTAATGCCTTTGTACAACAAGGCTTGTTGCTGCAATTGCTGCTGTTTCTGTTGCACGGACAAATCATAGAAATGCTGTGCATAGTCTGGGCTAAAGTGTTCTAAGCCGAGTGGTGCATATTCCATCGGAAAGAAACCTTGCGAACGCGTCAACCAATGCAAAGCAAATTGCTGATTTTGATCCTGCTGCTGATCAAACAAATCAACAAACACTTCCGCCGCAGATTGACCAGACCCAAGCACCACCACATCACCCTTTAAATCTGTCGTGGCATGGGTCATATACTGGGCTGAATGTAGGCATTGCTGAGGCAATTGTTTTTGAACTTTTGCCAAACATTCAGGGAGGTGCGGCGTATTGCCACTACCAATCACCAAATGACGGCACAAGTAACTTTGCTGAACGCCATCCGATTCAATCAAAACCTTAAAGCCAACGCTTTGCGGTTCAATTTTCAACACACGTGATTGATATTCAATACAATCCAGTTGCTCCGCTACCCATTGGCAATAATGGTTATATTCACAACGTGGAATATGTGGCTGCTCCAGAAAATAAAACTTATATAAGCGCTGCTGATGACGTAGATAATTTAAAAAACTAAAGGGGCTGGTCGGATCAACCATCGACACCAAGTCCGCCATAAACGGCACTTGTAACACGGTATTGGGTAATTGCATGCCCGCATGCCAGTCAAACTGTGCCTTTTGCTCGAAAAACACATAATTCAATGTACTTTTATTCTGTAGCAAACTGGCAAGGCTTAAATTAAATGGCCCTAAACCAATGCCAATAAAATCAAGCATAACTGACATCCTTCTGAGAAATACGCAGTGGATTTGGCAGTTGCACATAAACCGATTGATTTTCGACAGGCGCAATCAGCTCATCTAACTCATGTAAACGTGTGAGCAAATTGCCTTTGTAGGGCAAAGTCGGATTGAACAATAAGCCTTGTAATAAGGTACTTTCAGGATATTGTTGTAATTGCTGCTGCAAGAAACCTTTTAGATGCTCAAGCAGTTCATCTTCAGAAATATGACCTGTCGCTCCGATGGCATTGATGATGCCAAACAAGGTATTGCCAAAGAAATAATAACTAAAACGCTCATCGACAAAATCTTTAGGGCCAACGGCAAAGGCTTTTTCTTTCAGTTCAGGCAGGGCTTGCAAAATCTTAGTTGCAAATTCTTCAATATAATAAAAACCTTGGTTATCACGCAGCCATAAGGTTTTAGGGAAATGATTTTCCAGTTCCAATAACACATTCTGCTGATGCGACTCGAATGCCATACCATAACGATGATAAACGTACATCAACGGTTGCAGGCTGACTTCAAGGAATTGATTGAACCAATCCAACGCGATTTCAGCAAAATCATTCCGATGGTTTTCTTTGGCAATTTTTGCAAATAAAGCATTAAAACGATTTAACGATTTATTCGGGTGATCCTGACATAAAGATGCAATACAGGTGACTTGCTGTTGCGGATGAAATGGTTGATCGCGGAAAATACAAATGCTTTCATTCACCACTTCATCATCAATCTGTAGCGCAATCCAAGCGGGGTCATTGACTGCTTTTAATGTTGGACATTGCTTTAAAATGCTCTGACCCAAATCGCTATGCCATAACCGATGCGTAAGTTCACCACGATGACACTCTTTGGCTAAGTTGACGCGAATTGAATTAGTAATCATCACTGAAAGCGACGGTTTCACCATCCACGGCGCATTGAAACTTGCCAAAGTACGAATCGAAGTCGTTGGCGAAAATTGCCAACCTCGTAAGCCTAGATCAATCAACTGCCCTGTTTGTTTCAAACGTTCAAACCAAGACTTACCGTGTAGATAACGCGCTTGCCACGGGTGCAATGGCAATAATTTATATTCAGTATGAGTCTTCAATAAATTGAGATCATTTTCAGACAGATACCACTGCAAAGCAGTTTTGAGCTGACTTGAAATACTTTCATCTGTGGCACAACCTTCAGCAATGTAGTCTTGATGAACCAACCAATAGTGCAGCTGAGTTTTGCCTTTATGTTCAGGTGAAAATTTCAACCAATCTTCATGCACAAAACCTGTTCTACTTTTCGGTGCGGGGTGCATGCTATGCCCCAAAATCAAAGCTTGCTCAGTTTCGATAAAACTTTGCCCAGCTTTAATCAGATCATCAAATTCATGTTCACGTTGCACTAAAAATTGTTGCAAGGCATCACGACTTTGAATCCACTTTTCGACTAGAGATGCTGCATCCAAAGGAATTGAAGATTCTGAAACTAATTCTTCGAGCAATAACCCGACAATCGCAACTGGACTGAATGTCTTACTTTGCCCTTGGATAATAATTTGCGGAAGATTCGCTACGCGATGCCGCCCTACACGACTCACATAAGATAAAGGGAAATAACATTGTGCTTGGATAGAATGAATCGGGAGAGATAACAGCGTCAAACCTTGGCTAAACGCTTGCTGTGTAGAAGTTTGTTGATTTTTATGGAGCAAATAACCTTTGCCAGTTTCTTGCGTATATGCGTTGACGAAATGTTGTATCGCCAACCGATTGGCAAGTGATTGCATCTGACGGTTTCCTCTATAAAGTGTTAATTTATTGAATGTTCTAAGGTCTAAATACGTCCAAAATACAGAACAAGCCATATTTAAGATTTACGTAATGATAATAATTATCATTTATAATATCAATTACAAACACACAATTAACACAATCAATTCAAGATATTGATTTTTATAATTTTAACCAATATATTGTTCAGTAAAAATACAAAAGAGAATAATTCTCATTATCAAATATTTTAATCAATTTTATCGTTCTAATTGTTTTTCTGAATGAATTAAATAAGTTGGAATAAAAATTTACAGCCTAAGAAAATAGGCTCAGGCATCCACTATATCTAAAAAATTTGCTTGTAATACCTTTGCCAAATCTTGTGGACATAAGCCAATATCCAGCCCCCTCTTACCACCACTAACATATATTTTAGAAAGTGATTGCGCAGTTGCATCAATGACTGTTTTCAATCGTTTCTTCTGTCCAAGTGGACTAATTCCTCCGACCAAATAACCAGTTAAACGCTCTGCATCTTTAGGGTTCGCCATTTGTACTTTTTTACAGCCAAGAGCAGCCGCAACTTTTTTAAGATTAAGTTGATGACTCACAGGTAAAATCGCAACAAAATGATTTTTATCGTCAGTGACCAAAAGCGTTTTAAACACTTCTTCGACAGCTAAATTTAACTTTTCTGTAGCTTCTAAGCCAAAGTTTTTCACATTTACATCATGTTCATAGGCATGAATGGAAAAGGATATTTTGTTTTTTTCTAATAACTTGCAAGCTGGTGTCATGGCTAATCTTTAAGAAATTGGTAGTTTAATACAATCAATAGTCTAGCATTTCCGAATTCTTCATGGCGGATTGAAAGATTTAAACCTGCGATATCGCTTGATAATCCTCACCACTCCCCTATATCTTTAAAAGATATACAACGCATGCTATGGATAAAAATTCGAATGAGCTATAAACATAATAATCTAATGGCAATGCGTCAAAGTTATTGGGAAGATGAGTCCACGGCGTCTGTACAAGCTGAAAAAGAATTTTTAAGACAGACTTTAATCGACGAAGCAATTTTTACAGAAGCAACCTTAGAAGATACGCAATATTTTTACTTCACTTTACCCAGTCTTATCATTGTAAAAGCACATGCGCTCGGCTTTCATCATGCGCAAGTCAAACGCATGTTGATAAAGCATATTCATAGCAATCGTGCTGCATTGATACGTAAATCGAAGCTAAAAATCCTGTTTAGAATTTAAGCTCAGCGCAATAAAACTCGATCATTGAATGAATTGAATCGTGATGTAATACACAAATTTAGACTGATAATTCAAACAATTGAACTTTTTTAATACGTGCAAACGCTGTAATATCCACTACAATTTAAGGCTGGGCTTTCTCCCTTTCGATGTCAGCATAGGATTTTTCTTTCATGTCAGATCAGAACGATAAGCTTAAGCATCTAAAAACCTCATCTACAGATCGTCGCTTATCTATTGCCAAAGCGTCACTACTCGCTGGCACACGTTGGGCAACTGCAAATGCTGCTTCAATGTTTTCCAATGAAGAAGAAAGAGAAAAAAAACGCAAGAAAGCCACCGCGGAACAAGCCCATTATTTAGTGTCTGAAATAGGAAAATTAAAAGGTTCAATTGTAAAAATTGGGCAAATGATGGCCTTATACGGCGAACATTTTTTACCCGAAGAAATTACGCAAGCCCTGAACACTCTAAATAATCAAACTGTTGCTTTAGATTGGCCAGTCATCAAAGCCCATTTGCAAACCCAGCTCGGGAGCAAGTTGGATGATCTGACCATCGACCACGAACCAATTGGTACGGCTTCTTTAGCACAAGTCCATCGGGCAACGCGTAAATCGGACGGTTTGGAAATCGTTTTAAAAATCCAATATCCAGGTGTTGCTGAAGCAATAGATTCAGATATGAATCTATTTAAAAATATGCTCAAACTCACCCGCATGGTTCCGCAAACGCGCGAATTTGACCAATGGTTCGATGAAGTGCGCGAAATGATGCACCGTGAAGTGAGCTACGACATTGAAGCTGCTACCACACGGCGTTTTGCAGCACGTTTAAAAGATGATCCGCGTTATATCGTTCCTCACATTGTGGATGAATACTGCGCCGATAAAGTACTGTGTATGACCTTTGAACGTGGCGTTCCAGTGAATAGCCCTGTCATGCTGTCCCTACCACAAGAACGACGCAATCAACTTGGTGAAGCCTCTATAGAAATTGCAGTACGTGAGTTGTTTGAATGGGGTGAAATGCAAACTGACCCAAATTTTGGTAATTATTTGGTTCGTTTAGGCAATGGTAAAGAAATAAAAGACAAAATCGTTTTGCTCGACTTTGGCGCAATTCGCGGATTTGATGAAAATTTACTGAATGTCGCGCGTAATTTAATTCATGCCGGTTATGCACATGATAAAACTGCAATGGTTAATGCCATGACTGGTTTTGACTTTTTCGATGCGATGCCTGAAACAGTTAAACCGGGTATGGCAGATGTATTCCTCATAGCGACCGAAGCATTTAGTCATCCAAGTAATAATCCTGATATGCCGACAGGTGTGATGGATGATCAAGACCGTTACGACTGGAAAAAAAGCCAACTGCATAGTCGCGTGATGCAGCAAGCAGCGCAATCTATGGCTTCTCGTTATTTTTCAATTCCCCCCAAAGAATTTATGTTTATTAGCCGAAAATTCATCGGGGCATATACTTTTATGACGGTGATTGAAGCCAAAACAAATGTTCGAAAAATGATTCATCAGTTTGCTTAGGCCAAATTTATACATATGAATTGACCAATCTGTTTTGTCATTTTGGTCAATTTTTTTTATTAAAATTTTAAAAAAAATTTATTAATTCATTTAAAAATAAACATTTAACGAAATTACAGATTTAATGATATGCAATAATTTTAACAAATAAACACGTCAAACAAGACATAGTTTTTCCATATCAGGCATGTCAGCATAAATTAACAATCATCCCCAAGGATAAATCATGTCGAATATGATGAATAAAGCTCAAGGTTTCGGGCTATCGTTGATCACAAAACTCGCAGGAAGCGAAATGTTAGATCAATTAAAATTACGTAAATTTGTAGAAAAATCTTTATATCAAGGTTCAAAAACAGGGTTTAAAGTTTTAACTAAAACTCAAAAAGCACTCAAACCACAATCTATTGATAAACAACGCTTACCGAGTCAGGGCAATAAAAACTTATTTGATCTGAGCTTGACTGAAGAACAGCAAATGACCAGTGACGCGATGTCACAGTTCGCGCAAGAAGTTTTATATACGCTTGCACATGACGCCGATCACAATGCGCAATTTCCCGCAGATCTATGGCAACATTTGACTGATTTAGGATTGAATTATTACGCGCTACCTGAAGCTTTAGGTGGTGTGGCGGCAGAACAAAGTGTGGTCAGCAATGTGTTGATTGCAGAAAGTTTAGCCAAAGGCGATTTTAGTTTAACCGCTGGTTTACTCAGCACTTTTAGCGTCATCAATGCGATTACACGCTGGGGATCAACTGAAGTTCAATCGACCTATTTGAATAGCTTTGCTGAAGATACAGAACTAAAAGCCACCTTTGTATTTCAGGAAACAACGCCTGCTTTTAACCCTTTCCAACTCAAAACCAAAGCCACAGCAACTAATGGTCAATTCACCATTACAGGTGAAAAATCTCTCGTGATTTTAGGTCAACATGCCGATTTATTTTTGGTGAGTGCTGAATTTAACGGTCAGCCCGACATTTTCGTGGTTCAATCCAACGAAACTATTTCAATCAAAGCCAATCCTGCAATGGGTCTAAAAGCCACTGAAACTGTCAGTTTGCAATTTAACCAAACCCCTGCTGTGCCTTTGGGCGATGCTGATTTTGACTACAGTGCATTTGTCGATCTAGGCAACCTGATGTGGTGTGCGATGGCAATTGGTACTTGTGATGCTATCAAAACTTACTGTATCAAATATGCCAACGAACGTACTGCCTTTGGTGAGCCAATCTCTCATCGTCAAAGTGTGGCATTCATGATTGCAGATATGGCAATTGAAATTGATGCAATGCGTATGTTGGTTTTAAATGCCGCAAGCCTTGCAGAAGCTGGTCAACCGTTCCATCGTGAAGCGTATCTTGCTCGTTTATTGTGCGCTGAAAAATCAATGAAAATTGGCACAGATGGCGTGCAAATCTTAGGTGGTCACGGCTTTACCAAAGAGCATCCTGTAGAACGTTGGTATCGTGATCTTCGCGCGACTGCAATTTTACATTCTGGCTTACATGCCTAATTGACGACCTGAGGATATAAAACCATGAACTTACAAAATCCTAAAAAATTCAAAATGCTGGTCGATCAAGCGCATGAAGTGGCATTGAATGTATTACGCCCTGTCTCTCGTAAATATGACAAAGCAGAACATGCTTATCCAAAAGAATTGGACATGTTGGCATCTTTGGTCGATGGCATGAACGAAGGCGGCGAAGGTATGAATGCTGGCGCTGCAGGTGCAGGCAATCGCAGCGAGAGTGACAATGAAGGTAATCGTAATGGTACCAATATGTCGACTGCGCTGAGTATCATCGAAATGTGCTATGGCGATACAGGTTTATTGCTGTCTATGCCACGTCAAGGTTTAGGTAACTCGGCAATTGCTGCGGTTGCCAATGACGAACAACTTGAACGCTTCAAAGGCACTTGGGCGGCAATGGCAATTACTGAATCAGGTTGTGGTTCAGACTCAGCCGCGATTCGTACCACAGCGACCAAAGACGGCGATGATTATATTCTGAATGGCGAGAAGATTTTCGTTACATCAGGCGAACGTGCTGACTCTGTTGTGGTTTGGGCAACACTTGATAAAAAATTAGGTCGAGCTGCAATTAAATCATTCGTTGTACCGAAAGGCACAGCAGGCATGAAAGTAGAGCGTTTAGAGCATAAATTAGGCATCAAAGCCTCTGATACTGCCGTGATTAGCTTTATTGATTGTCGCGTTCCTGCTGCCAATTTATTGGGGAATGCTGAAGTTGACGTTGCCAAAGGTTTTGCAGGCGTCATGGAAACTTTTGACAATACCCGCCCATTGGTTGCTGCTATGGCGATTGGTTGCGCTAAAGCATCGTTAGAGCGCATCAAAGAGATTTTTAAAGATCAATTGGATGCGGACTACAAATCGCCTTATCTACAAACGTCGAATTTGGCTGCACAAATTTATCGTATGGAAGCTGAATGGGAAGCTGCACGTTTATTGACCTTAAAAGCAACATGGATGGCGGACAATAAAAAGCCGAACTCCAAAGAAGCGTCGATTGCCAAAGCCAAAGCTGGACGTGTCGGTAATGACATTACTCTAAAATGTGTGGAGTTAGCTGCAAGCGTCGGTTATGGCGAAGATGAACTCTTGGAAAAATGGGCACGTGATTCAAAAATTCTTGATATTTTTGAAGGTACGCAGCAGATTCAGCAGTTGATTATTGCCCGTCGTGAATTGGGGAAATCTTCAAGTGAGTTGAAATAGGTTTCCTCTTTTAATCCGTAATTAAAAAGGACGTTTGAAGAACGTCCTTTTTATACATGGATAATCGCTCTATCTCATCGTCACAAATTCTTCTGCCGAAGTGGGGTGAATCGCAACGGTATCATCAAAGTCTTTCTTGGTTGCGCCCATTTTTAAAGCTACGGCAAAACCCTGTAAAATTTCATCCATGCCAAAACCAATGCCATGAATCCCGACAATTTTTTCTTCTTTGCCTACACACACCAGTTTCATTTTTGTCGGTTGTCGATGTTGTGTCACAGCACTAAACATTGAGGTAAAGGATGAACTATACGTCTTCACTGCGTCTTTGCCGTATTTTTCGATGGCTTCTTGTTCAGTTAAACCAACTGTTCCAATCGGCGGATGGCTAAAAACTACGGTTGGAATATTGTCATAATCCAAATATTCATTGGGTTTGTTATTAAATAACCGTTCGGCTAAACGTCGTCCAGCGGCGACTGCAACAGGAGTCAGTTCGACTTTTCCTGTGATGTCACCAACGGCATAAATACCAGATTGTGAGGTATTTTGATATTGATCCACTTGAATATAACCGCGTTTATCCAATTGGATGTTGGCATTATTAAGCTGTAATGGTGAGGTATTTGGTTCTCGTCCCGTTGCCCAAATAAGACAATCGAATTGATGCGTTGCACCATTTTCTAAATGTAGCACTACCGAAGCATCTGCATTTTTAGTGACTTTTTTAGGTGTTGCTTGCGTATGTACGACTATGCCATCAGCTTGCATCTGTTCTAATAAGGTTTCACTGATAAACGACTCAAAACGACGTACGGGCAAATCTTTACGGATAAAAAGTTCAACTTTTGAACCTAATGCATTGAGAACGCCAGCCAATTCAACCGCGATATAACCTGATCCGATGACAGCGGTAGTTTTTGGTAATGCCTCTAATTCAAAGAAACCATTTGAGTCAATACCATGTTCACCTCCTTCTATATCAGGTACTGATGGCTGTGTTCCTGTGGCAATTAAAATATGATCCGCTGTGATGCGTTCACCGTTTACTTCAATGGTCTTTTGATCTATGAAATGAGCCGTGCCTTGAATCAGATCAACTTGATTTTTACTTAGGCTATTTTGATAGGATTGATGAATTCTTTCGATATAAGCCTGCCGATTCTTAATCAGTGTTTCCCAATCAAATGATTCAACTTTGCTGTTAAAGCCATAATCAGGCGCATATTTTTGAATGGTCTCTGCTACGTGCGCTGCATACCACATGACTTTTTTCGGCACGCAGCCTACATTGACACAAGTTCCACCAATTTCCGATTTTTCGATTAAAGCACATTTCTTCCCGTACATTGCAGCACGATTAACCGATGCAATCCCGCCACTGCCACCACCAATCGCAATATAGTCATAATGTTTGGTCATCATTCGCCCATAAATTTTATGTATTAAAGATAGATATAACGCAAGATTATAATTTTTTGTTTATTTTTAATGCTTTTAATACAAGACAATAAAAACACTCACCATTGCTGATGAGTGTTTTTTTCACTTTTAATGGAATATAAACAATAAAATAATGCCCAGTACAATCCGATACCATGCGAACACGCGTAAAGTATGCTTTTCTACAAACTTAACCAACGCACTGACTACCAATAAAGCTGAAATAAATGCTGCCACAAAACCAACCGCAATATTCAACATATTGTCTTGGGTCAATACATCTGCATTGCGAATAAGATCAAATGTTGCCGCACCTAACATGGTTGGCATTGCCAAGAAAAAAGAAAATTCTGTTGCAGCTTTACGTGATAATCCAGAAAACATACCACCTACAATGGTTGCCCCAGACCGTGACGTGCCTGGAATCATCGCCACACATTGCGCACAGCCGACTAGAAAAGCTTGTTTATAGCTAATTTGGGTGGCTTCCGTGGTTTTGTGTTCGAATTGTTTTGCTTCCACCCAAAAAATGACTAAGCCGCCCACAATTAACGCTACTGCGACGACTAAAGGACTAAACAACACACTTTTAATAAAATCGACGGCTAATATGCCAATAATTACCGCTGGGAAAAAAGCAATTAAAACACTAATGGTAAAGTGGCGTGCTTCAGCATCACCGCTGAATAACCCTTTAATTAAACCAATAATCTTTTGTCGATATAGCCAACAGACCGCCAAAATTGCACCAAGTTGAATAACAACTTCAAACACACGACCATCATCTGACTTAAAATCAATCAAATGACCGAAAAGAATTAGATGCCCTGTACTTGAAATGGGTAAAAACTCAGTCAGCCCCTCAATAAAGCCTAAAAATAATGCTTTAAAAATTTCAATATGTTCCATAACTTACTCAAAAAAAACAGCGAAATAGAAGATCAAAAAAGCAAGCTTAACCTGAATTATTGTTGTTTGATATGACTGTCACGTAACCATTTAATGAAAATTATTTCCATGAAATTGTATTAATTAATCATCGTGCTATTTTTCTTTTGCATTTGCGTCACCACCTCTTGTGATTCAAAGCCAAAACGCCAATACAACAATTCCAAAACATCCAATTCATCTTGGGTAATAATGCGATCACTCCATAAACAGCGTTCAGCAATGGTCAAAATATTGAGGCGATCACGCAATAACAACCCTGAAATATCATTTAAAATTTCAGCTAAATCGAAGGGTTCATCTGAAATATCCGCATAGATGTACAATTCCTCTATCGTCAGAAATTTTTCCAGAAAACGTTCACGAACATCAAGTTGATTGGGACTGTTCATTTGCTGCACATGAAGTAAGGCATCGATCAGATGTACAATTTGTGATTTCACATCTTCAAATGAAGTCGGTAAATGCGCTGGCATCAGATTTAACTCATATTTGACAGTTTCAAGCAGCAAGGCATCGAGTAATCCAACTTCACCATCTTCTTGAATAATACAAGCCAATTTAGTTAAAAACTGACGTGCAATGCTGTTTGGCATATGACCAATATTACGGCATGCATCATGGAAAATTTGCACATGAATTCGCCCATCTAAATTCAACAATGAATCCACAATGGCATGGCTGACTGGTGCATCTTGAGGAATAAATTCACGATGCTGACGAATCATTAAAATTGCAACCATTATTTCACGAGAGCCCGTTGCGGTTTGCATCGCTCTTTGAATCAGTTCAGGGCGATTTTTATTTTTTCGAATGTCGGAATTTAAAGGCTTGATAGCATCATTTAAGACAAAGCTAATCGGTGATAATCGTAATAATGGCAAAGGTTGCGGAGAACTCCACACCATCGCAACATCACCTGACTCTTCTAATGTGCTGAAAAAACCAAACCACGGACGGCTACGAAGTTTTCTTAAATTTTCTAATTGTAGATCTTGCAACAAAGTCGGATCAAGTTCGAATATACGAGCTTTAATACTTGGATGAATATTCATCCAACTTTGTGGACTTAGCGAGTTAGCAAAACACATATGAGAAATTGATTCAGAATATGCGCTATGAATTTGCGAACCTGAATGATGCACATAAATACGCAATAAAGTTTGGATATTGGTATCATTTTTCATTAATTGCTGAGTTTTGAGGTCATTGTGAAAAGTTCGGCTACTTAAGGTCAAATATTTAATAGCTCGTGTAATCAAAGTTCCAAGACTTCCAGTCAGCCAAATAACCCCACCAATTGCAATGAAAAAAGTTTCAAATTTGTTCCTATAAGAACTCGCCTGTGGATTATAACCAACCTGAGCCAACTTACTGCCCAGTTGACTAAACATGGTTAAGCCACTATATAAAATTTTTAGTTTAGTATTTTCAACCGCTTCGCCCGATAAAATTTGATTGAACTCATAACTCAGCAGTCCATACAGTTCCATTTCATCTAAATTCTGTAATGCGCCCCAAGTTAAAATAATCACCATATCTTGCGAGGAAAAACCTGCGGTTAAAGCATTTACGCCGACTTCGTCAGGTAATATATAGATGGCTGGCGTTTCGAGCTTAAAACTCTGTGCAACTTGTTCAACGACTTTTAAAGCAATAATTTCTTCTGGTGTGCTTTCATCTAAAACCAGACGTCTTGCTTTTAACTGTTTCGCAAGTGAATGCCCACCATTGCGTAAAATATAAAGTTCGGCACTCACTGACCAAATAAAAATAAAGACTAATAAGCCGACAAAATAAGGACTCAGCGTATGCCACCAAATCGGCTGGGCATAATCAAAGAAATGAACCACTAAACCTAAAATTAAATTAAGAATAAAAATCGTCAGCAATATCGCGAGGCAACAAAAGCTTATTGACCATGCAATATTTTTATTTTCAATTAAATAATGGCTAATTTCTTTCAATGTAAATGATCCTTATTACATTGTTTCTGTATGGGAACTTAGATATGCACTTATCATAAAATAAAAAAGCGGGAAATTCCCGCTTTTCTAAAATTGAGTGAAATTACTCTTCTCGAATTCCAGTTAAATCAACAGATGCGGCATCAATATTGACATCAATATAACCATCAGCCTGTTTCTTAGCTGTATCGTTACGTGTTTTCTCAAGATTATCTAAATACGCTTGATCAATGCCACCCGCAACATAGACGCCATCGAACACAGAACAATCGAACTCGCGTAACTCTGGCACTTTACTGGTACGAACTGCATTTTTCAAATCTTCCAAATCTTGGAAAATAAGACGATCTGCACCAATAATTTCTCGAATTTCCTCAACAGAACGACCCGAAGCAATTAACTCTGTTTTAGCTGGCATATCAATACCATACACGTTTGGATATTTCACCATTGGTGCAGCAGAAGCAAAGAAAACTTTTTTCGCACCTGCATCTCGTGCCATTTGAATAATTTCGTTACAGGTCGTTCCTCGTACAATCGAGTCATCAACCAATAAAACATTCTTATCTTTGAACTCAAGTTCGACTGGGTTTAACTTTTGGCGAACCGATTTTTTTCGCTGTTGCTGACCAGGCATAATAAACGTGCGTCCGATATAACGGTTTTTCATAAAACCTTCTCGGAATTTCACGCCGAGTATATTTGCCAATTCGAGCGCAGAAGTACGACTGGTATCTGGAATTGGAATAACGACATCAATATCGTGCTCTGCACTCCATTCTTTAAGAATTTTATTTGCCAATTTCTCGCCCATTTTTAAGCGAGCTTTATAGACTGAAATGCCATCAATGGTCGCATCTGGACGTGCAAAGTAAACATATTCAAAAATACATGGGCGATATTCTGGATTTACCGCACATTGTTTTGCAAATAATTCACCGTCGGAATTAATAAAGATCGCTTCACCAGGTGCAATATCACGTTCGATTTTGAAACCTAATGCGGTAATTGCAACTGACTCAGAAGCAATAATATATTCAATGCCCTGTGCTGTTTCTCGTGAACCATAAACCAATGGACGGATACCATTTGGGTCGCGGAAGCCAACTAAACCATGCCCTGTAATCATAGCAACTACGCCATACGCGCCTTTACAACGCTCATGTACGCGAGACACGGTATGGAAAATATCTTCAGCTTGTGGGTTTAAAGTCCCACTTTTTTGTAATTCATGCGCGAACACATTCAGTAAAACTTCTGTGTCTGAATCTGTGTTCATATGACGTAAGTCAGTTTTGAACAAATCTTCATGAATTTCAACTGCATTAGTCAAATTGCCGTTATGCGCAAGGGTAATCCCATAAGGCGAGTTCACATAAAACGGTTGCGCTTCGGCACTGCTTGATGAGCCTGCGGTTGGATAACGCACATGACCAATACCGTAGTTTCCAAGTAAAGCACGCATATGGCGAGTATGAAATACATCCCGCACCATGCCATTGTCTTTACGAAGAAATAAACGCCCTTGATGGCAAGTCACTATGCCTGCTGCATCTTGTCCCCGATGTTGTAACATGGTCAAGGCATCAAACAACATTTGGTTCACTGGTGATTTACCGGCGATTCCAACAACTCCACACATAACGACCTCGCGACAAGCTAGCAGTTAATTAATAAAAAGGATTCTGAGTTGAATGATCAGAAGCACGCTCGTTATCCGATGCTTGCTCAGACTCATTCAGATCAGTTGAAGGGCGATGAAGTAACGCCCCTTCAGATGACATTTGATGTAAGGCTTGATTTGCTGCGTCTTTGGAATATTGACTTGCCAATGGCGCATAAGGCAATAAAATTTGAACTAATTTAGACTGTTTCCAGTGCGGTGAACTATTCACCCAAGGTCCGACACCTTGCATAATAATCAGTACGATCAGTAGCCCTTTGAGTGAACCAAAAGCACCACCTGCTAAACGATTTAATGGGCCCAATTTCAAACTTTTCAAGAGCGCATTAAGAATTGCCGAAATGATCCATGTACAAGCGACAATGACCAGTACAATAAAGGCAAAAGCAGCAATTTTTTGCACCACAGGATCTTGGCTTAAATTGCTCATCGCTGGTGCCATGACCACGGCGTATTTCGCACCAATGATCAATGCAAGAATCCATCCGACCAAATTCGCGCACGCTTTAATCAGTCCTTGACGCAAACCGTTCAATCCTCCAATGAGCAAGATGATCAGGATAATGATATCAAGCGTATTCATTTCACACAGTCATCGCATTAATGCAATCTTTGATAAGAGTTGGGCCTGTATAAATCAGTCCACTATAAACCTGAATCAAGCTCGCACCTGCCTGTTGTTTTGCAACCGCTTGTTCACCCGATAAAATCCCTCCTACACCAATGAGTGGAATTTTCCCATCAAGGACTTTGGCAAACTGACGCAAACATTCGGTACTTTTAACAAATACAGGCGCACCTGATAAGCCACCTGCTTCCTGACCGTTTGGTAGGTTTTCTACCCCATCTCGGCCGAGCGTAGTATTGGTGACAATGAGCCCATCAATTTTAAATTGCAATAATTGAGCAGCAATAAATTCAATATCTTCAGCAGTTAAATCTGGTGCAACTTTTAAAACCAAAGGCACATAGTGCTGGTATTGTTGAGCCAGTTCAAGTTGACGATTTTTGAGTGTTTGTAATAATTCGGTTAGTGCATCGCCACTTTGTAAACTACGCAAATTTTTAGTATTTGGCGAAGAAATGTTAACCGTAATATATGACGCGTAATGATAAACTTTTTCTAAACAAATCAAATAATCTGAAACGGCATCTTCCACAGGCGTATCGGCATTTTTACCAATATTGATACCCAAAATACCTTTAAACTTTGATGCTTTGACATTTTCGATCAGTCGATCAACGCCATCATTGTTAAAACCCATACGGTTAATAATGGCTTGTGCTTCTGGTATACGGAATAATCGAGGTTGTGGATTGCCTGCTTGTGGGCGCGGTGTAATTGTACCGATTTCAATAAAACCGAAACCTAATGCAGCAAGTGCATCAATATGCGCACCATTTTTATCTAAGCCAGCAGCCAAACCGACAGGATTTGGAAATTGAATTCCCATACAAGTGACAGGTTTAGATGCGACTTTTTGGCGCATTAATCCAAATTTATGAGCTGTATCAAGCATGGAAAGTGTTAATTCATGTGCACGCTCTGGTGCGAATGCAAACAACAAAGGACGAGCCAATGAATATAACATACCAATCACAATCTACTGATTTTCAAGTAGCGGTATTATAGGCGTAGGCTCAGTAAAAAACCATGCTTGACATAGGGTTATTTACTGCGCTTATTCGACTGTCGCCGTTAATTTAATCTGATTATTGCTAGAAACCATATCCATTTTTTGAATACTGATCCCCATTTGCGCCAATTGCATTAAAAAATTTGCCAATACTGAATAGTTTTGATGCTCAGCAACCAGTTGGATTTGCTCACCATTTTGTTGAGATGAAACCGCAAGCCCTTGCTGTTGTGCGGTACGTTGGATTTTATCTGCAACAGATAGTTCAAGGTCATTGGCAGATTTCATGGTGGCTGCATTACTTTGCATCCATACGGTTAAATCTTTCAATTCATTTAAACGTTTTTGCTGCTGTTCTGCTAATGAATGCATTTTCCACAATGCTGCACCGATAATTACAACTGTTACAAACAGAGCAGTTGCAATCACCATAACGCGTTCACGCACAGATAAACTTTGCAAATATTGATTGATGGCTTCGAACTTTTGATCGAAATAGTTTTGTAGTCCAGTAAATGCGTTCATTATTTAATTTTCACCATTCCAACTGCACCAATACTATCTGCTTGCACATTGCCCAATTCCGCCTGAAAACCTTGTTGATTGAGTTGTTGTGTCAAGGCTTGTAAATCATCGGCAGACTTGGCTTTGAGTGACATTGCCAAAGTGGAATCCGCATAATTAACTTGTTGCGCCACAATTTGCTTTTGCATCAAAATCGGCCCAACACGACTTAGCAAAGAAAGTGCGGCAGTATCTCCGAGTTTACTCATACGTAACTGGCTTTCAAATTGGCTTTTGATATTTTGCTCAGTCACACGGCTATTTTCACCAAACCATGATTTATATTGATCAATCGCTTGTACCGCAGTCTGATCTGCCACTTTTCTCAGTTTCGCCCAGCGCAATGCATCGTAGGTCAACTGTACGAAAATAACCGCGACTAAAA
Source organism: Acinetobacter sp. (assembly GCA_036660195.1). Lineage (GTDB taxonomy): Bacteria > Pseudomonadota > Gammaproteobacteria > Pseudomonadales > Moraxellaceae > Acinetobacter. The sequence continues at coordinate 59,128 of JAVXBC010000002.1, forward strand.
CAACCGCGGCTGCTTTCCAATAGCCAGACCATTGGGTTTCAGCATTTTTTGCTTTAGGTAATACATTAAAAGGATGCTGTTTAGCTCGAACTAATTGCTGAAATTGATAAGCTAATTCGGTGCGCTGATCTGCATTCGTTACGGTTGCTAAACTGTCTAATTGACTGAAATTTAAATTGCTATGTTGAACTTGTGTCTCGGCAGGTAAAAACTCTAAATACAGCCCTAAATCATCGACAGCATCACCTGACCAAGCATTTTCTCTCACCAACACATGATCATACAAATTGGCAATAATAGCTTGATTCGCCTCAGGTTCAGGCAACATCAAGAAATCTGGCAAAAATGCCACAATCTGTACAGGCAATAAACTCAAAGCATATTGCCATGTTTCAATGGTCGATTGAGCAACACCTAAAATGTTAAGTTGATCATTCTGGAAATGATGTACAACTTTCATTTGGTCAATGGGCAAAGTGACAAATTCTTCTAGTAGAAATTTAACACCGTCTTGCCCTAATTGTTTGTAATGCGTTTTGTTCATCGTTTGCTGAAACACTTGCGCATGTCGACTTGAAAAATACACCACGGCTTCTTTGCCGTTGTGGGTCTGCAAATCTTGAATCAATTGTTCAAGACTATTGCTTTGCAGCCAATTCTCTCCAGTCGACCAATACCATGTTCCGTTGGTTTCAGGCATCCATATATACAGCATAGGTGTTAGGTACTCTTATTCTGTTTGTTGCAATTAAAATTAGATGGTCGGAATAAAATGATTGATCTGTGATGATAAACCATTTGCAATAACAGCCTGATCATAAATACGTGCTTCAGCCAATGCAAACGAGTGAAAGTTTTCACAAGTCAGTTGCTCAGCAATATGCGCCACAACATTCATGTGGCACACAACAGCAATCGATTGATAGGAAAGTTTTGACAACCATTCTATCGCCTCATCCGCATTATCATCAGGTTTTATTTTATCGCAAATTAAAACAGGAATTCCTGAGAAATGCAGCTTTATATGCGCTAAAGTTTCTTGTGCGCGTAACAGTGGACTCACCACAAAAATTTCAGGTTGAATTACATCTTTAAGAAAGTCACCTGTTTGCTCAGCCTGCTGATGTCCGCGTTCCGTTAATGGACGTTTCGTATCGTTACCGTTTATTGCAGGAGAAGCTTCACCATGACGAATAAGAGTTAACTGCATACCAATCCTTTTAGTGCTCATCCAATGTAAATATTATTCGCTTTCGAGTTTAACCCGATTCGATGACCGTTTTAGTTAAACTTCATGATGCGGTAAAACAAATTCAACATCACTACGATGACCATTTTTCATTAACGACACCGCAATCGACATTGGCGGTGCATTTTCAAAAATCACCTCATAAAGCGCATTGGTAATTGGCATGTAAACATCTAACTCTTGTGCCTTAGTACGCACCTGTACGATGGTGTTAATACCCTCTGCGGTTTGTCCAAGTTCTTTAGTGGCTTGTTCAAGCGTTTTCCCCGAACCTAAGGCAAAGCCGATTTGATAGTTACGGCTTAATGGACTATTACAGGTGGCAAATAAATCACCAACGCCTGACAAACCTAAGAAAGTTAAAGGATTTGCACCTTGCTTTACGGCAAAACGACTCATTTCTGCCAAAGCACGCGTTAAAATCATACTCTTGGTGTTTTCACCAATTTTATAAGCAGATGCCATACCCATTGCGACCGCATAAATATTTTTTAATGCGCCACCTAACTCCACGCCATGTACATCATCACTGCCGAAAACGCGAAATAATGCACTGTGTAAGGCATGTTGTACTGCATAACGCACCAGTTCGGATTCACTTGCAATCACTGTCCCTGCTGGCATTCCTGCCATAATTTCTTTGGCTAAGTTTGGCCCAGATAAGACACCATAAGGCACTTCAGGTAATTCTTCACGAATAATATCGCTCATAAAGCTAAAGGTTTTTGCTTCAATCCCTTTAGTGAGTGAAACGATGGCCTGTGCCGTTATAAACGGCGCAATTTTCTTTAGAACATCTCGGTAAGAATGGCTTGGAATAGCCACTAAAATTAAATCACGATCTCGTACCGCCAGTTCTAAATCTGCCACTGCACTCAATTCTGGCTCTAAAGGATAATCAGGCAAATAGCGTTTATTGACATGGGTTTGATTAATTTCGTCTGCCACTTGCGCGTCACGAATCCAAATCATGGTATCGCAACCATTCCGAACCGCTAAATTTGCCATTGCCGTGCCAAAACTACCACCACCCAATACTGTAATTCTTAGCGCAGTTTTTTCATTGACTGCAACTGGGTCTACTAGATCACTAAATTTTAACTCGGTCATTTTTTATCCTGAAACCAATTTCTTTGTATTACTAATTTAAATAATGATTAATCTGCTTTTTGCCATATTTTTACAAAATCTTGACTGTCAATTTCTGCACGTGGTGGAATCGCTTTTGCCGCTGTTCCAATATAAATAATGCCAGAAATTAAATCTTGTTGTTGCAAACCTAATTGCTGCTTTAACCAGTTCGATTCAACCACCGCACCTGAACGCCACATACTAGCAAAGCCTTGTGCATGCAAAGACAATAACAAGTTTTGAATGGCTGCACCTGTACTTAGAATCTGCTCAAAATGAGGTACTTTCGGATGATCTTGTATGGTCGTTAAAGCTAAAACCAACATGGGTGCACGAAAAGGATGATGTTTGGCACGATCCAATTGTGCGGTATCAGTTTCACCAACATCTGCTAAAGCCTGTGCTAAATAGTCGCCAAAATCGGCACGGTGTTCAGCATTCACAATCACAAAACGTGTTGGTTTTAAACGATGATGATCGGGTGCAGTTAAAGCTGCTTGAAAGGCTTTTTCGAGTTGTTCTGAATTTGGCGCTGGCTCAATAAGGTGTCCAATCGATTGACGTTGATGAATATTTTGATGAATGTTTTCTACTTCTAAGTCCGTCATTGAAATGAATCTAACTCACACAAGAATGCCCTTAGATTAGCATAATCTAAATGATTTCCACTATGTAAATCTAAGCGTAAGCTTGAATTTGAAAAATTTAACAATGTGCCTTCATAAATTGTACATAAGCCTAAAAATTTATCAAAAATTCTATGCTTAAATCATAAAATGAAAGGCTTAGAGAGAACTAAAATGAACAAAACGATAGTTATAACTGTCTTAGGTGGTGTTATGTTAGGACTAACAGCTTGTGCGTCGACACCAAGCAATACCTTAGCGATTCAAAAAGAAAATAATCAATATGAAGTGACAGGTATTGGTAAAACCAATTTGATTGCAAAAAACAATGCAATTAGTGCTGCACAAAAAACATGTACAAAGAATACTGCGCCAGTTGTTGTCGATGAAAAAACGGCTTACCAAGGTGTATTAAAAGGTGTCGTGGATGATGAAACAGGCAAGCTAGTTGAGGCTGCTGCTGGCGTGATCGGTACAATTACAGGTCGAAATACATCATTGGCAAAAGATGATGACTACCAAACCACCCTGACTTTTTACTGTAAAGCCAACTCTTAATCCATAAAAAGCCGATGTAAGTCATCGGCTTTTTAAATTCTATTAAAACTTATTGAACTTCGCTTGCAGTAACTTCTGATGCAGCCATTTCGGTCACATCGGTATTCTTTTCATCTAAGTTTGGCTTGTCAATTGCGTCAATTGCAGCTTGTTGCTCTGGCGTAGTTTCTGTTGATTGCGATGTTTGCTGTTCAACACCTTTTGCTTCTTCTTTTTTTGCACATGCAGTAAACATAATCGGTGCGATGATTAAAGCAGCGAGCGTTAATTTAAATTTCATTACGGCTTTCCACAGTGAATTGCTAAAGTTGATGACAATATTATGTCAAATAGATGACATTTTTATGACGTAAATGTAGCGCAAAAGTAAAAGAGCCGATTTGCATCGACTCTTTTTGTATATCTTTACTTATAAATCAATAGCTAACTTGATTAAGCACGCTCTAGTAATACAGCAACCGCAGGTAAAGTTTTGCCTTCTACAAACTCGAGGAACGCTCCACCACCTGTTGAAATATAACCAATTTGATCAGCAACTTCATATTTATCAATTGCAGCTAAGGTATCACCACCACCTGCAATCGAGAAACCAGCAGATTCAGCAATCGCCAATGAAAGTGCTTTAGTGCCTTCACCAAATTGATCGACTTCAAAAACACCGACCGGACCATTCCAAAGAATAGTTTTCGATGTTTTTAAAATTTCTGCAAATGCTTTTGCTGTTTCAGGGCCGACATCCAAGATCATGTCCGTGTCTGTCACATCTGCAACTTTCTTCACGATCGCTTGAGTATTTGCCAAAGAACCCAAGAAATCTGCAAAGTTGATTTGGCTCGCATCCGCAACCACAACATCTGTAGGCAAAGGTACACTCACTTTCGCAGCGATATTTTTCGCAGTTTCAATTAAGTCAGCTTCATAAAGTGATTTACCAACATTGAAACCAGCAGCAGCTAAGAAGGTGTTCGCAATACCACCACCAACAATCAATTGATCGCAAAGTGTAGAAAGCGAATTCAATACATCAAGTTTGGTCGATACTTTAGAACCTGCAACAATTGCCACCATTGGTTTTTCTGGAGTTTGCATCGCACGACCAAGCGCATCTAACTCTGCCGCCAACAATGGACCAGCCGCAGCAACTTGAGCAAAACGTGCAACACCTTCAGTCGACGCTTCTGCACGATGCGCAGTACCAAATGCATCCATCACAAATACATCACAAAGCGCCGCATATTTCTTAGCAAGTTCTTCGTTGTTTTTCTTTTCGCCGTGATTAAAGCGCACGTTTTCAAGTAAAACCACCTGACCCGCTGCCACTTCAACGCCATCTAAATAGTTAGTCAACAATTGAACGTCTTGACCTAATGCTTTACTTAAATAAGCAGCAACTGGTGCAAGAGATTGTTCAGGTTTTGGCTCACCTTCTACAGGACGGCCCAAATGTGAAAATACCATCACCGCCGCGCCTTTTTCTACAGCCGCTTTAATTGTAGGTAATGCAGCACGTAAGCGTGCATCGCTGGTAATTTCGCCATTTTTGACAGGAACGTTTAAGTCTTCACGAATAAGGACACGTTTACCTGCAAGATCAAGGTCAGTCATGCGCTGAAAATTCATGGGTGGCTCACTTTTTGATGTAAAAAACGGCGTAATTTTAAATGATTCTCTAAAATAAAGGTGAGTTTTTTTGCAGAAAAGCTGCCTAAATTCTCAGTTTTGATTATGATAATCATCGTTATTAAATCTTTATAAGCTTATGTCTATTCATCCAGATCCAAAAATCAACCGACTTAACGTCCTTGGCGAACCATTGGCAAGCTGCTGCTTTGACCCAATTACGGGTTATTATCGTAATGGTTTTTGCCATACCTCTGTCACCGACTTAGGTCAGCACACCATGTGCGCTCAAATGACTTCCGATTTTTTGAATTTTTCACAAAAAGTCGGTAATGATTTAATTAGTCCTGTGCCAGAAGTGGGTTTTATGGGTTTAAAACCTGGAGATTTCTGGTGTATTTGCGTGACACGCTGGGTTGAGGCCTATGAAGCAGGTGAAGCCCCGCCGATCAAACTCAACGCATGTCATAATGCGGTGTTGCATTATGTGCCTTTAAAAGTTCTTGTGGATTTTGCGGTGTAATGGCTGAATTTGATTTAATTTTGGCATCGAGCAGCCAAACCCGAAAAGATTTAATGGATCGTTTAAGGTTGGAATATCGGTGTATTTCGCCTGAGATTGATGAATCTGCCAAAGGCGAAACCCATGCCGATGATTTGGCGAAACGTCTCGCTTATGAAAAAGCGCGTGTCGTTTCTGAACAATATCCCAATTCGATTGTGATAGGTTCAGATCAAGTGGCTTGGCGTGAACATGCGCCACATGATTTTATTGGCAAACCATTAACGGTTGAAAATGCTATTCGACAACTACAAGAAAACTCAGGCAAAACTGTGTTTTTTAGTACGGCTTTAAGCGTGCAACATCTAGCGTCGAGTTTTGAAACCACACTCGTTGAGCATTACCAAGTCAAATTTCGCCAACTGTCGCTCGCTGAAATTGAACGTTATATTGAAATTGATCAACCGCTGCATTGTGCGGGTAGTTTTAAGTGTGAAAGTTTAGGCATTAGCTTATTTGAGAAAATGATTGGTGATGATCAAACCACATTAATGGGTTTACCGATGATTCAGTTGTGTAAGATTTTGCGGCAGTTTGGGGTGAATGTGCCTTGACTGTGTTTTTTAAGAAATTTTCTAAACTAATATTTAATAACAAACTATTTCAAAATAAAACGAACATAAGTGAAGAATATGAGATCACCACTTTTACAAAGTTCAAGATTAAATTTATTTAAATTTCATCTTGATGATATCGCAGAGATCTACCCTTGCGTCACGACAACATTGACCCGTTATATGGTGTGGAGTCCTGCTCAAAATTTGGAAGAATTAGCACAGATTGGTCAAAAATGGATTATTGCCGAATCTAAAAATACTGACCAACATTTTGTTTTACGTCATAAAGAAAATCATCTTTTTCTTGGCTTGATTGGTGTTCATAGAATGGATTCTCCTACTCCAGAATTTGGCTTATGGATTCGTGAAAATTATCATAATCAAGGTTTTGCCAAAGAAGCGATTTATGAAGTATTTCGTTGGGCTTCTAACCATCCAATTCAATATTTTTTATATCCAGTTGCAGTAGAAAATCAACCTAGTCGAAAGTTAGCTGCGTTTTTAGGTGGAATAATTGCGGGTTATAAAATAGAAAAGAAATATGAAACCGTGATTTATCATATTCCGCCGTTTGATATAGGGTAAATTAAGTCAATCTCAGCCTCAGAAGACACTAACTGAATCAACCAATTTTCAAAAGTAGACCAATGCTCTGTATCATCCAACCAAGTTTCAGGATCATCTTCATGAGAAAATATAGACATTTTATCTGATATTGCTTCTCTTAAATCAAAACCTATAACATCCCCTCTACCAGTATTTGAAGCGAACAAAAAT
>JAVXBC010000003.1:0-59029 GCA_036660195.1 Acinetobacter sp.
CGCGTACTGAAATGCCAGGTTGTTCATTGTGTATGGGTAACCAAGCACGTGTAGCTCCGAACACAACTTGTGTATCGACTTCTACTCGTAACTTCCCGAACCGTTTAGGTCAAGGTGCAAACGTTTATTTGGCTTCTGCTGAGCTTGCTTCTGTGGCTGCGGTATTGGGTAAATTACCAACTCCTGCGGAATATCAACAGTATGCGTCGCAAATCGACAGCATGTCTGCTGACATTTATAAGTATTTAAGTTTTGACAAAATGTCAGACTATACGAAAGAAGCAGACCAAGTTGATACCAAGAAAATCCAAGCTGCTCAATTGACTTAATGAGCTAGGATTAAGAAAAGCCGAAAGGCTTTTCCCTAGCGCAAGAGTAAAGCTATGCTTTGCATGAGAAAATAGATAAGATAGGGGCTGAGTGATCAGCCCTTATTTTTTGAGAATAAAAGTGGAAATAAATAAATTATCTGATGTTTTTGGCGTTCGCAGTAAATTAGTTAAATCATATATTGAAAGAAGTGATGTTGATAATGCTTTTAAAGAAGCGATAAAGGATGGGAATGAAATAGTAGTATATGGCTCATCTAAACAAGGAAAGACATCTTTAATATTAAATAATTTGGAACAAGATCGTTATGTGAAAGTTGAGTGTTCACCGCAAACTAGTAGAATAGATATCTATAAATCCATTTTAAGGCAAATGAATATTACTTTTACAGAAAGTTTTATTTCTACAGAAAGTAAAGAAAGTGGAGGTAAAGTAACAGGTAATGGGGGAATAAGTATACCATTTATTATGGATACCAAAGTCGGTGGCGAGTTATCAGATAAAGCATCATCAAGTACTACCGTCAAACAAAATCATATAGGTTATGACTTAAATCTGGCGCAAGATGTGTCCGAAATCTTAAGAAAATTCTCAGTTAATAAATTTTTAGTAATTGAAAATTTTCATTATTTAACTTTGGAAGTGCAAGAAGAGCTTTCGTATGATTTACGTGTCTTCCAAGATGTGGGAATAATTTTTATTATTCTGGGGATTTGGAGAGAGGTTAATAGACTGTCACAATTCAATGGTGACTTAGTTGATAGAATTACTGAAATTGCTGTTGAGCCTTGGAAGAAAGAGGATTTTGAGAGAGTTATAAATAAAGGTGAAGAGTTACTGAATGTTGATTTTTCTATTGTTAAAGATAAATTAATAGATAGTTGCTTCGATAGTGTCGGGGTAGTTCAAGAGGTTTGCAAATATTGCTGTATTAATGCAGGTGTTGAAGAAACAAGTGTGGAGAAAGTACAGATAACTCAACAAAACCTTTCATATGCTATAGATAAAAAAACTGAAGAATATGGTACAAGGCATATTCGTAGCTTTGAGTCTTTTTCCATTGTAAAACGTAAAACAAGTAATCAGAGTGGTAAGCTTGCTTTAGCTTTTCCATATTATTTTATTATAGTTTTATTATCGCAAGAGTTTACTTCTTTGGAAAGTGGCTTATCCAATATGGAATTATTAGAAAAAATTAGAGCTGTCCATCATAGAAATAAAGAAGATATAAGATCTAGTGATTTAGCTACTTTTTTAAATAATATTACTAAGCATCAGTTGGATTCTAATATCAGACCACCATTTGTAGATTATGATAGATCAGGTAAAAGAATGAGAATAATTGATTCAACCTTATATTTCTTTTTTAAACATTGTGATAAGAAGGATATTATAGAGCAGTTGCCCAATCCATTTGAGTGATTATGGATTAAATGTTGTGTATTAATATAAGATATTTGAAAAATATGTTATTCATTATGCTTTACACATTAAAAAATAAATCGTTTAATCCCACAATTGTAAATGTGATTTAAAATTTATTTTAATAAAATTGCAATTGATATTAACTTGGTTCTATTAAGTGAACCATATCATGACATGGGGCATTTTTATGAAACCTTGGCAACATATTTTTATTGGCATATTCATCGGGGCAATCATTACAGGTGTAAGTATGCATCTGTATTACAAACAAATTTTTAATTTTATCAATGAAATGCAATACGTCAGTACAGCATCCCACATTGTCGCCTATGACGGTATTTTAAAAGCCATCAATCAAGGCGATACAAATCAAGCACAGCAACGAGTGGAATTACTTATTCAAAGCAATAAACAACTCATGACCGATTATGAGGCACAAATGCTAGAGGAAAATAAGGAATTACCTAAATCAAAAGTTGTGACAGATGCCAAGAACGTACTTTCACAATATCCAACGACAAAACCTGTAACACCGTAGAAAAAAATCTTAGATAAAAAATACCAGTCAATTCTTCATCAACTCAAATTTCTGTTCATGTGATGCGATCAATTTATTAAAATGAATAAATTTCATTAAATCTTAAAATAATCAAATAAAACTCACATTGAAACCAACTAATTAAATTTGTGTTAAGATGAGCAAAATTCAACTTGGTGCGTGTGGTGCTAGAATTTCGTCATTTAAAAACCTTAATGGCTTTAAGAGAGCATGGTTCATTGGTCGCTGCGGCTGCGGATTTATGTCTGACACCTTCCGCCATTTCTCATCAGTTAAAAGAACTCGATCACTGGTATGGTGTGGAAGTGGTCAATCGTCGTAGTCGTCCTGTGACTTTTTCCAATGTAGGGCAGCGCCTCCTAAAACTGGCAGATGATGTGTTACCACAGGTGCAAATCGCCCAAACCGATATTACTCGTATCGTGCATGGTCAAACGGGACGCATCATTTTTTCATCTGAATGCCATAGCTGTTTTGATTGGCTCATGCCGCTGCTCAATCAATATCGCCAACAATATCCCGATGTAGACTTGGACTTTGCCGCAGGTTTTGAAGCCAATCCACATGAGCTTTTGCAAAATGCTGAATTTGATTTATTAATCACGGCAGATCCAATTGCATTGAAAGGCATCGAGTATTTTCCGATTTTTGAATATGAATCACGATTAGTGTTATCCAATACGCATCCTTTGGTACGTGCGGAACAGATTAGCGTACAAGACTTAGCCGAAGAAACGCTGATCACTTATCCAGTCGATAAACATCGCTTAGACATCATGGCGCATCTATTTATACCTGCCAATATTCAACCCAAACACATTCGAACCACGGACTTGACTCAAATGTTGATTCAATTGGTTGCCAGTGGGCGCGGAATTGCAGCCTTACCTGATTGGGTGGTGAATGAATATGAGCAAAAGGGCTGGGTGGTGAGCCGTCGTTTAGATTGCGTTGCACCGCAAGGTTTAAGACGGACGCTGTATGCAGGTTATCGAATTGAAGATAAAGAAAAAAATTATTTTGAAGGTTTTATTAAACAATTAGAACGTTTCTCACAGAAACGAAATGTCTATTACACTGACTAAATTGTCATCAAGATGATAAAAGTAAGCACTTGACTTCGTACCAATAATTGAGAAAATTAGGAGTGAATTCAGCTCGAATAGACGTCTCCCATGCAAGCTCCATTATCCAATCAACAGCTCATGTCTGTTATTGAAACTCAAACCGCAATTGCAAAATTGGGGATTGATTTACATGCGGTAATGACTCTGGTCGCCAATCAAGTTCAAAAACTTGTCGAAGCAGCCACAGGGGCAATTGTGGAGTTGGCTGAGGGCGAAGACATGGTTTATCGAGCGGTTTCTAACCAAGCTGATCATTTATTAGGACTACGTTTAAATCGCTCAACCAGTTTATCTGGCATGTGTATTGAGCAACGCGAAACCTTGTATTGCCAAGACAGCGAAATTGACCCTCGTGTCAATCGGGAAGCATGTAGACGGGTTGGTTTGCGCTCAATGGCAGTTGTACCTTTATTCTATGAAGATCAGGTGATTGGTGTACTGAAAATTTATTCAGATCAAGTGCAGGCATTCAACGAAGCAGATTTGTCTCTACTGGGGTTAATGTCTGAATTGATTGCGGCTGCCATGTATCATGCCACTAAATTTAGTCATCAAGAATTGTATAAATTAGCCACTCGAGACCATTTAACAGGTCTAGGAAATCGGGCTTTATTCTTAGATTCGTTAAGACTACAACTCCAAGAAGCGGCAAAACTGCATCAGTTATTGGCCGTTTTAATTGTCGATATGGATGGCTTAAAAGGGATTAATGATCAATTTGGACATCGTTATGGCGATACAGCCTTAATCGAAATTGCACATCGCTTATCGCATAATTTGCGAAAAAATGATGTGGTGGCGCGACTCGGTGGCGATGAATTCGCCATTATTTTACCTTCAATCGACGACCAAGATTCCGCAATGGAAATGATGCATCGCTTGATAGATGCATGCGGTCAGCCTTTTAATTTTGAAAATACGGATTTAAAAATTGGTGCGAGTATCGGTTTGGCTTTCTACCCGAACGATAGTTTAGAAATGCAAAATCTCATCGAAATTGCAGACTTCAATATGTATAGCGAAAAGAAAAAACGCAAATTGAGTTAGCATTTTAAAGACAAAGTTTCATCATTCTTTCATGTATCTTCTTTATCTTGAGGCAAGATAAAAATGAAAGAACTGAACAGTAATGATTGTTAATGACTTAAATCTCTACCTATTTCAACAGATCAATGCATCAAGTACGAGTAATACGTTTCTGAATCATGTGGCGATATTTTTCTCGCATAATTTAAGTGTTTTATTCATTGTTTTTATTTTGGCGCTATTATTTTTTCAGGGTAAAAGCTATAGAACTTTGTTTTTCAAAACATTGTTTATGATTGTCTTGACCTTGTTGATCGAAGATTTTATTGAATTACTTTATTACCATCCACGACCATTTGAATTGGATTTGGGGGTGAAATTAATTGATCACGGAGCGACTTCATCATTTCCAAGTAGTCATACGTTAACCATTAGCACCTTAGCGTTTTCGTTTTTAATGGGCGGTTATAAAAAAATTGGAATGGTAGGTTTACTGTTCAGTGTATTGGTTGGTTGGTCTCGTGTTTATTTAGGCGTCCATTTTCCATTTGATATTTTAGGTTCTTTTATGATTGCGTACTTAGTCGTGGTCTTGAGCCATTCATTCTTCGAAAATTTTGTTTATCGGATTCATCGCTACTCACAATTTAAAGTCGCCGATTTACCTTAATTAAAAAATCTAAGCATAAAAAAACCGAGAGCTCACTCTCGGTTTTTTCATTTATTGACGTAATTTATTTTTCAACAAAAGCACGTTCAATTACGTAGTCGCCCATAACGCCCATACGTGGAGATTCAACCAAACCATGCTCATCAAGTAACGCTGCGACATCTTTTAAGAATGCAGGGCTACCACATAACATCGCACGGTCAGTTTCACGGTTAAAGCGAGGCAAACCAATTTTTTCAAATAATTGACCCGTTTCAATCGCAGTGGTAACACGACCTTGTGTATGGAAAGGTTCACGCGTAACAGTTGGGTAGTAAACCAATTTATCTTTGATGCCCAATTCTTCAAAAAATTCGTGATTTGGCAATTCATTTAACATTAAGTCTTGGTATGCCAATTCAGAAATGAAACGTGTTCCGTGAACCACAATCACTTTTTCAAATTTTTCGTAAGTTTCTGGGTCACGAATCAATGAAAGGAAGGGTGCAAGTCCCGTTCCTGACGATAAAAGATAAAGATTTTTACCCGGTAATATATCGTCGTGAACTAAAGTGCCTGTTGGTTTTTTCGAAATCAAAATTTCATCGCCAACTTGCACTTTTTGCAAAATTGACGTGAGCGGGCCATCTTGTACTTTAATCGAGAAGAATTCGAGTTCTTCTTCATAATTGGCACTGGCAATCGAATAGGCGCGCATTAAAGGCTTACCATTGACCTCAAGTCCGATCATCACAAATTGTCCATTTTTAAAACGCAAGGCGGTATCACGCGTGGTTTTAAAACTGAAAAGTGTGTCATTCCAGTGGTGAACATGAGTAATGCGTTCAACGTTAAAAGCAGCCATTTAAGGTCTCGATCACAGTTAAAAGAAACAGGCTGCTATTCTAATCTAAAAACATTCGCTATAAACTGAATATATTTAATTGTCTTTATCAGAAATAGTGATGAATAATTCTGTAACGCTGCCCATAATCGGCTATATGCACTCACCATACCGTGAAAAATTTGGCATTCCACGACAACCGAATTTGGTCAATGTTGAATCCTATATCGAAATGGTCGAGCCATATAACGATATGCTTGCCTTTCAAGGCATCGAAGCGTTTAGTCATGTGTGGTTAGTTTGGCAATTCCACGACAATAAAAATAACGAAAATGCTCAACAACAAGGCACGAAATTTCGTGCACAAGTTCGTCCACCTAGACTTGGGGGTAATACAAAAATAGGTGTGTTTGCGACTAGAAGTATGTACCGTCCTGCACCGATTGGGCTATCAGTGGTTCGTTTGTTGCGTGTCGAAAATATTGGCAATTCGATACGTTTACATGTCACGGGCAGTGATTTGCTACATGGCACACCAATTTTAGATATTAAACCCTATATTCAATATTCAGATGCCGTTGTGGATTCGGTCAGTGGCTATGCGCAGCAACAACCTATTCGTAAAAATGTGGTCTGGACGGAAACTGCTCAATCGCAACAGCAACAACTCTGTAAACATGGAATTTTTAATAAAAAGATATTCGATGAACTGGAACAAGTGTTATCTTTAGACCCACGACCTGCTTATCAAGATGATGCAACACGTGTCTATGGCATGTCTTTTGCGCAATTGAATATTCGTTTTACAGTGGATGAAACAACGGTCAGCGTGGTTGCGGTAGAAACAGACCAATAACTTAAAAATATAAATTAAGATCGTATTTAGGGAACTGACGGTTATGCAAACTCAAACAAATTTTTCTTTTACGGTTGATGTGACGTGGTGTTTAGAACAACTACAAAAAGATGGTCGCATTACCGAACGAGATAAGTTGTTAATTCAAACCACGCATCGTCAGAAAGAACAACTGAAATGGCATCCTTTACAGTGGATTGCCCATTTTAATTTAAAAGATCAGTTACAAGCAGGGTCGTCGTTGACTTTAATTCGCCTGTGCCAGTGGTTGGCAGAAAAAGCAGGAATTCCTTTTTTCATCATTGACCCCTTAAAAGCCGATGTCGCAGCGTTGACCAATGTGATGTCGCAAGAATTTGCGGTTCGTAATCGTATTTTAGCGGTGGAAGTGCATGCTGACCGAATCGTCATTGGAACAGATCAGCCCTTTATTACCGAGTGGCAAAACAATTTAGAGCGTAGTCTTGCACCGAAAAAAATTGAACGCGTTTTACTGAATCCTGAACAAATCCAGCGTTATTTGTTGGAATATTACCAAGTGAGCCGTGCGGTTAGTTCGTCGCAAAATTCCAGTGCGTTTGATCGTGATAACAAAGGGGTCGAGGCATTATTACAATTAGGCGATGCACAAAATCCAGATGCCAACGATCAACATATTGTGAAGTTAGTGGATTGGGTGTTGCAGTTCGCTTTTGAACAAGGCGCGAGCGATATACATTTAGAACCTAGAAAAGATAAGGGTAAAGTTCGTTTCCGTATCGATGGTGTGCTGCATACCATTTACAACATGCCTGCCAATACGCTGATGGCTGTGATTTCACGTATCAAGATTCTGGGTCGTATGAATGTGGCGGAAAAGCGTAGACCACAAGATGGTCGTTTAAAAACGCGAACACCGAAAGGGCAAGAAACCGAGTTGCGTCTTTCCACTTTGCCAACAGCATTTGGCGAAAAATTAGTCATGCGTATTTTCGACCCTGAAGTATTGGTGCGCAGTTTCCAACAATTAGGTTTTGGCGAACATTTATTGCAAAGTTGGGATGCACTCACGCAGCATAGTCACGGCATCATTCTCGTAACTGGGCCGACAGGTTCGGGTAAAACCACGACCCTATATTCGTCGCTCAAACAATTGGCAACAGAGCAAGTCAATGTCTGTACCATTGAAGACCCAATTGAAATGTTAGAACCAAGTTTTAACCAAATGCAGGTCAATCCTGCAATTGAGTTGGGCTTCGCCGATGGTGTACGCGCGCTAATGCGCCAAGATCCCGACATTATTATGGTGGGGGAGATTCGTGACCATGATACAGCGAATATGGCGATTCAGGCGGCGCTGACAGGTCATTTAGTTCTATCTACCTTACATACTAATGATGCACCGTCTAGTCTTACGCGTTTACATGATTTAGGTGTACAACCATTTTTGACAGCGGCGACTATTTTAGGTGTTTTGGCGCAGCGTTTAGTGCGTCAACTCTGCCCACATTGCAAGCAACAAACTGCGATGAATACACAAGAATGGGAACATTTAACCTTTGATTATATTATGGAAATGCCAGAAACTATGTATAAGGCGGTAGGGTGTGAAGCGTGTCGCCAAACAGGTTATAAAGGTCGTGTGGGCATTTATGAATTTATGCCAGTGAGCTTAGATTCAAAAACCATAATTAGTGCCAATGGCACATTGAATGATTTGAAAGCGCAAGCCAAAAAAGAGGGGATTGAGCCTTTACGAATTGCGGGCGCGCGTAAAGTGATTGAAGGAATTACGACATTGGAAGAAGTATTACGGGTCGTTCCGTTAAGCTAATTTAAAAGCAGCAAAATGAACTTATGCTGCTTTTATTTTTCCCACGACAATGTTTGAAGCATAGAATTTATTTAGTGAGAATCAGACGATTATTACGGGTTAAGCGTAAACGGTATTCTTCGCCTGCGTGCATAATACGAATCTCACGACCCAAAGCAAACAGGTTGTTTGAGTATAACATTGGTAATGATTGAGCTACTTCAGTGTGACGAGTAAACAAGTTAAATGGTGCGTTCATTTTGTTAAGTCCGTGGTATGCTTTTCAAGTTATTAAATGATAATCATTATCGAATGGGTGTGTCAACGTTAATTTCAAGATTTAACAAGATTCTTGATTATTCGAGTTTATCAACCTAGAAAATCTTCGGGAATGATTTTAAAATTATATATATCTATTGGAATTTCATAATCTTATGTCAAAAAAAAAAGTTGATGTAGCGATCGCAATTTTGTTACATCGTGGTAAAGTTTTGGTTGGTTGGCGTCAAGCAGAACAACATCAAGGCAATAAACATGAATTCCCTGGTGGTAAAGTTGAAGCTGGTGAAACACCAGAGCAAGCTTGCCGTCGAGAAATTTATGAGGAAGTCGGGATTGGTTTAAAAGAATGGCATGTGTTTGATGTGATTCAACATGAATATGAAGACCTGATTGTGAATTTACATGTGTTCCATGCCTATGTACCTAATGAATTGCTTAATTTAATTCAGCAACCGTGGGCTTGGTATGATCGTGACCAACTTACGCATTTAAATTTTCCAAAAGCCAATGATGCAATCATTGGACGTTTATACATGCCACATTTGATTAAAATTAGCGAACAACTGACAGATTTACCTCAACAAGAGATATTGTTTTATTGGCGCGTCGCAATGCAAGACATCTATGCAATTGAAACACAGCTCATGGATTTAAATATTGAGCAATATCAAAAGCTCATCATCAATATCGAGATTTGGCAAAAACTAAACCCAGCTCTACAGTCTAAAATTAACAATCTACATTTAAAACAATCACAATTGATGCAATTTCATAAAGGTGATTTAGCCGTTGGAAAGCGGGTTTTCGCGGCGTGTCATGATGCGGTTTCTTTACAACATGCACAGCATATTGGCTGCGATGCTGTCTTGCTGAGTCCAGTGCAAATGACTGAAACGCATCCTGATGCGAAAGTATTAGGTTGGGATGGTTTTGATGAATTAGCCAAGCGCAGTGATATTCCAGTATTTGCTTTAGGTGGTGTTACCCCTGAAGATTTAGAAAAAGCCCAAAAACATTGTGCTTATGGGCTTGCAGGGATTCGTCAATTTCAATCGCTGAATTAAAGCTTAGAGCGATTGAATCATTCTTTTTGCTTCTTGCGCTTTGATCGAATGCTTTCGTGCTTCACTTGCGCGAAGAATGATGTACCAAAGTTGCTTTTTCATGGCATTGCTTTGTGCATAACTTAAACCACGACGTGCCAAAGCTTCGGCATTGGCATATTGCTTGCGTTGATCTGCAATAAGTGCCAAATACAAATAAGTTTCAGTGGCTTGAGGTGCAATGCGTTGAGCTTGTTGTGCATAACGCTCAGCTTCTGAAAGTTGTTGCTTTTTATACGCCGTTTGGGTTTTCTGCATCAAAGTACGAAAAGCAGGCAGTTGGCTGCCATCATTGAATTTTTGTTGAACTTTCTGCTCAGGCACAATCACCTGAACATTTTGACGTTTAATTTCCTTTTGCTCGTATGGCGTAATCTTTACCCCAGGCGGCGTTTTATTTTTTTTATTTTGTGATGAAGATGGCGGCTCACCTAATTTAATCACCACTTTTTTGTTTTGTGGCGGTGGTGGAGTCGAGGTACATCCTGCCAGTACTACGAGCGCAATTAAAAATATACTTTTTGAGTTCATATCCAATCAATCCTTTATCGAATTCAATTTTCGCCGTTGTAGCTGCCGCTAGAAATAACGCGCGTTGGCGTACGATTGGATAAATCTGCATCCATTTCAGTTTCACTTTCTCTTATATAATTGCTATCGGTATTATGCGTTTCCGCTGGTGTTGTCGTGTCCATTTGTGGCATAGACACAGGTTCAACTTCATAATGTGATTGACCGCAGGCTGTTGCACGGCGTGGCACAGTTTGACGTAACAATGGAATGTACATTGCACCTTCACAACCTTGTGCAGATAAATCTCCAGTGGCGCTGTCAATCCATTGCCATTGCACATTATCCGTTTGGCGTAAATTCACTGGCTCTTGGCGAAGTTGCTTCATCACGTTCGTCCAAACGGGTAGCGCACCAGAAGAACCAGTCAGACCTGTTACTTTATTATCATCCAAACCTAACCAGACAACTGCCACATGATTGCCTGAATAGCCTGCAAACCATGAATCTCTTGTGTCATTGGTAGTGCCTGACTTGCCTGCTAGATTTAAGGTTTCAGGTAGAACGCTATAGGCAGCACGACCTGTACCTGAACGCATGACTTGTTGTAAGCCATAATTCAAAATATAAGCCGCAGCAGGCTCAATGGTTTGCTGAACATTTAAGGCGTAACGTTCAAGTACGCGACCTTGAGCATCCACCACAGTACGAATTGAGCGAGGAGGGTATTTAAAACCGCCCGTTGCAAAGTTGCCATAAATTCCTAGAACTTCCATCGGTGACATATTCACCGCACCTAAATAAATAGATGGATAAGCTGGAATGTCTGAACTAACACCAAACTGTCGAAGTTTATTGCTGAAAGTAGAAATCCCAAATTCATTACCGACACGAACCGCAGACAGATTATATGAATTTGCTAAAGCTTGTTGCATTGGCACAACGCCGTGATCACCGCCACTGTAATTCTTCGGTGTCCACGTTTTATTGCCATCTACAGGAATATTGACTGCGCTATCTTCAATTGGGCTTGCCCATGTATAGCGACCAGACTCAATGGCATTTAAATAAATCACAGGTTTCAGTAATGAACCCACTTGTCGTTTTGCATCTACTGGGCGGTTAAACCCTGTAAAATCTTGTGTTGAACCTACAGCTGCAATTAATTCACCATTGTCAGGATGTGCAACCAAAACTGCACCCTGTAGATTTTTTAAGCGTTTTGGGTTGGCATTCGCCAAACGATCAACCGAATTTTTAAAGGCAGTTTGAACTTGGGTCTGTGCAATTGGGTCAAGCGTGGTAAAAATCTTTAAGCCTTGATTGGTTAAGTCACCCTCTTGATATTCAGTCCGCAATTGACGACGTACAATGTCTAGAAAATCAGGGAATTTCGCAGGGCCTAAAGATGGTTTGCTCACCACATTTAAAGGGCGTGCAATTTCATCTTGATATTCAGCTTGGGTTAAATAACCCATCACCATCATGTTATTTAACACCACATCACGGCGTTTTTTTGCAGCTTCAGGGTTGCGCCAAGGATTATATAAAGACGGGCCTTGTACCAAACCAACCAAAAAGGCTTGTTGTGAAATATTCAACTCACGTAATGGCAAGCCAAAGTAAAACTGCGAAGCTAAACCATAACCATTAATCGAATAGCTACCGTTTTGTCCCAAATTCACTTCATTTAAATAAGCTTCAATAATTTCATCTTTGCTGTAATGAAATTCAATCAGTAACGCCATTAAGGCTTCATTGGCTTTGCGTTTTAAGGTTTTTTCAGGAGAAAGATAAAAGTTTTTCACCAATTGTTGCGTAAGGGTCGAACCACCTTGACGTCGCCCACCTGTGACGTTACTAACAATGGCACGAGCAGTACCACGTACAGATACCCCATGATGATGATAAAAATTTCGATCTTCAGTTGAAACTAATGCTTCGATCAATGTTTTTGGAACTTTATTCAGTTTAATCAACACACGGTCTTCATTGTGTTGAGGATAGATTCCGCCAATCAATAAGGGTTCTAAACGTGCAACACCCGTCGTTGAAGGTTTAGTGGAGCGAATTTCACTGACTTGACCGTCTATAAAGCCAACTTCCAACACTTGTTCTGGTTCGTTACTGTCGCCATAGTCAAAACCACGTGTATGCACATACATGTGGTTGCCTTGCACCACATAATTACCCGATTTATCGTAATTGGCGGCGTCTTTATAGCCCAATAATTTTAATTCTTCTGTGAAGTTTTCTTGCGTGAGTGGTGCATTGGCGTAGATTTCTAAAGGACGCGCAAAAACTTTGGCAGGAATGTCCCAACGCTGACCTTCAAATTTATGACGAATAATATTATCTAAACGAATGAGATAGATACTGAAGGCAATAAAAATACCAATCACTAAAATTAAGAAAACTAGGCCGACAAAACCAATACCACGTTGACACTTCATAGCTTTGTGTTAAATCCGAAACATTGCTCTAATGATGCGATAGCTTTGACACAATTTGCAATGATAAAACTGTGAATAAATAGCAACATGCACTAAATACTTTCCAATAATGTTTACATTAAAAGTATAAAAAAATAACGAATCGACATTTTTATAGTTTTTAATCAATCCTCAATGAAAAAATCAAGGTTAATGCTATGATAGTTGCGTAACGCAACGGAGCGATCATTTTCGTGCAAATTTCCCCGAAATCCTTTCGCAATATTGGTTTAATTGGACGACCAGACAAATATTCGGTAGTCGAAACTTTATGTTTAATCCATGATCATTTGATTACATTAGGCTTAAATCCTGTTTTCGACCAAGAAACGGCAAAATTAGTACCTTATCCGCATGGTCAAACGGTCAGTCGTAACTTACTGGGTGAAGTGGTCGATTTGGTGATTGTGGTCGGTGGGGATGGCTCATTACTACACGCTGCTCGTGCGTTGGTGCGTTACAATACGCCTGTGATTGGTATTAACCGTGGTCGACTCGGCTTCTTAACCGACATTAAACCTGCTGAAGCGATTTTCAAACTTGATCAGGTGTTGCAAGGGCATTTTCAACTCGATCGTCGTTTCCTTTTGGAGATGGAAGTTCGTTCCAATGGCGAAACCATTTACGATGCAATTGCACTGAACGATATTGTTTTACATTCAGGAAAATCAGTTCATATGATTGATTTTGATCTGAATATTGATGGGCAATATGTTTATCGCCAACATAGCGACGGTTTAATTGTTTCTACGCCAACGGGTTCAACGGCTTATTCTCTTTCAGGTGGTGGGCCGATTGTTCATCCGAGCATGGATGCAATTGCCTTAGTTCCTATGCACCCACATACTTTGTCATCGCGTCCGATTGTGGTCGGTGGGCACAGTGAAATTAAAATTTCAGTGCGTGAAAATCGTGTTTTGCCAATGGTAAGCGCCGATGGACAGCATAGTGTTTCATTGAATGTCGGAGATAGTGTGCATATTCGCAAACATCCGTTTAAACTTAGCTTATTACATCCGCCTGGATATGATTTTTATATGGCTTGCCGTACTAAACTGGGTTGGAATCAAGATTTTGAATCTTTGCAACAGGATGAATCATGAATATTGAACAAATGCTTGCGGCGTTAAATCCTGAAATTGTCGCACGTTTAAAAACTGCTGTTGAAATTGGCAAGTGGCCGAATGGTATTGCGCTCACCAAAGAACAGCGTCAGACCTGTATGCAGGCGGTGTATGCGTGGGAAATTCAAAATCTGCCTGAAGAACAGCGTAGTGGTTATATTGACCGTGGTACCAAAGAAGAAGGTGAGGAGTGTGATGACGATCATCATAAAAATGAGCCTGAATTTAAGCCGATTCGGTTTGTTTAATTCATTACTACAAGTAGTGTTTAAAGCGATGATTTTAATAAAGTCATCGCTTTTTGCTTTCAGAGTTATATCTAATTCAATAGTTGTATGATTTGCAATATTAACTTAATAGATTTTTATAAATTAGCGGTGAGCTAGTTTGGCATTTCACTGCACAGTCGTGAGATGAGTAGATTAAACAAAATATCCTGCCTCTCTCATTTGCACCAAAATTGAGTCGTCAAATTGTTCATCAGATATTCCTCTAGCTGACTTAATACTTTTCCAGTGCCAAATTAAAGGTAGAGCTTTACTATCTAAAAGACAGAATTCTTCAAGGAAAATAGAAGCCAAATCATGTTTATCTAATCCTGAATTAGTCGTTAGTATACGATTTAATACAACACTTGGTTTTTCACCTTGCAAGATTAATTTCAATTGATTTATATCTTCAGAATGCGACATATTTTATATCTCCCCATTCTCCTATTTATTCAACTTGTGTGCTATTTGACCTATCTAGTCGTAGCTTTTTCTATAGATATGTCTTTTGATTTATCTAAAATGAAAATATCGCTCTAAAAATAATCTTATATTTTCTTTTAGTTCTTGCATATTCTGAGAATGGATAACCTTATCCCAAGAAGTACCATAAAATATAGCATCAATATAATCACAAGCAATAACGGTACTATTAAATATGAAAAAGTTAATATCCATTTCTTTATCCCAACTTATCTTAGCACCAACAACAAAAATTACCTCATTTAAATCAGCTAAGTTTGGAATGGAAATATCCGATATTTCAAATGATGGATTTTTACCCACCACTTCACCACCCACTATATTACAGAAATCTAAGAATAGAAGATTCATTTGTTCTATGTAATAATTGTTTGAATTTTCTAAATATTTAAGAATACTTAACTGCTTTTTACTTGGTTCATCAAGATCATCTTCTTCATAGATATAAATAGGTAACAAATTTGACCAGAAACCAACTTTTTGTTTTTCTATTAAGAATAATGAATTTTCTCTTATAAAAGAAACCATTTTATATTTCCTTCTTGCACTCCTTATTAGAGTGCAACATCAAACAAGTTAAGACTTAGTATTTAAGCGATGAATATCTACTTAAAAACGACTTTCCCAAAGCTCTTTCGCTTTAACCATCGCTTCTTCATAACTATTTACTGCACCCATGGTATACAAAGCGATTCCCATTGTTTCAATCACAGCCATTTCACCATATTCGTGAGATTGTTCACCCAACCAAACCGCTTTAAATACAGCAAGATTAAGTTCTTCTTCAATCGGGCTGCGATCAGGCGTCAGTTTTGGCAATTCATGTTCGTACAACTCGCCATTTTTAATACCGCAAATTAAAGTCTTGGCATCAGGGTTACGCTCAAACTCTCCGCCTTCACCTTTAATCACCGCACTATTTTGATAACCTAAACGAGAAGCCGTGTGCTGATGTGAAGTGCGATAAGCAGGATGGAAAATCGCTTGTAAAGTGGATTTAGCATTAAAAGGATTGATTAAACGTGCCAACGTATGAATTGGTGAGCGCAGTCCCATCACATTCCGTAGCGAAATTAATTCACTCAAAGTTGGAGAGATTGCTTCAAGCGGTAGAAATGCGAAATTATGTTGTTGTAATTGATCTCGAACTTCTTGTTCATTTTGGCAAATTTCATAGCCTAAATATTGTAAAACTTGTTCGGTATAAACACGGTTAATCGTATGACCCGATGCACCATGCATCACGATTTTATAACCATGATGTGCCAGTGTCAGCGCAGCCAATAAAAACCAAGGGTAATGCTTTCGTTTTCCAGCATAAGATGACCAATCTAAATCGACTTCAAGTGGTTGAAAATTCAATTGATCACGGGTCGCTTGTACAAAACCTGCCAGTTCATCGACCGATTCTTCTTTGACTCGCAATAACATCAGAAACGCGCCAAGTTGCACATCCAAAACTTCGCCTTTTAAAATCATACTAAAGGCTTGATAGGCTTCTTCAAAACTCAATGAACGTGAGCCTGTTTTTCCTTTGCCTAAAATACGTACATATTGAGCAAAAGGGTGTTCGACGTTTTGATAGATATTGCGTTTTGTATTCATGAAATGACAAGTGTATAAAAGTGCTCAAACCACTATGACATAAAATCAGTCAAACTTCTAAGGATGCTATCGAGAGATGATGAGGCTTTGATCAATAACTCAACTATCAATTGTTCAGCTGACTGGACGGTACAGTTGTAAATCATTGCAAGACCAATGACAGAATGAGCAAAAGCCAGTAGCATCAATGCCATCAAATTTTCAAAAACAATCAATATTAGCGAAGGAAATAACCATGTTAGCTTATGATGCAGATTTAGAACTGTTCCGCGATAACTTTAAGCGTTTTATGAGTGAACATATTGCGCCACACTATGAGCAATGGGAACGTGAAGGATTGATGCCACGTTCGGTATGGACACTTTTGGGTGAAAATGGTTATTTGTGTATCGACGTACCTGAAGAATACGGTGGCTATGGTGTACCAACGCATTACTCGTTGATGTTGGTCGAAGAATCGGCACGTGCAGGCTATTGCGCATTATCAACAGGGATTTCATGCCATTCGGAAATTGCTGCACCTTATATTCAACATATTGGGACAGAAGAACAGAAACAATATTGGTTGCCGAAAATGGTGTCAGGCGAGGCGGTCGGTGCGATTGGCATGACTGAACCGGGTGCAGGTTCTGACTTACAAGCGATGCGTACCAGTGCGATTTTGCAAGGTGATCATTACATTCTAAATGGCTCAAAAACCTTTATTTCTAATGGTCAACATGCCGATGTGGTCGTTTTGGCAGTGAAAACTGATCCGCAAGCCCGCGCTAAAGGTGTTTCTTTAATGCTGGTTGATACGCATTTAGAAGGCTTTAAAAAGGGCACGAACCTAGACAAAATCGGTTTGCATTCGCAAGACACCTCAGAGTTATTCTTTGATAATGTTAAAGTGCCGAAAGACCAATTACTCGGCAATGCAGGTTCAGGCTTTGCCTATTTGATGCAAGAATTACCACGTGAACGTACCGCAATTGCGTCAACCGCGTTGGGTGCGATTCGTGGTGCAATTGATTTGGCAACAGCGTATGTCAAAGAGCGTCAGGCGTTTGGTCAGGTGATTGGACAATTCCAAAATACCCGTTTTGTTTTGGCTCAAGCCAAGATTGATGAATTGGCGACTGCTGCTTTCTACAATCAAAACGTGGCTTTATATAATGAAGGAAAATTGGACGTTGAAACTGCGGCGGCATTAAAGAGTTTCAGTACTGACATGCAAATGAAAGTGGCGGATAACTTGCTGCAACTGTTCGGTGGTTATGGCTATATGACGGAATATCCAATTTCACGTTTCTTCGTTGATGCACGTATTCAGCGTATCTATGGCGGAACCAACGAAATCATGAAAGAAATCGTGGCACGTGGTTTGATAGGTAAGGTGTAAGCGAACTCAGTTCAGCTTGTCTTGGCAAGCTGAACTTGTTTATTTATTTGATGGCGCGGATAGCACTGGGTAGCTTTTTTGTTTAGGCAGCTTTTGCAGTGCTTGATTAATTTGAATTAAAAATGCATCTGCTTCGTCTTGATTTGGCCAATGATCATTATATTGACTTCTTTTTTGAATATTCACGCCACAGCCTCGAATTTCCATATTTTCAGGATTAAAAGACCAGTCATTTGGATTTTTTAAAGTGACATCCAAGTCACTTGCGCAACTTTGCCATAATTTAATAAAGTCGCTTGATGATTCGGGCACAAAATCTTCGGCTGGATATACGCTAAATCCTTTCATTTCTGAATTAAAAAATTGAATAAACATTGAAGACGGCATTCCACCCCAAACAATTGCCTTATCCGCAGGAAGTTTAATATCCGTTAAATCTTTCTCTTTTAAGGCCTTAGGTTGTTGTTCTTTCTGAAAATAATTTTGAGACTTATATATTAATTTCGTTTGTGCAGGAACAGTAATTCCACGAACTAGAGTCGAGCTCGTGGTGGTGTAATAAGGTGAAGTATCTCGGCTACAGCCTGTCGGGTTATAGCACCCGATACAGCCAGACAAACTCAAACTACTTATTCCGATAGATACAACTAAAGCTATTTTCTTCATTATTATATAAATCCTAATCATACAGCGAAAAGAGTCTAAACTCGGCGTGTTTAATGGCTTAAAGTCTTGTTATACTAGCTCGAATATTAAATTGATAGATGATTTTTACTGAGGCTGTATTCAATGGGAAACGATGGACAAAACACATCGACGTCACTTAATTTAGAACAAATTCGTCAAGATATAGATAGTGTTGATCAACAAATCCAAGAATTACTGAATCGTCGAGCGACCTTAGCCGAAGCTGTCGCTAAGGCGAAGTTTGCAGCCGAAGAAAATCCATTGTTTTATCGTCCTGAGCGTGAAGCGCAAGTGTTGCGTAAAGTCATGCAACGCAATCAAGGGCCGCTTTCTGATACCACGATGGCACGTTTATTCCGTGAAATTATGTCGGCTTGTTTAGCTTTGGAAGCGCCGCAAAGTATTGCATTCCTTGGGCCTGAGGGTACATTTACCCAATCAGCCGTTTTAAAGCATTTTGGTAAAGATGCCGTGGTACGTCCATTACCGACTATTGATGAAGTGTTCCGTGAAGTCGAAGCGGGTGCGGCACATTATGGTGTCGTTCCTGTCGAAAATTCTTCTGAAGGGATTGTCAATCACACGCTTGATTGTTTTAAATCTTCGAATGTAAATGTGATTGGTGAAGTCGAGCTACGCATTCATCATCAATTTTTAGTGTCTGAAAACACGCGTAAAGACAGCATTAAACAGATCTATGCGCATCAACAAACTTTGGCGCAATGTCGCAAATGGTTAGATGCCCATTATCCAGGTGTTGAGCGAGTTGCGTTAAACTCCAATGCCGAAGCAGCACGTCGTATTCGTAATGAGTGGCATTCAGCGGCAATTGCCTCTGATATTGCAGCGAATATGTACAATTTGGAAATTTTGCATCGCAATATTGAAGACAATCCTGAAAATACCACGCGGTTTCTGGTGATTGGTCGTGAAAAAATTCCGCAAAGTGGTAATGATAAAACTTCATTGCTTATTTCTGCACATGATCGTGCAGGGGCGTTATTAGAAATTCTTGCACCATTTGCAAAAAATCAAATTAGCTTGACCAGTATTGAAACTCGTCCCGCTTTACCTGAGAAATGGGCCTATGTGTTCTTTATTGATTTAGAAGGGCATATCGAGCAGGAAAATGTAGCGGCGGCGTTAGACGAAATCCGTCCAATGGTAAAAGAGTTGCGTATATTGGGTTCTTATCCAGTTGCAGTTTTATAGGTCTATTTATTGTATTTTAAATCCCTCCTGAGCAGTGTAACTGCGCAAATCCTTTAGAAAAGGGAGGAATTGCCCTCTTTTAAAGAGCTTGCGAAGCGGGTGCTTCTCAGGGGAGATTTTTACATAGGCAAATATGTATTATGTCTTCATCACCGATTTCTAAAGTGTTGTTTAACAAAGTTGCATTTATTGGACTTGGGCTAATTGGCTCAAGTTTGGCGCGTGTGATCGTGGCTGAACAATTGGCGACTGAAATTGTGGCGTCTACACGCTCAAAAAAAACATTAGAAGATGCAAAAGCTTTAGGTTTGATTCAACACGGTTATGAACATCCTGAAGATGCTGTTCAGGGAGCAGATTTAATTGTTTTAGCTTTGCCTGTGCGTGCCACGCAGAAAGTACTTGAGCAAATCAAGCCTTACCTTGCAGATAACGCCATCATTACCGATGTTGGTAGCACCAAAGGCAATGTGGTTGACGCTGCTAAAGCTGTATTTGGTGAAAATTTACCTGTAGGCTTTGTTCCAGGGCACCCAATTGCAGGGGCGGAACATACAGGTGTGCATGCGGGCAAAATCGACTTATTTGTCAATCATAAAGTGATTTTGACACCACTTTCGAGCAGTGCAGATTGGGCAGTACAAAAACTGATTCAATTGTGGTCGGCGGCAAAAGCAGAAGTGATTTGTATGGATGTGAGCAAGCACGATGAACTGCTTGCACATACCAGTCACTTACCGCATTTAATGGCATTTAATTTAGTCGAACAACTAGCAAATCGTGAAGATAATTTAGATATTTTCCGCTATGCTGCGGGTGGTTTTCGAGACTTCTCTCGGATTGCTGCTAGCGATCCGCAGATGTGGCATGATATTTTCTTTGCCAATAAAACTGCGATTTTAAATGCCGTTTCGGGCTTTGAACAGCAACTCTCTGTATTGAAAAAATTGATTGAAACCGAAGACTCGCAAGCGTTGATCGGGTTGCTTGGACATGCTCAAGCTGCACGTCAACACTTCAACCACATGTTAGCGAAAAAACCTTTGATGGAGAACGACAAGGTGACACAGCAATTTACCATTTTACCAAGCAAGAAAACTTTCACAGGTAAATTTACTGTACCCGGTGACAAATCGGTGTCTCATCGTTCCATCATGTTTGGTGCGATTGCCGAAGGCACTACGCATGTTACAGGCTTCCTAGAAGGTGAAGATGCCTTAGCAACTTTACAAGCTTTCCGTGATATGGGCGTGAGTATTGAAGGCCCGAAAAATGGTGAAGTCACCATTCACGGTGTTGGGATGCAAGGTTTAAAAGCACCAGCCAGTGCCTTGTATATGGGTAACTCAGGTACCAGTATGCGTTTGTTGTCTGGCATGCTTTCTGCGCAAAAATTTGATTCAGTAATGACCGGTGATGCCTCTTTATCTAAACGTCCAATGGAACGGATTGCCAAGCCATTACGTGCCATGGGCGCACAAATTCAAACTACTGGCGAGAAAGGCACGCCGCCTGTAAGCATTACAGGTAGTCAGGCCTTAAAAGGTATTCAATACGATTTACCGATGGCATCTGCACAAGTGAAATCAGGTATTTTATTGGCAGGTTTATGGGCGGAAGGCGAAACCTCGGTGACTGAACCCGAACCAACACGGGATCATAGCGAACGTATGTTACGTGCTTTTGGTTATGATGTGAAAACCGAAGGCAATAAAATCTCGCTAGTCGGTGGTGGGAAATTGGTTGGGACAAATATTCAAGTACCATCAGATATTTCTTCGGCAGCATTTTTTATGGTCGGTGCGGCAATTACCGAAGGTGCGGATGTTGTTTTGGAAGCAGTCGGCATTAATCCAACACGAACTGGTGTGATTGAAATCTTGAAACAAATGGGCGCTGATTTGACTGTCGAAAATGAACGTATTGCAGGCGGTGAACCAATTGCGGATATTCATATTAAAGGTTCGAGAACACTAAAAGGTATTCATATGCCTGAAGATCAAGTACCTTTGGCGATTGATGAGTTTCCTGCATTGTTTATTGCAGCGGCATGTGCAGAAGGTCAAACCATTTTGACAGGTGCAGCAGAACTTCGAGTTAAGGAATCCGATCGTATTCAAGTGATGGCAGATGGTTTGAAAATCATGGGTATAGATTGTACGCCAACTGAAGATGGCATCATCATCGAAGGTAAAGGCAAATCAGGTGATTGGTCTCCGATCTTTACTGGCGGTGAAATTGAATCGCACCATGACCATCGTATTGCGATGAGTTTTAGTATGGCGGGCTTACGTACATCAGGTGCAATTACCATTCATGGCACTGAAACGGTAGCGACCAGCTTCCCAACCTTTACTGAATTGGCGAATAAAGCAGGTTTAAATTTACAGGTTGTAGATCAGTAAATTCATCTGAAATGCAGTATTTAGCTTAGCTAAATGCTGCATTCTTTACATTGACTTGAAACAGTGTTTTATCCAACTCAATAAATTCAATATCACAATCAATAAATTTTTCAATCATGGCAGCCTGAGTGCGGGTGTGCTCGCTAACACATTGCACCGTAAATTCACCACCCAGACCCAATGCCAAAGGCAATAACAGTTGATCTGCTAAATATTCATCTATAGCAGCATTTGATTTCATATATTGCGTCACTTGTTCAGCCAAATTATTGGCAATTTGTTCTGCACTTTTACGCATTTCACCCAAAGCTGTAAATAGCTGAACATTATTTTCGTACTCAATTTTGACATACAGCGTATTCCCTTGGCTGATACCATTTAAACGAAATTGCTTCTGGGTATCCAGTTTTAGTTTTTGATTTAAAATGGCTAATTCTCGTTGTGCGATTTGAGCCTCTTCTGAGAGATTGAGTACGGCTGCAAAAGCTCCAATACTTTGTAAAGCACCACGATCTAATAAACTCAGCTTGTTTCGATGTTGCCACGGCTGAATTTTGATGTAAATTTCACCTGCACCGACTGGGAAGAAGCCTGCTTTTTTTAACTTAAATTCAGCTTCTATTCCAAGTTTTTTTAGTACAGGTAAAAAACATTGTTCAATAAAATCCGCTGTCGGTGCAAGCGGGTTATGTGTGCCACCAGAAATCGTGAGTTCACTGGCTTCATTTTGTAATAACAATGCTGGTAGGAGTGTTTGTAACACCAGTGTTGTACTTCCCGCAGAACCAATTTGGAATTGGAATTTTCCACTTTGTACCTGCTGAGGCGCAAAGTACAACCGTTGGCTATGTAGTTCAGCCCCTTCAACATAAGCTTTGCTGATTTCTTGAGATGCCTGTACACAGACTAAGTGCTGGCGCATTAAGCCTGATTTTTTACGCCCAGCACGAATGTTAATTAATTCAAATGCCTGACCTGTAATCATTGAAAGGGCAAGGGCCGTTCTTAAAATTTGCCCACCACCTTCACCTTGTGAACCATCAATTTGGATGGCTGTTGGCATATTTGCCAAAGCTTTATTCACTGCTATTTTCCTTATTTTCTAATTAAATGAACATACTGTCAGTACATGGTAATGCGAAGTAACGCGTGACTTTGCTTTTGGCAAAGGTTTGCTAGGTACATGGTGCTGAGCCTAATCAGTGAAGATTGATGCACGGCTCACATGCTGCCATAGCCGCCTGAATTATTTTCAATCCCTCAGATCGGAGTAAAGCAGGATCTTGTACTCGCCCAGTATGCCCAAACTGTGATTGTGAACCAAATTCACAGAAATCGGGTTCACAAAATCTGTTGTCTATTCGACTAAATCAATTTGCCAATTTGCAGCCTGAATATTGATGTTTAAATCGCGTAGTTTCGCACTGATATCATCCGCTTGTTTTTGCAAGCTAGAAACAGGGATAACCTTCTTCCATTTGATCTCACGTGAGCTATAACGATCAGGTTCTCGGTGCGTATTAGCAATCGCACCAATAAGAATTTTATGCTGTTCGGCATAACTATCACGTAAACATAATAGCGATAGCAATATTTTGCCATCCTCTAATTTTGCTTGCGCATTGGTTAAATGAATACGACAAATCAGTTGATTGCTTTCTTGAGTTAAAGCAAATACTTGTTTGATGAGTTCATTCGGATCTTCACTTGGTTCATCGCCATCTTGTACCAATACATTGGCATTGATCCGTTGTTTTAATGAAGCGAGTTTTTTTTGTTGATCGCTTCGCAGTAAAAGTGCTTCTGCGAGTTTCATTTTTAATTCTCCTTAAAAATTTAGGTTTTAATCTGTTGAGCTAGCGAGTAACAAGCATGCTTTATTTTGTTTTGGGGAATAAATTGTTAAACACCAATTGCCCCACCATTCTCGTCCTAGCTTGAAATATTCGCTCCATTCAGAGCAGTCATCTCGACCACTACCTGAACAACCAACCCAATCATATATTTCGCAGTCTTTCTCAGTTAAAAGGCACGATTGAGAAAATATTTTAAAAAATTCTTCCTGATTAGAATGATCTAAGGTTGTTCCATAAGGCGGATCAGCAATTGCGTCTAATAAACTCAAGAACCAATTACGCTCGAAAAATAAATCAGGTTCGTCTAAAAACAAATTATCAAGGTTTACGTGGGTGTTATCTAATTTCAGAGCTATTAACGAATTTAAATCTAAAGATTCTTCTATTACTAAACTTAAAGAATTGATAAGTATCTGTTGATGTATAACAAGTGTATTTGAGGGTTTTGTATTGAGTTCTATATCGAACAAAGACACTTCAAATACCGCATGTATGGCATCAAGATTAGACTGTAATTTATTGGTTTGAATGCGATTTAATTTGACACACATATTTTCACCTTTATCTTTCTGTGAAAGGTTTTACCCCTTAACACAAACAACTTGTCTTAATGTATAAACCACTTCAACTAAATCTTTTTGTGCGTTCATCACATCTTCAATCGGTTTATAAGCTGATGGAATTTCATCAATTACAGCAGCATCTTTACGGCATTCCACACCTTCAGTCTGAGCAATTTGATCTTCCACAGTAAAGCGTCGTTTTGCTTCCGCTCGACTCATTACACGACCTGCACCATGCGAACATGAACAAAAAGCTTCTTGATTGCCAAGACCGCGAACAATAAAAGACTTCGCACCCATCGAACCAGGGATAATTCCATATTGTCCAAGTTTGGCACTTACAGCACCTTTACGTGTCACCATGACTTCTTCGCCGTAATGTTCTTCCTTTTCCACATAATTATGGTGACAGTTCACTGCTTCCAATTTGGCATTAAATGGCTTTGGAATAATGATCGCTAAAGCTTTAATTGCAGCTTGCATCATAATTTCACGGTTTTTCATGGCAAAACGTTGTGCCCAACCTACAGCAAACCAATAATCATCAAAATGCTCAGTGCCTTCAACTAAATAAGCCAAATCTTTATTTGGTAAATTAATAAAGTGCTTTTGCATATCTTTACGAGCCAGTTCGATAAAATGATTACCGATGGCATTACCAACACCACGAGAACCTGAGTGCAACATAATCCAAACATGATCATGTTCATCTAAACAGATTTCTACAAAGTGATTTCCAGTTCCTAAAGTTCCCAATTGCTTACGGTTATTGGTATTTTTTAGGCGAGGGTGCTTCGCACAGATAAACTCAAAATCGGTCACTAAGTCAGCCCAAGCCATATCTACCATTTCAGGTGGTGTATCCCATGAACCTCGATCTCGACCACGGTTTTTTGTCATTCCATGTGGAATTAAACGTTCAAGTTCGGTACGTAACCCATATAAATTATCGGGTAAATCTGACGCAGTTAAGTTGGTGCGAGTCGCCATCATTCCACAGCCGATATCGACACCGACAGCAGCTGGAATAATTGCACCTTTGGTAGGAATCACACTTCCAATCGTTGCACCTAGACCAAAGTGAACATCTGGCATCACTGCCATCCATTTATAAATAAATGGCATTTGCGCTGTTTGTAAGAGTTGTTGCTTTGAGTTGTCATCAACAATTACGCCATTGGTCCACATTTTCACAGGCATACCATTTTCGTTTTTTAGAACCTGATAAGCATGTTGCTGCTGTTCTTGTTCAAATTGAGCTTGTTGGTTGATTTGTTCAACGACAGACATTTTCATTTTCCTTTCAAAGCCTGCCTGCCAATCGTTTGCAGGCAGGTGATATTCACAATATCCCAATGACGTTGTGTGCTTATACTATTGCAGCGACTGTGCCAACTTTTAAAAATAGCATTAAAATAATTATAAAGTATTGATAATTAATAAAAATAAAACTTTTAATTTTTTTGGGAGGTAATAAGCTAGTCAGTTGTAAGATGAATTGTATATCCAAATTAATATAAATATATTCTTTTAGATATATTGTCATCCTCGATATTATACAATGTCGTATTCGACTTAAAACCGAGCCCGTAAATGAATAAAAAAACTATCGTAATTGGCTTTGTCGGTTCTACCTTAGATCAAGGGAAGCGTCCAGATCGTTGGCAACGTTGGCGTCCGACACTAAGTTTATTAATGCACGAAGATCTCATTGTTGATGAGCTAGTATTACTCCATGACAGACAACACCGTAATTTAGTAGATTTTATTCGAGAAGATGGGCTAGAGGTTTCTCCCCAAACTAAAGTTTCAGGCTATAAAATTAGTATTCGTGACCCTTGGGATTTTGCCGAAGTTTATGGTGCTCTATATGATTTTGTAAAAAGCTATGCCTTTGACACTGAAAAAAATGACTATCTTTTGCATATCACTACAGGCACACACGTCGCCCAAATTTGTTGGTATCTTCTTGTTGATGCGAATTATTTACCCGCAAAACTGATTCAAAGCGCGCCCAATCAGCAGAAAACACCAGAAGGTGAATATCGTATTATTGATTTGGATTTATCTAGATACGATGTTTTAAAGCAACGCTTTGAAGATGAGCAACAACAAAACTGGCAACAACTTAAAGCGAATATTTCAACCTATAACCATAAATTTAACCAGTTGATTACGGAAGTAGAACTGGTCGCAACACGATCCAGTGCGCCCATTTTAATTATGGGGGCAACTGGCGTTGGAAAATCACATTTAGCCAAACAGATCTTCCAGTTAAAGAAAGATAAGTTTCATTTGAGTGGTCGTTTTATTGATGTGAATTGTGCAACTTTACGTGGCGATAGTGCCATGTCGAGTTTGTTTGGTCATATTAAAGGTGCATTTACAGGAGCAGCGTCTTCGCGGGCAGGTCTATTGAAAAGTGCCGATCAAGGCATTTTATTTCTGGATGAAATTGGTGAACTAGGATTAGACGAGCAAGCAATGTTACTCAAGGCGCTTGAGGATAAATCCTTCTTTCCAGTCGGAAGTGACAAAGAGGTTCAGGCGGATTTTCAACTGATTGCTGGTACAAATCGTGATCTGAGGGTTGAAGTGCAAGCAGGGCGTTTTCGCGAGGACTTATGGGCAAGATTGAATATATGGACTTTCTTTTTACCTAATCTAAAAGATCGAATCGAAGATATTGCGCCAAATATTGAGTTTGAATTGCAACGTTTTGCTGCAAACCATCAAAAGCAGCTTCGCTTTCAACGTGATGCGCTTGATGTGTATTTGAAATTTGCCAAGTCTAAAGAGGCATCGTGGCAAGGTAATTTCCGTGATTTAACCGCCAGTGTGACACGGCTAGCAACTTTATCCAGTGGCGAATTAATTCGCGTGGAAACCGTCGAAAAGGAAATTCAACGCTTAAAGCAGTTGTGGTCAATTCAAACTACACAACTTCAAAACGAAGAAGCAGATATTTTACTTAAGTATTTAGATCAAAAGCATCTCACTGAGATTGATGAGTTCGATCAGATTCAACTGCGAGGTGTGCTTCAAGTTTGTGAAAATGCCAAGTCTATGGCTGATGCCGGACGACAGCTTTTTGCAGCTTCGCGTCAGCAACGGAATACTACCAATGACAGTGACCGAGTTAAAAAATATTTGGCTCGCTTTGGTTTGAGCTGGAGTGATTTTTAGAATGAAGTATTTTCTTTCGTGATGAATTGTTCAGTCTATATTTTCAAAAAACCAGTAATCACTTGTTTGAGTTGTTTTAAATAACCCGTAAAAAAGTGATTTGCGCCAGGCATAATCGTAATTGGATGTTTTTGTGGTTTTGCCCAAGAGATTAGATCAGAGAGTAACGTGATTTCATCTTGTTCGCCGTGAATCAATAAAAGTTCGCCATTAATCTGTGGTGTGGTGTAATCCCGTAAGCCAACCACTGAACCTGTCGGTAATCCACATAAGACCAACTTTTTCGGGCGAAGATTTTCAGACAGTAGAGCATGACATTTTGCTAATACATGTGAACCAAAACTAAATCCACCTGCATAAAAAGCTAAATTTGGATGCTGTTGGCGAGCATATTCAATCACCGCTAAAATATCATCGGTTTCGCCATAACCATGATCATGCGTACCCTCACTACCACCTAAACCACGAAAACTGGGACGATACACAACACAGCCCATTTCATTCAAAATTTGCGCCAATAACACAGGAACTTTATGCTGCGGTGTGCCGCCTTCTAAAGGATGCGGATGACAAACTACAGCAAAACCTTTCAGTTCAAGCTTTGGTTGATCTACAAAAATTTCAATTTGACCGACTGGGCCTTGGATCAAAAGTTTTTCAGTCATAAAGGTTTGTATAAATAAAAGAATATCCACCAGTGTAACGACAATGCTATATCAAACACAAATTCATCTGAACATGGAATTCAAGAGGGTCAACTGTTATAGTTGAGCGGATTTTGAATAACTTAGATTGATTATGCTGGCTTTAATTTCTCCCGCGAAAACACTCGATTATCACACTGCTTTACCAACTGATGCGCACACTCAACCGCGTTTATTGGAACAATCTGAACAACTGATTCAGGTGTGTCGTGAATTATCGTCAACTCAAATTGGCAGCTTGATGAGCGTGAGTGATAAGATCGCCACTTTAAATGTTGAGCGGTTTCGTGATTGGACGCCTGAATTTAATTTTTCAAATGCACGTCAAGCCTTGTTCGCGTTCAAAGGCGATGTCTATACTGGACTTGATGCATATCATCTCAATGATCAAGAGATTAAATTTGCACAAAAACATTTGCGAATGCTGTCTGGACTTTATGGCGTGTTACGTCCTTTAGATTTGATGATGCCGTATCGTTTGGAAATGGGCACAAAATTAGAAAATCCACGTGGGCATAATTTATATGCATTTTGGGGTGATCAAATTACTGATCAAATCAATCATGATTTAGCGCAAATGCACACCAAATTTTTGGTGAATTTAGCTTCGGACGAATATTATAAATCTGTGA
The DNA here is from genome assembly GCA_036660195.1 of Acinetobacter sp. Classification (GTDB taxonomy): domain Bacteria; phylum Pseudomonadota; class Gammaproteobacteria; order Pseudomonadales; family Moraxellaceae; genus Acinetobacter. The sequence continues at coordinate 29,103 of JAVXBC010000003.1, forward strand.
ATGAAAAGAGGATTGAAGCCACGATCATCAAGCCTGTTTTCCTTGATCAGAAAAATGGCAAATACAAAGTCATAAGTTTTTATGCTAAAAAAGCGCGTGGTTTAATGGCAAGGTATATGATTGAAAATCAATTAAAAAAAGTTGAGCAACTGAAAGATTTTAATAGTGAAGGCTATTATTTTGATGCGGTCAGTTCATCTGCGAATGAATGGGTATTTAAACGAGATGAGCAATAAATATTTAAAATTTCCTTATAGATGTATGGAAGATCATTCATTTAATTGAAAGGGGAATGGTCATGCAACAGTATCTAACTACATTAGAACGTTCATGGTGTGAATTGCATTGCTATTACCATTTTTCTGAACCGCAGAAAATTTTTAACACGTTAATTGCTGCGTATAGTGAAAAGCAGCGGGCGTATCATACGATTCAGCATTTATATGAATGTTTGATTCTGCTCGAATCTGTTCGAGCAGATTTAAATGATGCTTATGCGGTTGAGTTGGCACTCTGGTTTCATGATGCGGTTTATGCTCCACAAGCAAAAAACAATGAGTTGAAAAGTGCTGAGTTATTTGAGCAATATGTAGCTCAAAATCTATCAACAGATGATGCTCAGAAAATAAAGCGATGGATTATTGCGACGCAAAAGCATGAAACCGCGAATGAGTTAGATTTACAGTTTTTATTCGATATTGATTTGGCGATTTTAGCTGCTTCACCAGAGCGTTTTGAGGAATACGAGCAGCAGATTCAAAAAGAGTATGCTTGGGTTGATCCTGAGATATACTCCATTAAAAGAAAAGAAGTGTTAACGCATTTCTATAAGACAGAACCGCTTTATCAAACGGAATATTTTCAACAGAATTTTGAGCAAACAGCGAAGTGAAATTTAAGGAAAAAAATTTTGGATTAGCTTTGTGGTTAACTGATTTTTAAGTTAAGCATTTTTTCTATCTAATAAATTTTATTAAATATTTTTCTTTATTTTCATAAATTATTAATTCAATTACTCCATCTGTAAGATTTCCATTTATGTAGAAATGATAGTAGTGATATGGATTGGGTTCTTGACTATCGCCAGAATACCAGCCTGATTTTCTTAATTTAAAGCTTTCTATATTTCCAAATTTTTTATGTAATTCTTTATCTTGTTGGAATATTTGGACAATATTTCTCTCATTTTTTTTATAATCTCTATTTGTCATGTAATTTGAAAAATATGCTAAGAAAATAGCTAAAGCCAAAAAGGTTAGAATTTTTTTTATATTTAACTTCATTTGATGCTCTTGAAATAGGCAATCTAGAATATCTGGATTCTGAAAATAAGAAGGAATTTAATATTTGTTGGGCAGTAAGTTCTAGCTAATGCATTAATTCTACTAGAATAAAGATAAGTCCAAATGCAACATAACTATGTAATCAATAAGATAGAAATAATGAAGGGATGGAAATCCCTTCATTCAAATAACTATTTAAAAAAATAACCAGTCTCAGGTGAGCTTGCGTTAGCCATACGCTTGCGTGACATACGACCAGCTAAAAATGCTTCACGACCTGCTTCAACTGCTTTTTTCATTGCAGAAGCCATCAAAATAGGATTTTGAGCAGCGGCAATTGCTGTATTCATTAATACGCCGTCACAACCGAGTTCCATTGCAATTGCAGCATCACTGGCAGTACCAACTCCTGCATCCACTAAAACAGGGACTTTGGCATTTTCCTTAATGATTGAAATGGTATGTGGATTCAAAATACCCAGACCAGAACCAATCAAACTGCCCAAAGGCATGATCGCAACACAACCCATACTTTCTAGTTCTTGCGCCACAATCGGATCATCGGAGGTATATACCATGATCTCAAAACCATCATCAATCAAGGTTTGGGCTGCTTTGAGTGTTGCGGTCACATTAGGATATAAGGTTTTTTCATCACCTAAAACTTCTAATTTAACTAAGTTATGACCATCCAGTAGTTCACGCGCCAACATACAGGTGCGAATAGCACTGTCGGCATCAAAACAACCTGCAGTATTAGGCAAAATGGTATATTTTTCAGGTGGAATCACGGAAAGCAAATTTGGTTGATCGGCATGTTGTCCAATATTCACCCGACGAATTGCCACAGTCACAATTTCAGCACCACTGGCTTCAATCGCTAAACCTGTTTCATTTAAATCTTTATATTTACCAGTACCGACCAATAAGCGCGACTGAAATGTACGAGAGCCAATAATTAAAGGGGAATCTTGCATAGTTTACTCCACGAGCCTTTAGCCGCCGCCAACAGCTTGAATGATTTCAATCCGATCTTGAGGCGCAATTGCAGTCTGCTCAAGTCTACTTTTTGGTATGATGTTTTGATTCTGTTCCACAGCAAAGCGTTTGCCTTCTAAGTCTATAACCTGAATCAACTGCTGTAGATTTTCACACGGCGTTTCGGTTAACTCACCATTTAAATAGATTTGCATACTCAACCCATTATCTTGAAAATTTAAATGCGTGCCATGCCAGCGTTAACCAGCCTGCAATCATGAATAAACCACCAATTGGTGTGACAGCACCTAATATTTTAGGAAAATTCAAACTCATCAGATAGAGAGAACCGCAGAATAAAATGATACCGATTTGAAGCAGCAGAAAGGGCGCTTTAATTGCGAAAGTTGGGACGACTTTGTTTAAAATGCCGAGTATCAATAAACCTAAGGCATGATAAAAGAAATATTGGGTTGCCGTGTTCCACCAACTTAGCTGTTCAACTGTAGCGATGGATTTTAATCCATGTGCGCCAAATGCACCGAATAATACCGCAAGCGCAAGATTAATTGCAGAAATGGCGATCCACATAATGACAATTTAACGATAAATTTGAACCGCAAAGTTAGCATATTTGGGGCATTAAATATAGCCAGAAAAAACAAAAGGGCATTCAGCCCTTTAGTTTGCCGACATAGCAGTTTTGATTTTTTCCATCGCATTTTTTTCAAGCTGGCGAATACGTTCTGCCGAAACGTTATATTCAGCCGCAAGCTCATGTAATGTCGATTTATCATCATCTAACCAGCGACGTTGTAAGATATTACGAGAACGGTCATCAAGTTGATCCATCGCACTGTGCAGTGCAGCGGTACTTTGCGCCTCATAATCTTCATCTTCAACTAATTGAGCTGGGTTGTAACGATTATCTTCCAAATATAGTGCAGGCGCAGTATGTGGTGTATCGTCATCATCATCGCCCTGAGCTTCAAACGCAGCATCATAAGCGGTGAGTCGACCTTCCATCTCCAATACTTGTTCTGGCGTGACATTTAAGTCATTGGCGATGGCTTGGGCTTCTGCCAAGGTCAATCGTTTACTGGATTTTTTTAGGCTACGTAAATTAAAGAATAGTTTACGTTGCGCTTTGGTGGTCGCAATTTTGACAATACGCCAGTTACGAATCACATATTCGTGAATTTCAGCTTTAATCCAATGCACAGCAAAAGACACTAAACGCACGCCCATTGTTGGGTCAAAACGTTTTACGGCTTTCATTAAGCCCAAATTGCCTTCTTGAATTAAATCACCTTGAGGTAAGCCGTAGCCTGCATAACTACGCGCAATGTGTACCACAAAGCGTAAGTGTGACATGACCAACAATTTTGCAGCGTCTAGGTCTTGATCATAATAATAACGCTCAGCCAGTTCTTTTTCTTGCTCAGCCGTTAAAATTGGAATTTGATTGACCGTACTAATATATGCACCCAAATTTACACCGGGTGCAGACAATGACAGGGGCATCAATTGATTGCTGCTGTCAGTAGTCATGGAGTCTCCTTGTAAGATGAGATATAAATCACGATTTCATCTTAATGCTAAAGATGTTGGTCATTAAGGAAAATTCAGTATAGAAATGTAAACTTACTTGCATTTCTAGAGTGCTTGATTTTAGCAAAGAATTACATCAATTCAATGTAATAGTGGTATTCCTTTGCTGAAATTTCAAGGCTTCGACAATGAAGTTGATGTAATTGACAATAACGTGTGACATCAATTTCACTGTGCGGATCTGAAGATTTTAATAAGAATTTTGAGTGTTGATCTGCTTTTTTTAAAGCACGTTTCAATAGCAACAGCGGCATGGGGCAGGGTTGACCTAAAGCATCAATAATTACAGGTGAAACGGGCGTAACAGTCATGATCATCTAAATAACTTAATTCATGCTTAATCTTAACAAATTTTGCATCAGTTTTAAGATAAAAAGATCATTAAAAAATCAGCTAAATGCTTGAAAAAAACAGATAGGTGGGTGAGAAATAACTTAAATTAGCCCTATGAAATGATATTAACCCATGTTAAGCTCGTTGCGTTTTAGGAAGTGTTTCACGCAATTTCGTTGTGAAACCCTATGACAAATGGATGTAACCGGAAATTGTTGTTAGTTTTACAGAATGATTACAAGCTTTAAGATGATAAAAATTTTAAAACCTTGTTGGCTCTGCTGTTTGCAACACCGGAAGGTCCTTATCTTTCAATATCTGAGGATTGACTTATGACAGCTCGTGAACAAGGCGTAGTAAAGTGGTTTAATGACACTAAAGGCTTTGGTTTTATTCAACGTAATGGCGGTGATGACGTATTTGTTCATTTCCGTGCAATTATGGGTGACGGTCACCGTTCTTTACGTGACGGCCAACGCGTTGAATTCAGCGTAGTTCAAGGACAAAAAGGTTTCCAAGCTGAAAACGTTCAGCCTTTAGACTAATTTGTTGCTTTAACGCAATAAAACGCCCCAATGTTATTTGGGGCGTTTTTGTTTATAATGATTTTGATTTTTGATGGTTCGCGAGTATCTATGACATCTGGTTTTGAAACCTTAAATTTACATCCGCAGCTGAAACAAGCAATTGATGCTTTGGGCTTTTCACAAATGACCCCAATTCAGCAGAAGGTTTTAAAATATACCCTTGCAGGGCATGATGCGATTGGTCGGGCACAAACAGGCACAGGAAAAACGGCTGCATTTCTGATTAGTGTGATCAATGATCTACTTAACCATCCCGTACAAGAACAACGCTTTCGTGGCGAACCACGTGCTTTGATTTTAGCCCCAACGCGTGAGTTGGCACTACAAATCGAAAGTGATGCACAGGAACTCACAAAATTTGCAAATTTACACCTTGTCACTTTGTTGGGTGGTGTAGATTTTGATAAACAAAAGAAAATGTTAGATCGTGGTTTTGTCGATATTATTGTCGCAACACCAGGTCGTTTGATTGATTTTGTTGAACAAAAAGAAGTATGGCTCGATAAAATTGAATTTTTGGTGATTGATGAGGCCGACCGTTTGCTAGATATGGGCTTTATTCCATCAGTAAAACGAATTGTGCGTTTTTCGCCGCTTAAAGAACAGCGTCAAACTTTATTGTTTTCGGCTACATTTAGCTATGATGTTTTGAATCTTGCGCGTCAATGGTTATTTGAGCCTGTGACGGTTGAAATTGAGCCCGAACAAAAAACCAATAACGATGTTGAACAGCGTGTTTATGTCGTCGCAAAACAAGACAAATACAAGTTGTTGCAAGAAATTTTACACAAAGAACCGATTGATAAAATTATGATTTTTGCCAATCGCCGTGATCAAGTGCGTCGTTTGTATGATCATTTAAAACGTGATGGTTATCGTGTTGGAATGCTCTCAGGTGAAATTGCCCAAGATAAGCGTTTGAAAATGCTAGATCAATTTAAGCAAGGTAAAAACAACATCATGATTGCAACCGATGTTGCAGGTCGTGGAATTCATGTCGATGGCGTTTCGCATGTCATTAACTATACTTTGCCAGAACAGTCTGATGATTATGTGCATCGGATTGGGCGTACAGGTCGAGCGGGTGCGCAGGGCGTAAGTATCAGCTTCTTGTCTGAAGATGATGCGTTCTATTTGCCTGAAATTGAAAAAGCAATTGGTAAGAAATTACCGTTAACTCGTTTGGAAGGATATTGCTAAGATTCTTTGCCGAATCAATCAAAGACTAAATCTTCATCCGATTTGGTCTTTTTTATTTTTGGTCGGAAATGTTGCAGTAAATTACATAAAAAATTCATGAATTTTTCGAATTTCAGCGATTTGTTGCTGAATTGAAATAGATCAACCTGTAGAATATGCCGCATCACCTGGGAGGATATTATGGCTCTAGTCTCAATGCGCCAGCTCTTGGATCACGCCGCTGAATATAATTACGGCGTACCAGCGTTTAACGTAAACAACTTAGAACAAATGCGCGCAATTATGCTTGCTGCGGATAAAACGGATTCACCAGTTATTGTGCAAGCTTCGGCGGGTGCACGTAAATATGCAGGTGCACCGTTTTTGCGTCATCTTATTTTGGCTGCGATTGAAGAATGGCCACATATTCCTGTCGTGATGCATCAAGATCATGGTACGAGTCCTGATATTTGCCAACGTTCAATTCAATTGGGCTTTAGCTCAGTCATGATGGATGGTTCGCTCGGTGTTGATGGTAAAACGCCAACGTCTTATGACTATAACGTTGACGTAACGCGTCGCGTTGTGGCAATGGCGCATGCATGTGGTGTTTCTGTTGAAGGTGAAATTGGCTGTTTAGGTAGTCTTGAAACTGGTATGGCGGGCGAAGAGGATGGTGTGGGTGCAGAAGGTGTACTCGATCATTCTCAGCTTTTAACTTCTGTTGAAGAAGCGACTCAATTCGTTGCAGACACCAATGTTGATGCGTTGGCAATTGCAGTAGGTACGTCTCACGGTGCGTATAAATTTACACGTCCACCGACAGGCGATATTCTAGCGATTGATCGTATTAAAGAGATTCATGCCGCTTTGCCAAATACGCATCTAGTAATGCATGGTTCTAGCTCTGTACCACAAGAATGGTTAAAAGTGATTAACGAATTCGGTGGTAGCATTGGCGAAACTTACGGTGTACCAGTTGAACAGTTGGTTGAAGCGATTAAGCACGGTGTACGTAAAATCAATATTGATACCGATTTACGCTTAGCGTCTACTGGTGCGATTCGTCAATTCTTAGCTGAACATCCAGCGGAATTTGACCCACGTAAATACTTCGCTAAAACTGTCGATACGATGAAAGATATTTGTATCGCACGTTATGAAGCATTTGGCACCGCAGGCAATGCCTCTAAAATCCGCCCAATTTCTTTAGAAAATATGGTTGATCGTTACAAATAATTAATTTGTGATAAATAAAAAACAGCATCTTTTGATGCTGTTTTTTTATATGTATGATTAAAAAGCGAGCTAAGAAACTCGCTTTTTAATCATTACTTTGCTGCTTGTTTGGCATCTAGGCTTGTGTCTTTAATTTCGACATAAGCATTGGCACGGAGTTCACGTGTCCAGCTATCTACTTCAGTATCAAACTGACGTTCACCTAAAATTTGACGTGCCATACGCTCTTGAGCTTCGGCGGTCATGTCTTGTTGGCGAGTGTCGTTCACTTGCAGAATATGCCAGCCAAATTGAGTTTGGAATGGTTTGCTAATTTGTCCAACTGGTGTGTCTTTCATCACTTGTTCAAATTCTGCCACCATTGCACCTGGGCTCACCCAACCTAAGCTACCACCATCACGTGCTGAACCTGTATCATTTGAATAAGTTGCCGCAAGTGTCGCAAAGTTTTCACCTTTTTTAGCGCGATTGTACAAGCTATCAATCATTTGCTTAGCACGATCCAAACTCACAACTTCTGAGGGTTGAATCAAAATGTGGCGTGTTTGATATTGTGATACCAAAGCTTTTTGATCATTTTGTTTGCGCTCAAGCAATTTTAATACATGAATACCGTCACGTACCGAAATAAGCTCAGTGGTTTGTCCCACTTTTAACGATGTGAGGCGGGCAGAAAGTTCAGGTGGAATCTCCGATAATGGACGGAAACCCATATCCAAGCCATCCACTTTAACAGTTGATGTAGAAAGGGTCGAACCTATCGTTTTAGCATCATCACTATTTGCCAAAGCTTGTTTTACTTTTTGCGCTACTTTTTCAACTTCCGCAGTATTTTCACCAGAAATTCGCATGTGAATCACATGGGCTTGAATGCCGAGGGCAGCTTGACCTTCTGGAGAATTTAGGAAATTTTCAACATCACGGTCACTAATTTTAATACGTGACATGACTTGCTGTTGACGCAAGCGTCCAATTGATAAATCTTCAGCAATACGGCTACGCAAGTTTTCATAAGTGCCTGGTGCAATAGCATCGAGCTTTTGCTGGAACGTTTCTAATGAATTTACACCTGATTGGCTGGCAACTTTAAGTACGGCAGCATTGAGGCTTTTTTCATCAGGTTTAATGCCATAGCGTTTAACTTGTTCAAGTTGAGCTTGACGAATAATGAGCTGATCTAGCACTTGCATTTGCAAGTATTGCTGTGGTGGAACTGCTTTATTTTGTGCTTTTAATTGATGTTCTTTTTCAGCAATCCCTTGCTCTAAATCACTTTTAAGAATGACACTATCGTCTACAATTGCGACCACTTCATCGGATGGCTGCGCAAAACTATGCATTGATGAAGATATAAAGGCAGCGAGAACAGTTGCTTTAAAGATATGTTGAAATGGTTTTATCTTCATTAACGTTGTGTCCAAGATTGATTAATTTTGTTGAAACCTAAAACTCGGCTTTCTAATAAAGAAGCGAGCTTACTATTTAAAGCACCTAAACCTTTGAGCGTAACTTCCGCCATAATGGCGCGTTTTCTGTGTACATCTGGAGTGTTGGGATCATCTAAGTCGTTGTAGTACGAGCGACCATAAACAGATACCGCCCAACAACATGACTCATAATTCACGCCGAGTAAATATTCACGCATCAAATTATTGTCTAAGTCGTATTGAGCATGCCCAATCATACGCCAATTATCTTTTATTGGTTGTATAAAGGATGCAACAGCTTGATCGTAATAGTTTTGTCGATCTGTAATATTTTGACGATAGAAATAACCGACATTGTATAAATTACCTTCATCACCCGTGTAGTACGCTTGGAAATCACGTTGTACGTTATCGCCATTCGACATCCAAGCAGAATTTGCAGTAATGGTAAAATTTTGATTGAGTTGGCTGGATAGACTAACCACTGGCCCAGTTTGATGTTGTGTATCAAATTCGTCAGGCTGTTGATTTAAGCTAACGCGACGATCACTAAAGTAATAACTTTGACCTACACTGGCGCGAATACGCTCTAAACCTTCAGGGTCGATCAGGTTATATGAAACCCCTAATGATAAGAAATTATTATCATCTAAACGGTCATGTCCATAGAAACGATACGGGTTGAATAATTGATCGTAACTAATTGAAGCCGTGGTGGTGTCAAAGTTAGGATGATTTTCCTGATTACGATACGGTGCATAAGCGTAAAACGCACGTGGGGAAATACTTTGTAGATATTTGCCTTCTTTTTCGAAGGTAATCCCTGTCGCAAAACTCAATTGCGGCACAACCACAGATTTTTCTAAATCGTCGGATGAAAGTCCACGACCATTTTGAGAGTCTTGATCGTAAAAAGTATTCACAGTACGCACTGAAACTTCGGGAATCGCATAGAACCATGATGGAGTAATGTAGTTATAACGCATCGCCAATTGGTTATAAATACGTGTACCGCTTGATTCTAAAGCTGAATCATCTTCAATCGACTTTTTAAAATAAGCGGTGTCATTATTGAATTCATACTGTAAGCCTTGCGCATTTCCAGTCACGTAATTCAATAAAAATTGAGGAAGTCTGGCGTATGGTTTATCTGCATCTTTAATGGTTTTATCAAGCGTTTGGAAATCTTCAACTTTAAACTGTGCTTTTAGCCCAGGAATACCATGTTGATAATTGAGTTCCCAAGCACGACGTAAATTCAAATCGGTTTTGGTATTTGGACTGTGGTTGAAATCGGAAAAATAATCTTTATCAGAGGCTTGGTTAAACTCTAAATTGGTTTCCCATTGCTCATCAATTTCCCAGTTATGCAGAAAATGTAAGTCGCTACGTTCATCATTGTTATATTGTTTGTCATTGGCTAAAAAACCGCCCCAAATACGCCCCGAACCGTAATCTTCCGTTAAGTAGCGGAAATCGGCGTCCAATTTTGTACCGCGTTCGGTCATGAAACTTGGCGTTAAGGTTAAGTCGTAATTCGGCGCTAAATTTAGATAAATCGGCACAATAAGTTGCGCACCGCCATCATTACTGTAGCCAAAATTTGGACTTAACATTCCTGTGGTGCGTCGGTCATCAATTGGAAAATTGAAATAGGGAACAGCAAGTACAGGCACATCTTTCACATAGAGTTTGGTGCCACGTGTTATGCCACGACCATTTGCTTGATTCAGCTCAATTTCTTTGGCTTGAATTTTCCAAGCTGGTTTTTGCTCTGGTGGGCAAGCGGTATAACTTGCATCTTTTAGAACAATTAAATCTTCGCTTTTGCGTACAATTTGGCTGGCATGACCATGAGCGTGCTGCTGTTCAGAAATATATAAGCTGTTGTTTAAATCGCCCGTTTGGGTTTTTAAATTATAATTAATTTGATCGCTTTGAGTGAGTAGACCCGATTGCGCGAGTTGCACACGACCTTGCGCATTTGCATAAGTTTGGGTTGAATCGATGGTGACTTGATCGGCGCGAATAGTACGACCCTCTTGGTCAATAATCACATCGCCTTTTAAAACAGATTCACCAGTTGGATTAAAGTGACCATAATCTGCGGTGAGCACCGAGGTGGTATGGTTAGTGTCTTTGGCTTTCACTGTTGGATTAATTGGCGTAATCCAAGTGCCTTGGCAAAAAGAGGAGCTTAAATTTCGGTTGTCTCTTAACTGTGCTTCAGGAGCCGTTTTTTTCACATAATATTGTTGGAAAAACTTTTCGCCCGTATAGCTTTCTTGAGCTTCAGTTTTTTGAATAGCGGCTTTGAGCTGATTATTGTCTAAAGTAGAGGCAGCATCAGTTGTTGCAGCGAAACTCGATTGAATTGAGCCACCGCATAACAGGGTGAAAATAGCCGTTGCTAAAGGATTAAACTTAAATTGATGTTTCATTGTCTCATTAACCAATACGCTAATTCACAATTAATTATTGTCGCATCATAGAGAAAAAGTTGATAAGTGGCTACACTTAAGCTTTCAAAATCTCAGCAAGTTTTAGATTTTAATGCAAATGAATACACAACGTGAACAATTGATACAAACTTGGCTTCAAGCCGTTCTGCAATCTGACCAATTTGAGGTCAGTTTTTTGGCTGGAGATGCAAGTTTTCGCCGCTATGCGCGGATTAAACTCAACAACAAAAGCTATATGCTCATGGATGCGCCACCTGAAAAAGAAGATTGTGCGCCATTTGTGAGTATAGATGAATTTTTCGATCAACATGGTGTGCGCGTACCGCATATCGTTGCAAAAGATTTAGGCTTAGGTTTTTTACTGTTAGAAGACTTTGGTGATGTGGTTTTGTCGACTTTGTTGAATGATGAAACGGTAGACCAATATTACGCACAAAGCTTTAAACAGTTGATTGAGTTACAGCAAGTTGATGGGCGAGATCATTTACCTGCCTACTCATATAACAAGTTAATGTCGGAAATGCGCTTGTTAACCGATTGGATGTTGCCATCGTTAAACATTCAAGCGACTGAACAGCAGCTCGAAACGATCGAACAAGCTTTCGATTTCCTTACGATGGAAGCATTAAGTCAACCGCAAGTGATTGTGCATCGTGATTTTCATAGTCGCAATTTAATGCAAATTGAAAATGAAACTGCATTGGGTGTCATTGATTTTCAGGATGCGGTGATTGGTGCTGATACCTACGATTTGATTTCGATTACTCGTGATGCATATGTTCAGTGGAATGCAGACCGTGTTTATCAATGGTTTCAAGTGTTTTACGATTTATTGCCGAATGCTGCCAAAGAAAACCGTTCATTTGAGCAATTTAAACGTGATGCCGACTTGATGGCGATTCAACGTCATATCAAAATTTTAGGTATTTTTGTTCGTTTATTTGAACGTGATGGTAAAACAGGTTATCTCAAAGACCTACCGCGTGTGATGTGGTATTTGCTTGAGGAAAGCCAAGGTTATGATGAATTAAATGACTTTATGCAATTCATCCGTGGTGTCGTGATGCCTAAATTTATTGCCAAATATGGTGATTACGAGGTCGTAGCCTAATGAAAGCCATGATTCTTGCCGCTGGACTAGGCAATCGGATGCGCCCATTAACCTTGCACACGCCCAAGCCTCTATTAGAAGTTGGTGGCAAACCGTTGATTGTTTGGCATATTGAAAAGTTGCAGAAAATTGGCGTGACCGAAATCGTGATCAATACCGCGTGGTTAGGCGAGAAATTGGCAACGGCTTTGGGTGATGGCTCTCAATTTAGCGTGAACATTCTATGGTCACATGAAGGTGAAGGCTTGGAAACCGCAGGTGGTATTATCAATGCATTGCCACTGTTGGGTGACGAGCCTTTTATACTGGTGAATAGTGATGTTTGGACCACTATGGATTTTGCCCCATTGTTAAATGTGACTTTGGAAAACAAGCAAGCCCATTTGGTCTTGGTCGAAAATCCACCGCAACATTTGAAAGGGGATTTTATCCTTTCCAATGATCTAGCTTATACTTTTGAACAAGAACAGTTAGGTGAAGCATTAACTTATAGTGGTATCGCAGTGTTTCATCCACAGATGTTTATTGGGCTTGAAAATGGCAAGCGACCTTTAGCACCTTTGTTGAAACAAGCCATGCAACAACAGCTAGTATCTGCTGAAAAAATGAATGCGGTTTGGGTCGATGTTGGAACGCCTGAGCGATTGCAGCAGCTCGATCAACAGATTCAGCAAGGTGCATTTACCTCTCAATGAGCTTTATTCAAATTAAGCTAAAATATGATGGATTTTACGATTATTCATATTCATTGTGATTTAACTGCATAATCGTTCAACAAGTTCAGCTGTGTCGATTATCAGAAATCGGTATACTGCACAGCTAATTTATCGAAATGTGGCGCGCTTATGCATCCTTTTTTTCAAGAATTAAAGCAAGGTAGTCAGGCTCTAGGCTTAAGCCTAAGTGATGAGGCTTTATCATTGCTATTGAAATATCAAGATGCGTTGGTACTTTGGAATAAGGCTTATAACCTGACGGCCATCCGTGATCCGAAAGAAATGCTAGTTAAACATTTATTGGATAGTTTAAGTATCTTAAATGATCTACCTGCTGGAAGATTGTTGGATGTTGGTACAGGCGGCGGTATGCCGGGCATGATCATTGCTTTATGTCAGCCTGAACGTGCTTGTGTGTTGTTAGACTCAAATGGCAAGAAAATTCGTTTTTTAAAACAATTTATTGCTGATTTAAAACTATCGAATGTCATTGCAGTACAAACCCGTGTTGAAAATACCGATAGTATTCAAGATTTAGGTCATTTCGATGTCATTACAAGTCGAGCGTTCGCATCATTAACTGACTTTGTTGAAGCATCACAACCTTATATGCATGAACACAGTATCATTGCAGCAATGAAAGGTTTGGTTCCAACGGATGAGCTGGAACAAATTAAAGATCAATACAGCTGTAAAGTGATTGAGCTGAGTGTACCAAGATTAGATGAACAACGTCATTTATTGTTACTTCAACGAATTCAATAAAAAATAGATAAAGGGTAATCATGGCTCAAATTATTGCGATTGCAAACCAAAAAGGTGGGGTTGGTAAAACCACCACTGCTGTGAATCTCGCGGCATCTTTAGCAATCCTAAAAAAAAGAGTGTTGTTAGTCGACATGGACTCACAAGGCAACGCGACAATGGGGTCGGGTGTTCAAAAAAATGATTTGCTTTATTCAGTCGCCGATGTGTTGTTAGGTGAAGTACCAATTGAAACCGCAATTCAAAAAGCTGAAGTGGGTTATAAAGTTTTAGGGGCAAATCGTGAACTCGCTGGCGTGGAATTAACGATTGCCGAGCAAGATGGACGAGAATTTATCCTTAAAAATGCCTTGCAAGAAGTTGCAGCATCATTTGACTATATTATTGTTGATTGCGCGCCAAGTTTAAGCTTAATTACCGTGAATGCCTTGGCGGCAGTGAATGCAGTGTTGATTCCAATGCAATGCGAATACTATGCCCTAGAAGGCTTGGCTGATTTAACTCAGACCATTGATCGTATACAAAAAGCCCTCAATCCTGACTTGGAAATTGTAGGGGTATTACGTACCATGTACGATGCTCGAAATGCCCTGACACGGGATGTTTCGGCAGAATTAGAGCAGTATTTCGGTAAAAAACTTTATGATACGGTGATTCCGCGAAATATTCGTTTGGCTGAAGCGCCAGCACATGGTTTACCTGTGATCTATTTCGAAAAAAGTTCAAAAGGTGCGGTGGCATATTTGCAACTGGCTGCGGAAATGTTGAAGAAAAGTAAAGTGAAGAAAGGAAGCGCAGTATGAGCATCAAAAAACGCGGATTGGCGAAAGGTCGTGGTTTAGATGCGCTATTGGGGACGATTCAAAAAGAAAAATTACAACTCGAAGCTCAAGCCTTAGATCATGGTCAGTTTAAGCAAATTGATGTTACTTCATTAAAGCGTGGTGAATATCAACCACGTCGTTTTATACAAGAACCAGAATTACAGGAATTAGCTGCATCCATTGAAAAGCATGGTGTGATGCAACCGATTGTGGTGCGTCCTGTTGATGATGAAGCGCATCCCTATGAAATTATTGCAGGTGAGCGTCGTTGGCGTGCAGCAATTTTAGCGGGATTAACACAGATTCCTGCAATTGTGCGTGAATTGAATGACCAAGTCGCGATTGCTTTAGCATTAATTGAAAATATTCAGCGTCAAGATTTAAATCCAATTGATCAAGCACTTGCATTGCAGCGTTTTCATGATGATTTTGGTTTAAGTCATCAAGAAATTGCAGATACTGTGGGCAAAGCAAGAACCACAGTCAGTAATTTATTGCGTCTATTAAGTTTACCTGACTCAATTAAAGATCTTATGCAACAAGGTCAACTTGATATGGGACATGCGCGTGCCATCTTGAGTTTGAAAGCCAAAGATCAAATGGACGTTGCACAAATCGTCATTGAAAAAGCCTTGTCAGTGCGTCAGACTGAACAGTTGGTACGTGATCGGAATGAACCTAAACCTGAAAAGGCACAGGCACAGGTTTCTCCAGATATTGAACAATTAACTCAAAAACTTTCAGAGCGTTTTGGGGCAAATGTAAAGATTGATCACAATCAAAAAGGCAAAGGGAAATTGGTGATTCATTATCACTCATTGGATGAGTTGGATGGCATTCTGAATATTTGTTTAAACGACTAATATTGGACATCCTTTAAAATTAGTATTATTGGGGAATAATAAAATGTGGGAACTGGTTAAAGCGGGTGGGTGGTTGATGCTCCCCCTGATTCTCTCATCAATTTTTACGGTTGCAATTACCATCGAGCGTTATATTCGATTACAACGTTCACAGGTATTGCCACGCAATTTAATGGTCAATGGTGCAGAAATAGACACGCTAGTGTCACAACTTGAGCAAAATGCAGCAAAAAGAAGTCCTTTAGGTCGTATCCTGAGCTCTGGTTATGCGCAGCGTGATCAAGGCGAACAATTTGCAAGAGCTCAAATGGAAGCCACTGCTTCTAGAGAAATTACGTATCTTGAAAAAAATATTAACTTTTTAGGCACTTTAAGTGCAATTGCACCATTGCTCGGTTTGTTGGGAACAGTCGTTGGGATCATTGAATCATTTTTAATGATTGATATTGGCGCATCGGGTAATGCTAGTATGATGATGCCTGGGATTTCAAAAGCCTTAATTACTACGGCAGTTGGGATGTTGATTGCGATTCCTGCCATGATGGCATATCGTTATTTTCAGCGCGTAGTGCATGAATATATTGCAGAATTAGAACAACAATCGACCTTGTTTCATGCCGCACTTTTCTATAAAAAAGTCCCGCATGTTCAAGAACATCGCCGTGCGAGTTAACTCTAGGTGATGTCATGAAATTTAAACGTTCGCAAGTGGAAGATATTCATATCAATTTAACCCCAATGATTGACTGTATGTTATTCATTTTGGTGTTTTTATTGCTATCGACCACCTTTAGTCAACAAAGTCGTATAAATTTGACTTTACCCGATGCACAAGGCGTACCGCCAAAGCAATTTGACCATAAAATCGAGATCATGGTCGATGCAACAGGTCATTATTCTGTGAATGGACAAGCTTTATCGACCAAAGAAACGGCTGATTTGAGCACTGCGATTAAACAAGTTGCACAGGATCGTCGTGATTTTATGTTTATTATTGCGGCAGATGCCAAAGCAGCCCATCAAGATGTCATCCGTGTTATGGATGTGGCAGGTCAGCTAGGTTTTGTTAACGTCAATATTAGCACCAAAGCACCAACCAGAGGTTTTACCGAGTGAATCAAGATTTTAAGGTTTATGTACGGCTATTGGCTTATTTAAAATCTTATTGGGGCATTGCCTTATTGGTCTTGATTGGTTTTGGCATCAATGCAGCAACTGAAGTTTCAGTTGCGAAATTACTTAAATATATTATTGATGCGATTCAAACAGGAAATAGATCTAACCTTGATTGGTTTCCTATACTCATTATTTTACTAATGTTTTTCCGTGGTATCGGCTTGTTTATGGGCGGATATTTCACTGCGGTGATTTCTAGACGGTTGGTATTTAGTATTCGTCAAGAAGTTTATGCCAAGCTTTTACGTTTACCTTCACAATATTATTTAGATAATACTTCTGGGCATATCAGTGCGAAGTTGATGTATAACGTCCAGCAACTCACTGCGGCCTCATCTGAATCCTTACAAACCTTGGTCAAAGATGGTTTGATTGTGATAGGTCTGATGAGTTATTTGCTTTATACCAACTGGCGATTGACGCTGTGCATAATTGTGTTTATGCCAGTTATTGGCATACTGGTTCGCGTAGCTGCCAAGCGGATGCGTAAGCTGTCAATACAAGTGCAAAATACCATGGGTGATGTGAACCATGTGGTGCAAGAAACCATTAATGGTAATACTGTGGTAAAAAGCTTTACGGGCGAAGCATTTGAGCAACAACGGTTTTATAAATCATCTGAAGAGAATCTACGTCGTGGTTTGAAGATGGTGATTGTGCAAAACATCAATAGCCCTGTTGTGCAATTGGTTTTGTCTTGTGCGATGGCGGTGATTTTATGGCTAGCTTTACGTCCGCAAGTACTTGGTGATACCTCTGCGGGTGAGTTTGTGTCTTATATTACCGCTGCAGGTTTAATTTCCAAGCCGATCAAAAACTTGACTGATATCAATGAAAAATTACAACGTGGTTTAGCAGCAGCACATTCAGTGTTTGAGTTATTGGATTTACCTGAAGAACAAAATCAGGGGCAGTTAAAGCCTGTGTTTCACGGTGCGGTTCGCCTTGTTCAAGCAAATTTGCAATATGCAGATGGCACCCATGCCATTAAAGATTTTTCTTTGAATATTGCTGCGGGGCAAACCATCGCATTGGTGGGGCGTTCAGGTGCAGGCAAAACCTCTCTCGTGAACATGCTACCGAGATTTCAAGAGCTCAACAGTGGTCAAATCTATTTTGATGAAACGCCTATTCATGATATTGAACTTTCGTATTTACGTTCGCAAATTGCAATGGTCAATCAGCAAGTGATCTTGTTTAATCGTTCGGTACGAGACAATATTGCGTACGGACAATTGCAAAATTCCAGTGATGAACAAGTGATAGCTGCCGCAAAAGCAGCGTATGCACATGAATTCATCATGAATTTGCCGCAAGGTTATGACACCATTTTGGGTGCGCAAGGTTTAAGTTTATCTGGTGGTCAACGCCAACGATTAGCAATTGCACGAGCCATTTTAAAAGATTCGCCAATCTTGATTTTAGATGAAGCGACCAGTGCATTGGACAATGAGTCAGAATACTTTATTCAACAAGCCTTTGATGAAGCAATGAAAGGACGTACCACCATTGTGATTGCGCATCGTTTATCGACTGTGGAAAATGCCGATCTCATTGTGGTGATGGATAAAGGGCAAATTATTGAGCAAGGGACACATGCTGAATTACTTGCCAAACATGGGATGTACTATCAATTGCATCAACGTAATTTTGAGGAAAACTAGCCATGTCGATGGCGCAAGTCATTCAGGATGCTTGGAATAAACAAGCATCGTGGTTAGTTGTTCTGCGTCCATTGTCTTGGTTATATCGCTGTGGTTTTGTGTTCAATCAATCTCTTTATAAATCAGGCATCAAACATACTTATACCGCTCCTATCCCTGTGATGGTCATTGGTAATATCACCATTGGCGGGAGTGGTAAAACACCACTGTTGATTCAATTGGTCAAATATTTACAAAAAAATGGTGTTCGGGTTGGTGTGATTAGTCGTGGTTATGGCGGGCAAGGGCCATTTCCCGCTTTAGTCAATTTTGCTTCTGACCCTGTAATAGTGGGCGACGAACCCTGTTTGATTGTGCAAGCGACTCGAGTGCCAATGGCTGTGGGTGCAAACCGACAAGCAGCAATTGAATTATTATTGCAATCGACATCGCTTGATTTAATTATTAGCGATGATGGTTTGCAACATTGGGCTTTGGCGCGTCAAATTGAGTGGATTGTATTGGATCAAAATCGTGGTTTGGGCAATCAAAAATTATTGCCTGAAGGTTATTTACGTGAGCCCACGGCAAGATTAGAACAAAGTACGGTCATCCAACATACCAAAATTGCACAACCACAACGAAATATGCATTTATCAATTGGGCAACCATATCTTTTAAATGATCGATTGGATGGCACAGTTTTCGATGCAAATGCCAAATTTCATGCGGTGGTGGGTATCGGTTTTCCACAACGGTTTTATCAAACGCTCAATCAGTTGGGTGTCCAAGATTTCATCCGCCATGAATTTCCTGATCATTATGACTATCAGTTGAATGATCTGAAATTTAATCAACCACATGCGTTGATTACCACTGAAAAAGATGCAGTTAAACTTAAAACTTTGCTGAAGCAACATTCTGAATTTAATATCCCAATCTGGGTTGTTCCTGTTGAAGCCGTTCTGTCTGACGACTGTTATGTGCTATTAAAACAACAGCTACAAGCGCTTGATATTCATTTTTCTTAGAGTCACGTCATGAAACACATCGTCATTCCTGCTCGCTTTGCCAGTTCTCGCTTACCTGCGAAACCATTGTTATTGATTCATGGTCGTCCAATGATTTTACGTGTCGTGGATCAAGCGAGAAAAGTTCAAGGCTTTGATGATTTGTGTGTTGCGACCGATGATGCACGTATTGCTGAAGTGTGTCGTGCGGAAGGGGTTGATGTAGTATTAACCAGTGCAGATCACCCATCGGGCACTGACCGTTTAAGTGAAGTAGCACGTATCAAAGGCTGGGCACAAGACGATATTATTGTGAATGTACAAGGTGATGAGCCATTACTGCCTGCGCAATTGGTACAGCAAGTTACACAGCTTTTGGTTGATCATCCGCAATGTTCAATGTCGACTTTATGTGAGCCAATTCATCAGCTAGAAGAATTTCAGCGTGACAGCATCGTCAAAGTGGTGATGTCTAATCGCAATGAAGCACTATATTTTAGCCGTGCGACGATTCCATATGACCGCGATGGTGCTCAGCAAGCCCAAAAGAAACTTCATGATCAAGCATTTCGGCATTTAGGTTTATACGCTTATCGCGTGAAACTATTACAAGAATATGTAACTTGGCAACAAGGTCATTTAGAAAAATTAGAAAGCCTTGAACAACTGCGCGTTTTGGAAAATGGGCATCGTATCGCGATTGCTGTTGCAGAAGCGAACTTACCACCAGGTGTCGATACTCAAGCCGATTTAGACCGACTAAATCTGATGCCAATCAGTGCATTTGAGTAATCTTGTGGAAACGATACCCAACGTCCCAAATTATCCATGGCATACGCAAACGTGGCAATTACTCACTTCGCGGTTCCCTGAATTGGGACATGGTTTGTTATTTTATGGCAAGAAAGGTTGTGCCAAAAATGAATTTGCACAACGCTTTGTGGCTTGGGTGTTATGTTTTAATAAACAGCCACAAGCCGCTTGTGGTGAGTGTGTAAGTTGCCAATGGTTAAAATCTGATACCCATCCGAATTATGTGCATATCAGTACCGATGAAGACAATAAAAAACAAAATGCAAAAATCAAGATCGAAAAAATCCGTGATTTATTGCCTTTTGTTCAGCAAACAGGTGAAGGTTGGCGGGTTGTAGTGATTGAACCTGCGGAAGCTTTAAATATGGCTTCTGCCAATGCCTTGCTGAAAACATTGGAAGAACCTGGTGAAAGAGTTCTTCTAATTTTGTTGGCAGATCACTATCTAAAATTACCCGCAACGATTCGTAGTCGCTTGCAACACTTTGCGCTAGACCGTTTAAGTTTGGATGAAGCACGAGATTTTGTGCAATCACAACAACCTCATTTAAGCGTTGAACAGATTTCTCTGCTACTGAATCTTGCCAATAATATGCCTTTAACTGCAATTGAAATTGTGCAAAGTGCTTGGGTGGAGCAACGCTCAGTTTTTCTAAATGATTGGTTTAAATTGGTTTCTGAAAAGAATATGCCACTACACTATGTAAATAAGTGGTCTAAAAACCTGATTTTTTCGGATTTTATCATCATGTTCGAATATCTTTTGGGTGATGTGGTTGCATTAAAATTGAATCAAGGATTGAAAAATACTGATCTTAATTTCCAAGACTTAGCGGCTTGCTATCCTTTGGAAATACTTTTTGGAATTTACTCAGAATTGCAAAATTACAAATTGCTGATTTCTCAAAATGTACAAAGCGCGTTGGTGCTTGATCAATTATTTATCAAATTAATGTATGTACAACTGAGTTAAGTTTTAAAATCAGGCGAAGATGATTTGTTGTTTCGTAGATTGTTTCTTATAATCAAAGTAGAAATTATATTTTATTTTAATTGAACGATGACAGAAGGATGTTTTATGAACGTGATTGCAAGCGCTTGATCACAGCTTCATAGATGCCACGAATAGAAAGTGAATTATATTTTTGAGTTATTATTAACAGGGGAATGTTATGCAAACACCAATGATGGGCGGAATAATTCACGTCAATGTTCCTGATAAAACGGTTTTACAAGCAACATATATGGCTTTTGTGCAAGGCGGTGGTTTATTTGTACCGTCTAAGCAAGCGGTAAAAATGGGACAAGAAGTCTTTGTGTTGGCAACCTTACCAGATAATCCACAAAAAATTCCGCTGACGGGTAAAGTGATTTGGATTACCCATAAGCAAACACACTTGAAACCTCAAGGTTTTGCAATTCAACTGGCAGGTGAAAAGGGTAATTATTATAAAAATGAAGCCGAAAGAATTTTAGCGGGTGCAAAAAGTACTGACCGTTCAAGTTATACCATGTAACAAAAAGATAGGAATCTCGCGTGTTTGTTGATACTCACTGCCATTTAACGATGTTAGATCTCAGTCCCTATAACGGTGATTTAGATCAAGCCTTAGCACAAGCACGTTTGGCAGGCGTTTCAAAATTCATGGGGATTTCTGTTGACCTTGATGATCATATTCAATTAGCAGAAATTGCTTCACGACATGATGATGTTGGTTATTCTGTCGGTGTGCATCCTTGTGAAGATACTGACACAATGGCACGAGCAACGACGGATTATTTAATTCAGCTTGCTCAAGATGATAAAGTTTGGGCCTTAGGTGAAACGGGGCTGGATTATTATCACAGTGCAGATTTTATTGCAGAGCAGAAGCAATGTTTCGCACGTCACATCCAAGCATCGAAAATCGTTAAAAAACCTGTGGTGGTACATACCCGCGCGGCTAAACACGACACCGTAGATATCATTCAAGCTGAGCAATCCACGCATGGTATTTTGCATTGTTTTACAGAAGATTGGGAAACGGCAAAAGCGGTCTTAGATTGTGGCTATTACATTTCTTTTTCAGGCATTATTTCTTTTAAAAATGCGCAAGATTTACGTGATGTTGCGAAAAAAGTACCGCTTGATCGTGTGTTAATTGAAACAGATAGTCCATATCTTGCACCAATGCCGTATCGTGGTAAAACCAATGAACCTAAATATGTGCCTTATGTGGCAAAAGCGTTGAGTGATGTATATCATAAATCGGTTGAAGAGATCGGCATGATTACCACACAGAATTTTGAAAATCTCTTGAATCTGAAATAGCCATTGATGTTGTACTAACGAAGAGAGTGATTACTTGAGAATGGATCGTCAAGCTCAGTTTAGAGCAAGAGAAGCATTAATCTTTCAAATTGCGGAACAACTCCTATTAGAAAATGGCGAAGCAGGCATGACTTTAGACGCTTTGGCGGCTGAATTGGATCTTGCTAAAGGCACGTTATATAAACATTTTCAAAGTAAAGATGAATTGTATATGTTGCTGATTATTCGTAATGAGCGCATGTTGCTGGAAATGATTCAAGACACCGAAAAGCAATTTCCTGAACACCTAGTTTTCTTTATGTTGCATCATTTACATCATCCTGAACGAACTTCGTTATTTCACCAAATAGAAGAGCGTTTATCGACCACAGGACAAGGCATTCAACCTTTATTTAGTGAGTTATATAAAGTACGTCGGCAACGTTTGCGAATTATTATTCGTATGACCGAAAGTTATTTGTTAGAGATTCAAAGCAGTATGATCACGCGTGATTATTTGGCTTCGATTTGGTCTTTAACCTATGGTGCGGCCGTCATCCTAAATTCAAGTTTTTATCAACGCTATTTGGGTTCAAGAGATACCTTGCGAGTGGCATATATTGATCAAGCTTTAGCGATGCCAAAACAGCACCAACAATTTACTTCTTCGTTGATGACACAATGAAACCATCTCATTCATTTGAGCAGGGATTCACCCTCATTGAGATCATGGTGGTCATTGTCATCATGACGGTGATGACTTCATTGGTGGTTTTGAATATTGGTGGTATTGATCAGCGGCGTGCGATGCAAGCCAAAGAGATGTTTATCCTAGATCTAAAAAAAATTAATAAAGAAGCAACCGATCAAGCAAAAGTTTTGGCATTGAATACGCAAAATGCCACGGATGTTGCACCGTTTAGTTATAATTTATTTGAATACCACGATCAAAGTCGTGAGCAAGTACA
Source organism: Acinetobacter sp. (assembly GCA_036660195.1). Taxonomy (GTDB): domain Bacteria; phylum Pseudomonadota; class Gammaproteobacteria; order Pseudomonadales; family Moraxellaceae; genus Acinetobacter. The sequence goes on from JAVXBC010000003.1 coordinate 52,381, forward strand.
ACAAGCAGATCGAACTTGGCAGCTTTATAAGGAATTTAAAACTCGGCAATTGCCAGATCAAGTGTCATTTAGTATTCAAAGCTTAGATGTTGATAATAATAGCAAAGCAAAAAATGAAGATTTATTAGGTGGCAAAGCCCCTCAGCTCATTTGGTTTGGCAATGGTGAAGTGAAGCCCGTGCGAATTCAATTTTATTATCAGCAACAAGCCATTGGAAATGAGTTCGAGCTTGATCATTTGGGTAAAATCAATGAAGAAAATTAGTGCTTTTACCTTGCTGGAAGTGATGGTCGCACTCGCCATATTTTCTGTTGCCGCTATCGCCCTGACAAAAGTGGCTATGCAATATACACAATCGACCTCACATGCCATTTTAAGAACCAAAGCGCAATTTGTTGCGATGAATGAAGTGGCATTGATGGACATGAATAAGGAATGGCTAGAAGGTACGCAGTCGAAGCAAGTGACTTCCCAAGGTGAGACGTGGCAAATTGATAAAAAAGCCCAGTCCACAATTAGTCCGAATATTCAACGTATTGATGTGCAAGTGAGTTTATTTGATGCAGAGCAAGGCAAGGTAGACGCAGGGATTACACATCTTGTTTTCTTTAACTATCCAACTAAAGCTAAAACATCATGAAATATAAACAAGGCTTTACGTTAGTTGAACTGTTAGTTGCCATTGCGATTTTTGCCGTACTTTCTATGATGGGTTGGAAAGTCTTTGATTATTTGCTGAAAGTGAAAGATCGCAATGCTGAACATGAAACCCATCTATTCGAATTGCAAGATGCTTATCAGCAGATTTTAAGAGACAGTTTGCAGATTATTCCCTTAACTGCCAATGATGGACGACAGTTACAAGCGGCGTTGGTGCTGAATGACCGAAGTTTTATGTTTAGTAAAGCTGGTGTTTCTGATCCGCTTAAACAGGGCCCTTCACCCTATGAGCGTGTGGAATATCGCTTTGATGAGTCGCAGCAAAAAGTTTATCGTTTAAAATACGCTAATTTGAATATTCCAAATCGCGTTCAACCTGTTTCTAGTACCTTGATCGAAAATGTAGAAAAATTTAAAGTTGTGGTGTTGAATCCTCAAGAACTCACTCAGTGGCCAGACAATATCAGTGATCCCAATAATATTTCTGAACTGAAAAAACTTCCACTTGGAATTAAAATCCAACTGACGGTTGCAGGTACGGACTATGAATGGATTTATAGTTTGCTAAATACTACCGCATTGGGCAAAGTGCAGACTGATCAAGGAAACCCGCCATGATCAGACATTCAAGACAAGGTGGTGTTGCCTTATTAACTATTTTAGTGATGGTCGCGCTTGCTACGATTTTAGCGGCGACAATTGCCAAACGACAAACCAATACCGCTGAAAACACAGGCTATTTGATGCGCCAAAACCAATCGTTATTGTATGCCAAAAGTGCCGAAGCCTTTTTTTCGGAATTGCTGATTCAAGATAGTGATAATGGCAATGGTATTGATCATTTGCAAGAAAATTGGGCGAAACCAATGCCTGCATTTCCTGTTGAAGATGGTGTGGTTTCAGGGCGATTAATCGATGAATCAGGGAAATTTAACTTAAACAATCTGTTAAAAGAAGATGGTCAAGTGGATGATTCGGCACGCCGTTGGTTTGAAAAATTATTACAACGCGTCGGGCTACCTGCTGAACTCAGTCAGGCCGTCATCGATTGGCAAGATGCCGATGATGAAACCATTGGAGCAATGGGCGCGGAAAGTAATTATTATCAAGGTTTAGACCCTGCTTATTTGGCTGCAAATACTCAATTTCATAGAATTGAAGAATTAAAATTGGTACGTGGTTTTGAAGGTAAAAATTACGACCTGATTGCGCCTTATATTTCGGCATTACCTGAAATTAGCAAAATCAATATTAATACCGCACCTCCGCTAGTTTTGGCGAGTATCGATCCAAAAATTGATGTGAAAGCAGTTGAGCAGCAATTGAAAAACAAACAAGCGGAATTAAGCTACTTTAATAGTGTTGATGATCTTTGGAGCTTAAATGCTTTTTCAAATTTAGAGCCACAAAGTAAAACCGATGCGTCCGCATGGTTAGACACCAAATCTAATTTTTTTAGCGCACAAATTGAAGTGGTGTTAAGCGAGCGAAAAAGACAATTCAGCAGTGCAATGATGAGAAAAGACAAGCAAGTCACGGTATATTCTAGAAGCCTTGCACCTTTTGAATAAATCAAACTGGATGATTCTACATCACATATTGTAAAATCATTCCAAGCCTGATTTTTTGCTTTATAATGGCACTTCATTTGCAGATATAGATCAGCTTAGTGCATGTTAATTCGTAAATTATTTAAGTTTGAAAATGCGCATATCGTACGGAATTGCACGTCGGATCGTTGTAAGCGGTCGATTCATGGGCATAGCTACAAAGTTGAGCTGTTGCTCAAAGCGTCTAAACTAGATCATGGGCAAATGGTCTACGATTTTGGTTTGCTCAAAGGCGTCATTAAAGAGTTAATTGACAGTTTTGACCATGCTATTTGTTTTTGGCAAAAAGATGATCCAGCCTATATCGATGCTTGTAAAACTTACAGCGCACGTTGGATTTCTTTACCGGTATCGCCATCGGCTGAACAATTTTCGCGAATATTCTTTTACCTTGCGCAGCAAGTCTTAAATTCAACCATTACTCAAAATGGTGAAGGCGATGTAGAAGTATATTCCGTCATCGTGCACGAAACTGATACGGGTTATGCACAAAGTTTCCAAGAAGATATTGATAATGAGCAAATGGGTCAGTTGAATTTGGATCAAATTGTTTTTTCAGAACAAGTACAGGTTGAGTGGAGTGATCCTCAAATGTATGAAAATTTGAAAAAAGGGATGAGTTTTCAAAATCCAAATGTGGAACTACAAGTTAAGATTTAAATGCTCTTTGAGTTATTCTGATGTATCTATTGCAAGGAAAAGTGATGCAACTTACTGAACAACAGTGGGAAAAATTAAATAAAGTTCAGTTGGATGAATCTTGGAAAGCATCAATCGCAGAGTTTTTGCTGAGTACGAAAATGGAGCAATTACGTCAGTTTTTGCATCAAGAAAAACTTGCAGAAAAAGTAATTTATCCGCCAAATAATCAAATTTTTAATGCTTTAAATACAACACCTTTGTCAAATGTGAAAGTTGTTGTTTTGGGGCAAGATCCTTATCATGGTGCAAATCAAGCCAATGGTTTAAGTTTTTCTGTACAACGAGGGATTGCATTACCGCCATCGTTACGTAATATATTCCATGAATTGATGAATGATTTAGCCATACCTGCGGTACGTCATGGCGATTTGAGCCAATGGGCAGCGCAAGGTGTACTATTATTAAACAGTGTGTTAACTGTAGAAGAAGGCAAGCCAACTTCCCATCAAAAGCAAGGCTGGGAAGACTTTACCGATACGATTATTGACGTTTTGAATGAGCAACGTGAGCATATTGTCTTTATTTTATGGGGGGCATATGCGCAACGTAAGGGGCAGCGAATCGATCGTCAAAAGCATTTGGTATTGACAGCAGCTCATCCTTCACCGCTTTCGGCAAACCGCGGTGGGTTTTTTGGTTGTAAAGTCTTTTCTAAAACTAACGATTATTTGAAACAACATGGCATTGAGCCGATAAACTGGCAATTGGACGCATAATTAATGATTTCTCCCGATTTTAATAGCGAACACCCTGATTTAATTGTTGAGCAAGCGCAAAATGGTTGGCGGATTATTCGTCTTAATCGTCCAAAATCTTTGCATGCTTTAGATGAATCTATTGTGAGTGCTTTATTAAAAGTTTTTCAGCATTTTCATGAAGATGAAACAGTTAAAGCAATTTGGCTGGATTCCACCACACCTAAAGCATTTTGTGCAGGTGGTGATGTGCGCAAATTGCGCCAACTGGTGATTAATCAGGAAGTTGATTCTGCGAACCAATTTTTCCAACAAGAATACGCGTTAGATTTACTACTCCATAGCTATGCTAAACCGATTGTAGTTTGGGGTGAAGGTTATGTCATGGGGGGTGGACTGGGCTTGTTTATGGCTGCACCATTCCGTCTGGTGACGCCTTATTCACGTTTGGCAATGCCAGAAATTAATATTGGATTATATCCCGATGTTGGGGCAAGTCGCTTTCTTGCAGATCGTGGACAAATTGGTTTATTTACAGGATTAACAGGGTCGATCATGACTGCTGCTGGTGCTTTTAGCATTGGTTGGGCGACCCATATTTGTGAAGCGCAACGCGATAATGTTTTACAAGAAGTCGTGAGTATTGATTGGAATCATTATCCCGCAGGGGCATTCCGCGCCATTGATGACACTTTAAATAGTTTGCATCGCCCTGTTGCAGCTGGGCCGTTACAGAATTCGATAGACGTGATTCATAGCGTATGTCGTGGTCAAAGTTTTGAACATGACTATCAATCGATTATTGGATTGAACGACGCGAGTAGTGATTGGTTGCGCCAAGCCAGTGAAAATTTGCAAAAAGGTTCGCCAAGTACTGCTGCTATTACATGGTTGTTGTGGCAATGGGGCAAACAAGGTCATGCTTGGGATGAAGTGTTTGCATTAGAAGCACAAATTTCAGATTGGAAAATTCGTCACCCAGATTTTATTGAAGGTGTGCGAGCACGTTTGGTTGATAAAGATTTATCACCTGAATGGCTGTCTACAGATCAAATTACGCTTAAAAATATACTGGGAAATTGTCCACCAATTACCACTATCGATAGTTGGAATGCTTTATTAAAGCAACATGAAATTATTGTTTAAAAGTCATGAATGCGGATTTCGTTCCTAACGATGAATACTGGATGCAGCTTGCCTATGAGCAAGCTGCATTAGCTGGCGCACAAGGTGAAATTCCAGTTGGTGCGATCATCGTAAGTCATGGCAAAGCAATTGGTATGGGCTATAATGCACCGATCAAACTTGCAGACCCAACAGCGCATGCCGAAATTCAAGCGTTACGCTCAGCTTGTCAATCACTCAATAATTATCGTTTGCCTGAAGATGCTACGCTATATGTGACGCTTGAGCCATGCACTATGTGTGTAGGTGCGCTTATTCATGCACGTATTCAACGCGTGGTTTTTGCAAGTTTAGAACCTAAATCTGGGTCACTTATTAGTGCTCGACAACTGCTTGAAAGTGGTTATTACAATCACAAGTTTATTTTTGAGCAAGGTTGTATGCAGAGCCAATGTTCGCAGCAATTGAGCGATTTTTTCAAACAACGAAGAATAGAGAAGAAAAAGCCATTTATCCAAAACATCTTAAATGACTAAAAAAGACACGAAAGTTGTGGCACAATGCGCCTCCAAGATTTTCTAGACATCAAAGGGTAATGCAATGCGTAATGCGATTATCATAAAAAAAGAATTTAATGCACCGATTTCTGAAATTTTCGATTTATTATCGAAACATGCGACTTATAATCAAGCCTTTGCGCCTTTACAAGTGGTGCGAGTGAAAGACTCGACAGATCCGCAGCGTCCTGACGGTACTGGTTCAGTACGCCGAATTGGTTTTGGCCCAGTTAAACCATTGCAAGAAGAAATTACCTTATTACAAGAAAACAAGCGTATTGAATATAAAATTATTAAAAATCCTTTGGTAAAACATCATTTGGGACAAATTGATTTTAAAGAAATTACGCCGTTTATTACCTTGGTCACATATCAAATCGAATTCACTGCCAAAGTTCCTTTTGTTAGCCAATTAATTCTTGCAAATTTAAAAGCTGGAATTACACTTGGTTTTGAAAAAATAGCAAAATCAATTGTTTGATAAGAGATAGGAATGACGGTTCAAATTATTACGATAGACGGTCCAAGTGGTTCTGGTAAAGGAACACTTGCGGCAAAAATTGCAGCACATTATCAATATCATTTACTAGATTCTGGTGCGTTGTATCGTTTACTTGGGCTGTCGCTATTTCAGCAGGGTATGCTCGATCAAATTGAATCAAATCTAGCACAATGCATCGATGTCGCTTTAAATCTCGATATTGTCTTTAAATCTGTTAATAACGCTACGCTCATTTATTTAAATGACGTAGATGTTACTCAGGTCATTCGTACGGAACAGGTTGGAGAATACGCGTCTAAAGTGGCGGTGATCCCAGAATTACGTAACGCTTTATTTGAACGTCAACGCGCCTTTATTCAATTGCCAGGTTTAGTTGCAGATGGACGTGACATGGCAACGGCGATTTTCCCAGAAGCACAAGCTAAATTGTACCTCACTGCTTCAGCACAATCGCGTGCAGAGCGTCGGGTAAAACAGTTGCAGGGCATGGGTCTTGATGCTAAAATAGGCGACATTTTATTTAACATACAAGCACGAGATAAGCGAGATATGGAGCGTACAGTTGCTCCTCTCAAGCCAGCGGAAGATGCGTATATCATTGATAGCTCTGCGCTTGGTATTGATGGAGTCTTTCAACTCATGGTCGATTATATCGATAGTTGTATTGCTAAATAATTCTTAATTAACTCCAGTTGAAGCATTGCTTGATCAGATTTTTTGGACAATGTAACAACTTAACTAATCCGGCCTTGTCTGATCCAAGACCGCTGACTTTATCAGGTATATCATGACCGAAT
>JAVXBC010000004.1:0-51706 GCA_036660195.1 Acinetobacter sp.
TAGTTGGGGGTATAACTGGGGGTATAATAAATTACCCCTATTTTTATACCCCCAAATTTCTACGGAATGAATTGCAATGCTTACAGATGCTCAGGTAAGAAAAATCAAACCTGCTGAGAAAAAAATTAAATATCCAGATGAAAAAAGCATGTATTTGGAAGTTACACCATCAGGCGGTATGCATTGGCGTATGAAATTTCGCCTGAATGGTAAAGAAAATATTTTTAGTATTGGTACATATCCTGAGACTACACTGGCTCAAGCTAGAAGAATTCGTGACGAAGCTCGCTTACAGATAAAAGATGGCGTTAATCCAAATGAAGTAAAAAAACAAAAAAAATTACAGGCAGATGAAAGTACACTTTTTAAAGTACTAGCAATGCAATGGATGCAAGATCGTAAAGATGCGATTACTGAAGGTACTTACTTACGTGATTTATCTGTTTTTGAAAAAGACCTATTTCCTGCTCTAGGCGATATGCCAATTGATCAAATTAAAGGGAAAGACATATTAGCTTGTGCCAAAAAAATTGAAGAGCGTGGTGCATTGGAAATGGCCAAGCGCTCTATTCCTTTGACCGGTCGAATTTTTCGCTATGCAATACGTAAAGGAATTATTGAGAATGATCCGACCCCTCATCTACAAGAGGCATTAAAGCCACGAAAAGTAAAACATATGGCTCGTTTAGATATTTCAGAGTTTCCACCATTCTTGGAACGTATGGATCGTTATCATGGCAGCATCTTGGTTAAAACAGCATTACAACTAATGACATTAACATTTGTAAGAACTGCTGAACTAATAAACATGGAGTGGAATGAGATTGATTTTGATAATCATTTATGGAGAATTCCTGCTTATAAAATGAAAATGGCATTACCTCATATTGTTCCTTTATCAAAACAAGCTGTTGAGTTAATTGAGGGGCTAAGACCTATAACAGGTAACAAGCAATTCGTTTTTTATAATCACAGTAAAGCCAAACCGTTAAGTAATAATGCTCTTTTAAGTGCAATTCGAACAATGGGTTATATGGGGAAAATGACGGGACATGGTTTTCGAGGACTTGCGTCTACAACCTTACATGAACAAGGATATATGCACGATGCGATTGAAATCCAATTAGCTCATACGGTTGGTAATGCCGTGTCTCAGGCTTATAACCATGCTCAGCATTTAGATTACCGAGTAAAAATGATGCAGGAATGGTCTAATTTTATTGATAATTTAAGAAAAAAAGAAATCCATTAATGAATGATAAGGTTATATTTATACTTTATAATTAAAACAGTTATATACTGCATTTATGCATGTACTTTCTTCATAATACTATATGAAATATTTGCTGCCCTTAGGAATGTCATACCCGCATAGATAACACTTCCAACCCATATACAAAAATAATATTCAAAAAAGTTTTTGAGAAAGAAGAATCCTGTGAAAGAAATTATAGAAAAGAAAATAGAGCCTTTAATTGAAGTAATTAAATAGTTATGTAAATCATTGATATATCCAGATTCTTTTAATTTTTCTAAAATATCAGTATTACTTAATGTCATAAATAAGCCCATAATAACACCAGTAAAACCAGCCCATATTGCTCCGAGACTAATTCCAACAGATAAAAACTCAACTTTTTTATCTGTAAAACATGTAGTTAAAGATAAATCAAATTTAAAATATATAAATAAACAGATAATAAATGCAATTAATGCGAGTGTTATTGGACCGTATCTTTCACGATTGAGGGGAGAGAGTAAACTCATTTTTTAGAACCTAAAAGTATCTTTTTCCACCCATTATACGCCTTTTCAAGATGTTCGTATCGTACTGCCTCAGACCATCTTTTGTTAGAGCTTAAAGGTACATTCTTAAAAATCTTTTTCTCTCTATCTTTTATTAAATCAACAGTTTCTAGAGTTTCACTATTCTCATCAAGACCTGTTGCCCTTACAGTAGAGGCAACACCATCTCTTGCAATCATTTTCAGGAACTTTTTAACTCCAGTTTTTACTAAACCATCATCAGCCTTTGCTGAGATTTTTAAATAAACATTTTTGGGATTCAACTGTCCAACCGTATCTATAGCTTGAGCCAGCGTTTTACCCTCTTGCCTCATTGCTGAAGTCATTTGATTAGGATTAATTCTAATTTCTATTTCAGTTAATATGTCTTTATTGTCCAACCGAGCTTCAGCATCTGGTTTCAATTGCACTAAAAATTCGTATTGTTTCGGCGTTTCATTTACATCTTTAATATAATTATTCAAATAATCATTAATTGCACTTACCCTTGGTCCATGATGAGCATATTGAATTAAAATATATTCACTTTGAGGAATGTACAAAACAGCTGTTTCTTCTGCAAAATCATGGCCTTCTTCTAATTCAATATCTCTAATTTGGTCATCTCGACCACGCTGACCAGGAGCAACATTTAATATTCTACTAAAGTTGAGGAGCCAAAAAGGTTTTTCTTCAGTTGGTTGAATTATTTTATCAAGGCGAGTACTAACTTGTTTAATAAGTCTTGATCGTTGCTCCAAAGAATCCTTTTCAATAACTTTAAAAACCTCTTCTAAAGGCTGCTTATGTTCAAACTTATTTACTTTATACAACTCAATAGTAAGTGATGGATTGTATTTTGCCATTTTCTACCCACAAGCTATGTTTTAATAATTCCTATCAATATATAACAAATTATATTGGAATTTTATATTTTCCACTTATTAATAACTATATCACTTCAAGGACCTGTTGGAATTTTAAATATTTAATTAGTCCATCACACATCCCAACTTCCCAATAATTTACAAAAGGTGCATCATCAATATCAGGCTGAATCACATCACTAATAATTTCTTCAATGCTGATCCCTCTATCTAATTCACGTTTAATTGATCTTAATTTAGATTTCAGAGAAGACGTAGCTTGTTTAGCATATCTGCTCGATAAATTAAAATCCTTAAAATACTTCTCAGCTCTTTTCTTATCCACATCATCCCAATGACTTGGTGTGTTCACATAATATCTAAACTCACCAGGCTCATCTAAATTTGAATCGGCAATGTAATCAGCTGTGATCCACTGCTCCTCAAAAAAAATTTGTTTATCTAAATAAGGATGTATCGTTTGCTCTTCAGCAGATTTTGCATATCCAACTTTCTTTTCCCCCATATTACAATCTCGACATGACGGTACTAAATTTGGAGGATAAATACTAAATTGAGGAAACTCCGCTTTAGGTAAAAAATGATCCAAATTTGAAGGATCACCTAAACCACCACAAAAAGGACACTCACCTTTCGCTGATGTTAATATTGCATCGTAGATTAATCTAGTTTTTTTGGCTTTAGGTACAAAGTATTGCGTGTACATCTTTTCATAATCGACTTTAGTACTTCTGATACATACTCCATCATGAAATCTAATTAATGGAGTATATGTATAAATTTCGCCCTGATTAATTTTAGTATTGTATACACTCGCATCTAAAAGTAGATTTTGTTTATTCGCAATAATTCTAGGCTTCATGGCTTGAGTATCAGCAATTCCTTCAATACATAAATCAATCAAATCACTATAGTTATGATTAGGTGTAGTTAACCTTTTCATTGTTGAGCATCCCTATCTCTTTCACTAATCATTACCTTTAGTAAAGCTCGACCTTCAAAACCAATTTGGTGATTAAATTCTTCTAAAATTTCTTTATAGTTTTTCCCTTCATTTACAGATTCCTGTAGTAAATTATGGAATCCGGAATGAGTAACTTCTAATCCAAAAATTTCAGTAGTTAAATCACTTACACTTTCTGCAAAAGTTTCAATTTTGGGTCTTGAAAAATCCATATTTTTCCCACTTCTAAATAATTTCCAAACGCAGTTACTTGGAACTTCTTGAAGCACCACTGGTGAGTGAGTTGCAATAATCGATACAGCATTACAATTTACTATTAAATCTGATACGGATCTAATTAAGGCTGATAATAACGGTGGGTGTAAATGTGTCTCTGGCTCATCAAAAAGAATTAATGTTTTTTCATCAACTTTTTCAACCAGTCGCGTAATTGTCATAAAAACTATTGCATGACCAGAACTCATTCTTGAAAGATAAGGGATTAAATAAATACTAAATTTACTCTTTATATATGCACTTTTCTTTTTTTTGTTTTCTGACTCGTTCGAACTAACTTGAAGTGCTTCAGAAACCTCTTTCACTGTATTTCTATATATAGATAACAATTCTTTTAGGTTCATCATAAAAAAATTTGAATCAGAACCAAGTTTATCAATTGCATTGATCCACCTTCTTCTCTTTTTTTTATTATTAAAACAATTAATTAAGGAATCTAAACAATTTTCTCTAAGCTCACCAAAACTTTTTAAGCTGTCCTCTTCATCAAGGTTTTTCAGACCTAGATAATAAAAACACGTTCCCTTTGTTGGATCATTTTGTTCAAGAGGTGGCCTAAATGTGTCAAATGCACTAAATGAAACTAAAAATAATGCACTAAAATAATCTTTACTAATGACTTTTTCACTATAGCGACTCAGATCATAGAAGGTAGCTGAATCATCTGAGCCGCTATTCATTATGCTCGCTATCATACTATTGATAAGAGTCGTTTTACCAACACCATTCCTACCAATAATTGCATGTAGATTAGTAGATGGCTTAGAACCAACTTCTACATCAAACTCTAATTGAACGCCCCCAATTCTTTCTGTATCAATGCTTTTAAATTTGAAATTAAAAGGTGTTAATTCATTACCACCTTCTAGTACATTTTTAAATTGACCTTTTATGGAAGTTAAACTGACATCTCGAATTAGTGAATACCCAAACACTTCCTCTTTTGAAAAAGCATCAATCAAATTTGGTTGATGGACCAAATCATTAAGTGCCTCCAAATATTCCTTTCTACTAGATTCAGAAACATCGTAAAGCTTTTTATAATATTCGACACTTTGGCCCAGTGAGAAAAAATTTTCATCTAAGGATTGAAAATATTGATGTAGCTTTTTATAGGTGGGAAAATCGGTGTCCTTAGGCTGACCTTGATATCCAATTTTCACATCACCTAATTCAACCCCAATGCCTTTATCATCAAATAATTTTACAGAAAATTGAGTACAAAAATCATAGTCATCCCAATAATCAATTTTTAAATAAGCAACATTCTTACCTTCAGACTTAAACCACTCTTTATTTCCAATGACTATAAAATCCATCTTAGTAATGCTCCTTAATATACCCATAAGCCTTATCAAAAAGCTCTGTATCCTTACCTAAGCCAAACTTATTCAGTGTAATAATCAAGGCTTTCTGCACTTCTCGTGGACCACTTACTGAAGTCTGCCAGCCGTCAAAACGTGTGACTCTTACAATTTCATCAATCTGCTCAACAATCTGACGAATAATATCTGGAGTTTTTTCAGGACGAGTTTCAATAAATAGCTTTGTTAATGCTTCTTTATTATCTAATTCAGTAACAGGTACTTCCCCTGTTTCACGCTCAGCCTGAACAGTTTCTTTGGCTGTTTCAAGCAAGCCTTTCAACCAGTCAATTGCTTTAATTACACCTGCTTCATAGTCTTGACGCAATTTTTCTAAACGCTCACCTAGTTTCACAAAGCGTGGATCATCATGGCCACGCAAGCGACCAAGCAAATTGATTTCAAGCTGACGTGCTTTACGCTCTTGCTCTTTTTCTGTAAGTGTAAAGATTGCATGTTCATCCATGGTCAGTGAGCTAATATCATCACGAATACGATTTACATCCGTATTTTCATGAATCATCTGTATCACTTGTGGTCCAAGCGCAGCCCAAATTAATGAGCCTGTACCAGTTGCAGGACGAATGCTTTCATAAATCTGCGCAAGCCATTTAAAGTCTTGTCTATGTGGATTTAGGAAATTATCTGGGTAAATTGCCATCCACAGTTTATTCACCACGCCAAAGGCACGAGCAAAGTTATCTCGTTTTTCATTGGTAGGCAGGCATTCCTGTGCAGCCATAATGCCTTCAAAGCCTTCCACTGTTCGATCTACACCCGGGAAGAAATCTAGACACTTTTGCAATGCGGGCTGAAATAGCTCTTTAAAACTTTCGATCGCTTCAACCACCTTATCAATATCTTCAGGATCGTAAGCCAGCGCCGTGCGTAAGTTTTCAAATACCCCTAGGTAATCGACAATTAAGCCCATCTCTTTTTTAAATCCATCTTTTTCATAGAGACGGTTGGTTCGGCACATAGCTTGAAGTAAGGTGTGATCTCGAAGTGGTTTATCCAAATACATGCAATAGCAAATCGGCGCATCAAAGCCTGTCAGCAACTTCGCTGTCACAATAATGATCTGTAATGGATTCTCAGCGTCTTTATAGCCTTCTAAAATATCTTTTTGCGTTTGACTATCTGCATCAATTTTTTGCCAACGCTCAAAGTCATCTTTTTCTACCGGTAATTTGAGCTCTTCCTTCCAACGGCGCCAGTCTTTATTGAGCTTCCCTTTCTTATCACCGTCAGTTATTTCGATTGGCGCACGGTCCACGTTCATAATGACTTCAATACTGTCCTTACCGAGTTTTTCTTTCAGTAAGTAATACATTTGCACACAAGCATCACGGTCATAGACTACCACCATGGCTTTGAGCTTTTTCGGTTTTACGTGTGCATTAAAGTGTTCAACAATATCTTCACTGATACGTGCCATACGCTTAGGTGCTTTCAGCATAAGCGCCAACTTACCTGCACGGCGTGAAAGTTGAGCTTTTTGCTCATCACTAAGCTCATTCTCTTGTGCGAGTTTTTCAAACTCAGCATCAATTGTTTCACGGTCTACACGTAGCTCAGCCAAGCGAGGCTCAAACTTCACAGGATTGGTTGCAGCATCACGAATAGACTGTTTATAGCTATATTTATTCATATAGCGACCTTCATCCTCTTCTGCACCGAAGAGCTTAAAGGTATTCTTTTCCAATCCTGAAATTGGTGTACCGGTTAAACCGAAGAAGAATGCATTTGGTAAAGCCCAACGCATTTTCTCACCCAGTGAGCCTTCTTGAGTACGGTGTGCCTCATCCACAAGCACAATGATATTACTTCGGTCATTTAAGCCTTTGGCATTGTCTTGCGCTATCTCAACATCTTGGAATTTAAAGATGGTGGTGATGAGAATGCCACGACTGTCCTGTTCAATATGCTGACCAAGCTTTTTACAGCTTTGCACAGGTACAAGATTTTTAATATCCGCACCACCAAAGGTGTCATTGATCTGACCATCTAAGTCTTTACGGTCTACCACCACCAATACAGTCGGATTCTTCAGCTTTGCACCTGCACGTAGCATTTGCGCTGCATACAGCATCAGTAAAGATTTACCTGAACCTTGGAAGTGCCAAATCAAACCTTTCTTTGGATAGCCCGCTTTTACACGGTCTACAATTTGTGATGCTGCTTCAAACTGTGGGTAACGTGGCAGAATCTTAATTTTTGTCGGTGCTAAGTTCTTACCGATTTTCACTGATGAATATAGCGTGAATGATTGCAGTAGCTTTAACAGTGTATTTGGATTAAGCAAACCTGCTGCACTTTCAAGTACTGATGCCATTCCCGGTAAAATTTCGTCTCGCTGTTCGGTTTTATGCCATGGTCCCCAATCTTTTAGACGTGCATTGATTGCGCCGTAGGCAAATGTTTTACCTTCTGATGCAAAACACAGTAAGTTAGGCACAAAAAAAGGAGCAACATTACTCCAATAATTTTTTATTCCACCACAGAAATCAGCAGCGCCGTCTTCCCAGCTAATTGCTGGACGGGTTGCCGTCTTCATTTCACCCACGACTAACGGTATACCGTTTACATATAGGACAATATCGAAATACGCTTCCGTGGTTGCAATAAAGTGGACTTGTTTGGATACCACATAATGGTTATTTTCAAGATTATTGTAGTCAATCATGTGAATGGTGACATGCTCACCATTCTCACCAAAAGGTAATGACTTCTCTGCTTTTAGCCATTCGTAGAAGTTTTCATTGGCTTTGACCAAACCTGTATGTTTGGCATCTAAAAATACCGCACGCAGTTTATAGATGACTTCATCTGCATAGTCTGGATTGGCTTGGATGGCAGGGTTGAGTTTAATCAACGCCTGCTTAAGCCAAGAACCCACCAAGACATCTTGCGGAGATTTGGGAATTGCATCCCCCGATACAAACTCCCACTTCAACCCATCTAAATTTTGTAATTTTTGGACAATTGCTTCTTCTGGTCCATTAGCTTCATTAAACATTATTCAACCATATTTTATTTAAATAAATCGTAAAGATAATTTTTTCTTAGTGTATGTAATTGATTAGTTCTACTAGTTAAATTTCTATTTATCTCATCGAACTCACCCATTAAGTTACAAATTTTTTCCATCATTGCCTCACTTGGTAATTTAACTTTTAAAATCTCAAGTGAAGGTTGATTAATATTTGAATTTGCACTGACTGTTACGTATGCTGAAACCTTATGTCGAAATAACGGGGTATCAAATAAAATATTCAAAAATTCAGCTATTTGAGGTTTATTAGGTCTAAATCTAATGAGAAATCCTGAATAAACTAAATTTTCAAAAACTCTTGATACAATAGCTGTTTTAGCAACACCACTCGGTTTAACAGAGGATCTAACAAATAATATATCGCCTTTGTTTAAACTGTAATTTGATATTTCTTTTTCAGAGCACTCAACTAAACCTTCAGGATATTCACTTATCTCATTTTTAGCGAAAACATCGTCTAAATTTACAAAATAGCTTCCACTTCCAAAACTGTCTTTATCTTTATTTATCCCATTTTTAAAATTACCAAGTTGTTTCAAAGAATAAATGTTTTCAGCTATTTGGGAGTTATCAGTAACTACATAATCATGCAATTCAGAAAATTGATATGATCTAATCATTTGTTGATTAGATTCAATTGCTTCATAAATATTTAATTCTAGGTCATATAATTTGGTTAAAACATCAACCACTGCTTCATTCTTACTTGGATCAAATTTAAAGCTTAATTCACTTAAATCTTTAAACTTTGTTCTAGGTGATAAAGAACCTGAAGAAGTTTTTATAGCCCAGTCCCAAAACATATCAGAATGTATAAAAAATGGTAAAAGTTCCGCTGAGACTATTCGATTAGTACTCTCTACAACAATAATGTCGCTACTACAAATACCATCAAATTCTGCAATTGCAGCTTTTTTAAGGTAGGGACGGCGTTTACCAATTAAGATATGTCCCTTTTTAAAAACACGTGTAAAAGTTGGATTATCTTCAGCAATTAAGCCCCAGCGTTTAATTTTCAACGAACCTGAATCAAGATGTTCTAAACCAATATATTTATCATAGCCATCTGCAATTGGGTCTTTAGTCGTCAATTTTACTTCACGACAAATATCACCAAACTTTACTTCTTGATATTCCATATTCAAATCAGTACTCATACATCTTGCTCCACTGATTGAACATCTAAGCCTTTTAAATCTTTCATCAAATCTACAACTAAATCTTTTAACTGTTTACGGTTATCTACCCAATCATCCAAAAGCTGATCCATAGATACCGTTTCTTGTTCTTTCTTTAAAGACACATATAAGGGAATAGAAAGGTTATGGTTGTTTTGACGAACTTCATCTAAATCCACCAAACGTGCAATTTCACTTTCTTCAGGTTTAAAGTAAGCATTGACCAATACGTCTAAGTCTTTTTCAGAAAGACGACTATGCGCACGCTCTCGTGTCACATGCTCGACACCATTGATAAAGAGAATCTTATTTTTGCGTTCTTCAGGCTTATTGGTTCCCAAAACAACAATACAAGACTCCATTGGCGAGTTATAGAACAGGTTTGGACCTAAACCAATGACGGCATCAATAATGTCTGATTCAATCACTTGCTTACGAATTTCAAACTCTGAATCACGGAACAATACGCCGTGCGGCCATAACATCGCACCACGACCTGTATCCGGTTTTAAACTCTTAATGATGTGCGTATAGAAACCATAATCGGCACAGCCCTGTGGCGGTACACCATACATATTGCGATGGAAAGGATCTGCTGAGAATTTCTTACGATCCCATTTTTTAATCGAATATGGCGGGTTCGCTAAAATCACATCAAACTGTTTAAGCTGATCGTTTTCAATAAACTTAGGCTCACCTAAAGTATCACCACGGCGTATATCAAACTCTTCAATGTCATGTAAGAACATATTCATACGTGCAATTGCAGAGGTTAGCAAATTCACTTCCTGACCATAGAGCTTCACGCTACGCCATTCTTCACCTTTCTCACGAAGGTCCATCACAGCATTGAGCAACATCCCACCTGTACCACAAGTTGGATCGTAAGCGGTTTCGCCTGGCTTTAATTCCATGATACGTGTCATGAAATGCACCACAGTACGGTTGGTATAGAATTCCGCCGCCGTATGACCTGAGTCATCTGCAAATTTCTTAATCAAGTATTCATATGCTTGACCAAGATCGTCTTGCTTAACCTTATGTAAACCTAAATCAATCTTACTAAAATGCCCAATCAAGTCTTTGAGTAAATGGTCTGGCAGACGTTCTTTATTGGTCCACTGCGCATCACCAAATACGCCAGCTAAACGCTCATTTTTAGCTTCAATCGTGCGTAATGCTGTTTGAATGGCTTTACCAATATCTTGAGTGGTTTCTTTAACTGTTTGCCAACTTGCTTCAACTGGAATTTGGAAGCGATGGAAATATTCAGCATCAAATAAATCATCTGTACCCATTTCTGTACGAGCATCCGCAAGCTCGTCATCATATACATCCGACAAACGCTTAAAGAATAGAAGAGGGAAGACATACTGCTTATAGTCGGAAGCATCAATTTGCCCACGGAGGAATTCGGCAGCACCCCAAAGTAGGTCTTCTAATTTTGCATTTTCACTTGCCATTTGCTTAACCTACATCCTTAATCTTAAAACCTTGGGCTTTTAACAACGTTTCTAACTCTTGTTCAGCTTTTTCTAAATCTGCCATTTTAGTCGTGAAGTCACTTAAAGCCTGCTCTAACGTTATGGTCTCTTGCTCTAAAGGCTTCTGAACATAACGTGCAATATTTAAGTTAAATTCATTTTCTTCAATTTCAGCAAAGGGCACCCAACGAGACTGACCAATGATTTCCTGTCCTTCTTCTTTAGCTTTGATGTAAAGGTCATAAATTTCATCAGACTGCTCATTACTCAATGTGTTTTGAGCACGGCCTTTGGTAAAAATCTCTTCAGCATTAATAAACAGAACTGGTGCATTCACCACGATTCCATCTTTTTGCTGTAAAGGTTTCCTATCTTTTCGTAGGACCAAAATACAAGCGGCAATACCGGTTCCATAGAATAGGTTTTGTGCCACACCAATCACAGCTTCAAGCTGATTCGACAATAAAAGCTGTTTACGAATTTCAAGCTCAGAACCACTTCGGAACAATACGCCGTGGGGTAATACCACTGCCATTCGACCATCATCTTTGACTGAGGCCAACATATGTTGAATCCAAGCAAAATCGCCGTTTGTTTTTGGCGCTAAGAAAGTCTTACGTACCAATTTGGTTTTTTCAGGGTCTTCACTACTTTCATCTAGCTCTTCTACCACATAGACATTTCGTGCATATGGATCTGAGGACCACTTGTTATAACCCCATTCTTTTAAGCTAAATGGTGGGTTTGCAATCACGCAGTCAAATTGCTCAAGCTGATCGTTTTGCAGGAATTTAGGCTCAAGTAAAGTATCACCACGTACTATTTGGAAGTCTTCTTGTCCATGTAAGAACAAGTTCATACGAGCAATAGCTTCAGTTGTCAGGTTCTTCTCTTGACCTTTCAACGTTAATGAACGTGGATCACCACCATTTTCAGCAACGTGATGAATCGTTTCCAAAAGCATACCACCCGTACCACACGCTGGGTCATATATGCTTTCACCTGACTTTGGATCAAGAATATTCACCAACAAGCGTACAATCGAACGTGGCGTATAGAATTCTCCTGCTTTTTTATTAGCTTTATCAGCAAAACGCTTGATCAGA
Source organism: Acinetobacter sp. (assembly GCA_036660195.1). Taxonomy (GTDB): domain Bacteria; phylum Pseudomonadota; class Gammaproteobacteria; order Pseudomonadales; family Moraxellaceae; genus Acinetobacter. The sequence goes on from JAVXBC010000004.1 coordinate 12,100, forward strand.
TACTCGTATGCACGCCCCATGTCATCATTACGAACGTCATTAACACCAAGGTGATACTTATTAAAATGCCCCAATAACGTAATTAACAACTCATCTGACAAACGTTCTTTATTGGTCCAGCTTGCATCACCAAAAATACCATAAAGATTTTCATTGGCCTGTTCAATTTTATTGAAAGCCTCTTTTAAGTGCTTCCCAACATCTTTTGTATGTGCAATTACATTATTCCAATGACAACCTTCAGGAATGTCAATACGGTGGAACATTGGGCCACGCGCAAGCTCTTCATCACCAATTTCGTTAATAGCATCTGCAAGTTCTTCATCATAAACGTCACAAATACGTTTAAAGAAAAGTATAGGAAAAATATAGGTCTTATAGTCTGAAGCATCTATCGGACCTGTGATGATATGTGCTGCTTCCCACAAATGGGTTTCGAGATCTTTCAAATCTAACAAGGTCATAACAATAAAAAGCATCAAATTCAAAGAATACAAGTATAATTGATAAGTACAGTTTTTGGTGCCTAGCAGCAAATTTATTGAGTTTAAACGGATAAATATAAGCTATTACTTTTTAATGATATTTTTAGTTAGTCTGTCATTTATTTTACTTGTACAAAGATACGACTTCAAACTAATTTTAAATTAACGATCAAAATTTACTTCATGAAAAATTATATTCCATTCGATGCTACTGCATTACCATTTACACGACTTACCAGCGAGCAATTTGAACAATATTGCGAATGGTTACTTATTAAAGATAAAAATTTAAACAATGTTCACCGTATTAAAGGTAATGGACACTATCAAGGTGGGCTTGATATTTGCGCCAATTTTGTAAAATTTCCTAAAATGCTAGCTGTTTATGAATGCAAATGCTGGGGAAATTTATCAATTCAAGAACTAGATAAAACTATAAAAAAGTTTAGACGAAACGACTTACTCCCTAACATAAATAAATATGTCATTATCCTTGCGCAAGAAGAAGTACCTAGAAATATTTCGAAGAAATGGCATGAGATACACCAAGAACTACATACTTTAGGAATTGAGTCCGAGTTATGGACAGCCGTAACTTTAACCACAATGTCACAAGCCTATCCAGACATTGTTAGCAAGTTCTTTCCAATGGCTCCTGAAAGTCAGTTTTACAATGAATGGATGCTTAGAACTCACTTTATTGAGACATTACATAAAGCGTTAATTGATCCTGATAAAAATAATCGAGAAGCGGCTAAAGAATTTCTTGATTTCTCTTCATTAAATTTTTCAGATTTTGACGAATCCTTTTTTGAGGATGGCAATTGGAAAATTAAAAAAAAGTGGATTGAAATTTCGGCTTTATTACCTACACAAAACCATGTCGGCTCTGCCATTATTACGATCAAAACTCATGATGCTCATGGGGTAAGTGTTATTCTAGAAAACAAATGGATGTTAGAAAATTTCTTAGGGAACTCAGGACAACCTATCCATTCTCGCTATAGACCATTTTATATTGGTACCCCATCAAATCAATCTGAGGTTATAGACTTACAAAACTGTCGTTTTAATCTACCAATTGAAGTTATTCAACAAATTACAGAAGTTGCAGACAATCTTACTACTGCCTATCTCGGAGCAATACAAAAAATTGAAGACATATGGAAAGCTTATAACTTTCCTTTTATTTTATGGAATGGTCGAACATACGTTGCTTTATGTACATTGTCCAAAGAAATTTGGGACCTAATGATTAGATTTACGAACGTTCATGATGTAGATAATGGAGACACTGAATGGCATATATTTTCAGCATCTCGAAATTTCATACAACTATATACAGGAGAAAAATATAAACCTGTAGAAGATGTTTATCATGGTATGTTTTGGGCAGAAAACATTGAAGATATCAACGACGAAGATGAACTCACTTTATTATGGGAGCCTCCCCTTAGCAAAATTCCTGTATCCGAAGAACAATGGTGGCCTTGTCAAAATTCTTTTGAATGGATAACAGAGAAACTTATTCCAGAAGCTATTAATTGGAATAAAAAGAAGAACTTTTTTTCCTACTTTAGTTACTCAAAGAAAATTAAAAGCTTAAAAGTTCTAAAGGACTTTGGTTACATGAGGGATATTCGTAAATTTGCGTTACTCAAGGATCATTACTATCGAAGTTTAGGTGTGTTAAAGACCATCGAGGCCTTGCAAGATTTCTATATTTCCCCAAAAAGTAGCCGTGCCTATTTCACTACGAATGAAATTTCACAACTATATCTTTGTCTCATTTCTTTGGTCGAAAATGCAAAAGGCTATTTTTCTTATATCTCTTCAAAGCTTGATTTTTATAATGAAGAATTTTCAAATTTTGAGGAGCTTCTTAATGCACTCAGAGGTCGTGTAGCAGAAGAGATTTTTTTAATGAATAATCATGAAATTGAACTTATTCTCAGAGCCATGTGTGAATGTATCTATCGTGATGATTCATGGATAGATATCAAATTAAAAGAGGAAATTTACTTAGCTGTTAGACCCTTTTTAGAATTTCATGACCATCAACTACTCATAGATAGATACTCTAAATTTATGTAAATGCTTATGGCTTATTTACCCACAACAAATACCCATTCTCATTAGCCTGCCGATATGCCCAATTAGCAACATTATGTGATCTTTCAATATCTGTCAGAAAACCCATCTTTGATAACTGCTCTGTAATGAGGTTATTAAAATTCTGGTTTCGCTCCTGCCATTGGAATAAAAATTCTTCCGACGCCAAGAAATCACTTTTAGCTGAGTTGCATTTTTCATCTGCAAGCACAAAATTATGACCTGTATCTGCTGGATACATCGCCCAAGGTATGAAATGGTCTACAGCCCATTTATTTTGCTTAATTGGCTTTTGGCAGTAAAAACACTTACATGCCTGTAGGTCAACTAGAAATGCCCCTACTTGTCGAAGCTGATTTCGACTTGGCTCAAACATGAATGTTGCCAAATCAGGCAAGCCATCTAGAACCAATAAATTACCTTTATTTAACCTTACAAAATCAACCCACTTTTTCTGACATAACTCCTCAATGATTTCGCTAAACTGACGCAAGCAATACATGACATTTGGTAGAAGTATAAGTTGTTTTCGAGAATCTTCTAAACAATATAAAAACTCAACATTTTGACCTTTCAAATTTTGTAGGTAAGTTACAGGCATCTTCTTTACGATATCTGCCACTTTCCTTTTCAATTGCAGCCAGTAGACATGATCTCGTCTGACTAAGGCGAGGGATTTATAACTTTGTTGGGCAGTTTGAATTAAGCTAATAATTCCTGCTTGCTTGCCATTATTCTGTTGTAACAGGAATGGTTCATTTTCATTAAAATGAAATGGAAGAGTCTGCTTCCAGTATAAATCTATGAATTTCTCTGCAATATCCGAATAGTCTAAGGTTAAGCTTTCCCCAGTATCATCTCCTTGCTCAATCGCTAAGCGAGAAAGACTCATCAACAAAGCAAATTTATAAGTGGAAGAAAAACTTCCTGAATGTAAAATTTGCTGAATCTGTTTAAGAAACTTAAGCTGTTGCTGTGGTGTAGGTATAGATACTGACATTATTTATTCAATTTTGTTTTTGAAATACGATATTGAGCCAATCTTCATGATGATCGGGACGCTTATCAATGGTAATCCATTGTTGTAACAGTAAAATATTATCAAATTTTTTTAACAGTATCTGTGCTTGTGATTCATCCATATCTGTAAATTGTCTTCCATCCTTATAACGATCTCCCGCACCATATTTAAATGACATATAGCAGATACCATTCACTTTTAATGCTTTTAGTATTTTTTCCAGTACCTCAGGCAAGCGTTCTCTTTCACAATGTAATAGTGAAGCACATGCCCAAATACCATCATACTGGTTTAGCTCAGCTAATTTGTAAAAGCTTTCAAAACGCACCTCAATTCCAGACAATCGACTTGCCTTATCTACTAGTTCTTTTGAATAATCCGTTGCTGCAACCTGATAACCTTTATTCTTAAAAGCCAAGGTATCCCTCCCCGAACCACAACCTAAATCAAGTATAAAGGCATGGTCTGGTAGATAGCGTAAAAATGGTTGATATAGGCTCTCCATATCTACTTTGAATGTGGACTCGAAGAACCCTAATGCATTAATATCGTAATAATCTAAAGTTTGTTTCATTTATAGCATGAGTAATTTTTTTCGATTCTACCAAAAAAATAAGGGAGCAAAAGCTCCCATTACTCTCTTTCTTCCATCTTCGACTCAATCCACTGATGGATTTCCCAAGCTGACCACCCAATACGCATCTCTGTTAACCGTATAGGCTGGGGAAATGTAGGATCGTAATACTTTGATTTCTTATTAATCATCTCATAGATTTTTGATTTACTCAGAGCAGTAAATTCAACAACATGCTTGATATTAATGATTTGATTCATCTGAAAAGTTTGACCTGTGAACGCATTCATGATGTTTTTCTCCCAATCAATGATGCGAGCGCGATTTCGCTCAAATAATAGAGCTCGCTGTAAGAAAAAACGTCCTGCTCCCACCTAATCAATTCAAAGCCTGTACTGACTGCTGCAAACCTTTCTGAATATCCTGTACATGGCTCAAGTCATGTGTTTGTTTAGACTGTTCTAGTCTTGGTCCATCCGTGTAAAACTCCTCAACAATATCCAGCCCCTCTTCCCCCCCGACCTCAAAACTCGCATTGCCATAACCCTGCCGTGCCACATGGTCCAACGCCTCCTGATAAAATCCTGCCGCTTTGCTCTGTTCATCGATTTGCTTGGCTGAGCTAATCGCATCTTTAAGGTTCACCCCATCCCGCAAGGTCAGATCCACGTAGTAAATCGGAATACGGTAGCTTTGGATGGTACTTTTTCCCCTCAGAGTAAGTTGCAATGGCAGGCATGACAGTAAATCACCTGATGCGGCATGGTAATAATGCAGCCGTGCAGCCAGTGTCCGAATACTGTTAAATCCTGTGGTTCTAAAGATGAATGTACCAAACTCATCCGATTCATCTAAATTCACATACAGCCGTCCATAGGGTTTACAGAGTCCACCCTGAGCCAGTGGACATAAATCAGGGGATAGGCATGGGTGCTGTTCAATACCATTTTGTCCAAGTCGCTGACAAGTTTCTCCATTGCCTGAGCAAATTAGTCGTCCAGTTTGGCGGTCAAATAGGCTGTACTCCGCGCGTAGATTAAGTTCAGGATCGTTGAAGATCATGCGGACTGGAATACTTCTCAACTTTTGGTTTTGATTGGGTGCTTTGGCACGTAGTTGCTCATCCAATGGGTGTTTCACCCATCCATCCTTATTCTGAATTTGACTGGTAATGGTAAATTGGTCGTCCCGTTCAGGCAGTCGTTTGCCGTTCTTTTCCATGATCTTACCAATGCTGATACGACCTAAAACGGGTGGTGTGATTGCTAAACCTTTAATCATGGTGATGTCCTCTATATAGATGTTTAAAATTTTGGGCATAAAAAATCCCACACCTGTTGGGGTACGGGATCGGTGGATTTCTGTGTTGGTTGATACGTTTTTGGATGAAATGGATTGAATGCTTAGTAAGTCAGTCTTATCCACCATTGGGATAAATCTGAAAACGCCGTGTTCCTGCTTTGGTTTGTGGAAACTGCTGTAGATATTCAGGATGCCGCTTAAGCAGGGATTTGCTGTCTAAGCTGATCGAGTCTTGTGATTTTTTCCAAGTGACTGAACCGCCTGTAAACACTGCTCGTTCTGCGTCTTTCATCATCATTTGTAATTGATGTTTGAGTTCATCAAAATACTCCTGATGTTGTTCAACCTTATGTCGCTCCTCAAGCAACTGGCTAAATAGATAGTTGGCTTGTTCATTTTGAGTGAGGTCTTCTACTGTTAATGGCACTTGCTCAGGATAAAGTTGTTGCAAGGCTTTGGCTGCTGAATCCGAAGCATCGACACTTGGAGGGATTCCTGATTCCACACATTGCCAAAAGTGTCGTTCGGCATTAATGATGTGCTGAATCACAGTTTCATTGCGAGTTACCTTATAGATTTTGGTTTCATGTCCACAGATCAAGGCACAGATATGTGCTGCCTGTTTGCCTGTTACGGCTAACTGATGTTGCACTTGACACAATACATAAAGCGGTACGCCATCTCGCCACAGTTTTGAGCCATATTCCCCCACCGTTTTACACTCTAATATTTGAACTTCTTCATTTCCCACTACTGCATAGTCAAGGTTTGCCAACATAAACTGTTTGTCTTCATCAGGGTGCTGTAGCACTGCATTGACTCGACGGACTTTGTGGTTGGTGTGCATGCTGTAGTATTCCGCTACCAATGGTTCTAGCTTTTTGCCCCAATATAAAGGTGCATAGCCTGCACTTTCATCCTCAATATTTTGTTGCATCCGACCTGTCTTAATCATCCACAGTTCCAACATTGACATATAGGGATTCAATCCACATGCTGTAGCTGCATCACTACTGCCAATACCCTGTTTTCTGACTTCTAACCATTGTTGGTAATTCATCTGCTTGGTATTGGCAAGGCGTTTTGCTACTGGGGCTTTAGTTTTTCGTGGCTGCGTATTCGGTCGGTCTCGTTTGGTTCGAGTTCCTACCTCAACTTGTTGAGTGGGTTGGTTAAAGTTGGGAAAATAAGGCTGTAACGGTGGATGGTTTAAGGTGTTTTGAATTTGAGTATGGCTATTCATTGGCAAATATTCCTGTATGAGTAAAATCGTAAAAGCTGAATTTTGGGCATAAAAAAAGCCACATCTGGAAATGTGGCTAAAGGTGTTGCTGTGCTTGTACGGTGTTACCGTATGCTTAGGCTAATGGAGCTGGCTTAATTGAAACTGAATTAGGCAATCATGCGAAGTGCTTGTTCTAAACCACGTTGTTTGATTGCTGCTCCTGCACCAAACCAAGCTGAATCGAGTCTGTGATCGGTACTCATTGCTCGACGCTCATGATCTGTGAATTCTGTAATGGCACACAATAATCCATACGCCGTGTCTTTGGCTGAACTGAGTTCTGCCCCTCGCCCATGTCCGTTAAACATGGTCATCACCTTGGACATGGCGCGTCCATTTGGTTCGGTTTTATTGTCGGCTTTGGATGGGCTTGTTTGATTTGGCATGGCTGCATTTCGGTAGAACTGAATAATGCTTTCATCCTGTTCAGCAGTGCTGAGATTGGTATTGTTAAATACCGCATCAAAATAGGCTGCCGCTTCCTGTTGGGTGACTTTACGCTGACTCAGTTGCTTCATCTCATACATGTGTTCATCCCATACACGAACGGAAATGCCTAACTGATGTTTGACCCGTTCAGCATTAAACTTGGTACTGTGTGGTACTTTGACCACACCTGCATTGGTATTTTGTCCTTTAAGGGCAATCGCCAAGGTGTTGTTACACACCACTCGAATACTGGTGAATTGAGCTGTCGTTGCCAATGTGCCATCGCAAGCCGTAGCTAAAAGGATATAACCATTGCTAACATCTTTGCCCTTTAAGGCTGAGCTTTGCCCTGTACGTGCGAGTGCCCAGAATTTCTTGCCACCTTTGAGCACACCTGCGGTTTCCAGTTCAAAACCTGATTGTTCAGTCAGGTCTTTGTAGAAATGTAAAATCTCCATCGGCTGGACTTCCTGAAAGCGTTGGCTGACCACTGATAACGGTGCATGGGTATCTGAGCGATATAAAACCCGTTGTTCTTCAAAAGGCATAATAATGCTCTGCCCCTTTTCATTCTGAGCCATGTAACTGACATCTGAGGACTCAATCCGCCAGTCCATGCCTGCCTGTTGTGCCCAGACCTCGATGGGTTGGTTTGGAGTGAGTTCATTACCCAAGCCATGCCAAGGGGTTTGTCCTACAAATGCCATTGTTTCAACTAAATGTGCCATAAGAATAATTCCTGTATCAATTTTTAATGGGTAAAAGGTTCAGTTTGTGAATTTTGATAAATGCTTAATTGCGTAAATTTGGACTAAAATCGCGGTCACAGTCATTGCAGTAATAATGTCGGGTATAAACAGGATAGGAGCTGTTTTGGACTTCATCCTCCGTCACCAGCATCCAAATGCCACCGATCAGGACACCCACTAAGGCGCCTGCAATCGTGGGGATGTTTAAACTTTTAGAAACACTAATCCCTAACGTCGCCAATGCCAGAGGTGACATCACATTGTTTTGCGCTGAAGGTGAATTGCTGTTGATGACCAAATGTTGTGGGGATTCCAGCAGTACCGTGTCTCGGGACTGACAATAAGGACATGGCAAACTCATCTGAATAATTCCTGTAATAAAAATGAGTGAAATAAAAAAGCCTGCTTTGGGGAAAAGCAGGCAAAACGTGAATCGGGTTATTGCATGTGGCTGTTTTAAAGGAGCCACATGCTTCTCATTCAAATGATATGTATCTGTATTTTTTTAGAATGTGATTTTAATCGATGCTTTTTAAATCAATTTTAATGATTGAATACAGGGATCAATTGACCTGATTTTTATCAGCGATTATGATGCAAGGGCTGGCCTACATTGCCAGTCGGTTTTAGCAGACCGTTTCATACAGCGCATCGGGGTTTATTCTTCTGAGTATTCTCTACGTGCGTAAAACCTTCTCGTCCCCCTTTGCGGTAGAACGGGAGGGGGACGCGTTCGCGCGTGCTGGTTCTGTATGTCCAGTCTGCTAACCCCTTTTCGTTCTGCCACCATTATTTAGCAGTAATTGGTAGAACTTCTATACATACAGGAGTCATCTATTATGACGCTATTTAATTTGTGCGCTTCCCCTGCACTCGCTTCATTTTTATACCATCCCAAACTTCGGCATTTGATTCCGATTCCAACTTTATTGTCTAGCCCTGTGCACTGATTGATTTCACCGCACTGATCAACCACTGAGTTTTTAATTCAGGGGCTGCTTTGTGCTGGAAAAACCTTATGAAATTGATCGCACAGCTGATTTTAATTGTCGTCGTGGTGGCGATGCTAGGCCCTTTTGTTTTTGTGCTTGGCGGACTATGGCTGCTGATTTATCTGGCAGGCGGGCATAAATAAACCCATCCGTATGACTTTAGAACAATAGATAACAATGATTGGGAACAGAAATGAAATATCAAACTTGGTTTGGGGTAATGACCATTGTCCTCAGTAGCACCCTGCTGACGGCCTGTGACAGCAAAGTCAAACGTGACTTTAAAGCAGGCTGTCAGGCAGGTGGTTTAGACCGCTCTACCTGTGGCTGTATTTACGACAAAGTCGAAGCGCATTACTCACCTGAATTTATGCAACAAATGGCGGATGTCACGGTTCGAGAAACGATGCAACCGCCTGAAGATTTTAGTGTGGTGATGGCAAACGCTGTTCAGCAATGTCAGTCATAAATTCAAGTATCTGGGGAAACACATGAAAAACTATTTAATTATCGGCTATGTGCTGATCGCACTGATTTGCTCAGTATATTTCAAGAATTGCAGCAGTACCGCACATTACAGCTATGCCTACAACCTTGGCAAAGCCGTGGTTTGGCCTGTCACGATTTTTAAGAACTAAGCCATAGGAATAACAAAATGAAAAAACTCATCTTGGCCTGTGGCCTCAGTCTGATCTGCACCTCACTGTTTGCACAATCCAATTCAGCAACTGTGATTGTTAAAAAGATCGAAGGCTTTAGTGAATCAGGTGATGCCTTTAGTTTTAAGAGCACCACTGGCAAACGCTATCAAGTTTATAACGCAGGTGGTAGCAATCCAATTCAGGGTGAAGAACTGATTTCCAGTTCAATCAAAAGCAAAAAAGCCATTTGCCTACGTCTAGATGCAGACAAAACCGAACCTCGTTTGGTGCAATCGGTTCATAAAGGCAAATGTAAATAACGACGAACAACGACTTTATTCATAGATGAAATAAGCAATTTTTTTAGGAATTCAGCCATGAAACTGATCCACCCGATTCTTTTATCCAGTGTATTCATACTGGGCTTAACCGCTTGTAGTCCAGCCAAAGAGCCTCAAGCCACAGCAGAACCCAAGGCAACATCAGATCAAAATACAGCCTCTACCGCGAATAATGCTTCTGATCAGTCTGAAACGACCAATCAATCCGAGGATGATTTTGTCGTTGATAAATCATTTTTAGAAAATGGGGCTGATGCGGAGCAAATGACTGAACTGTCACAGGAACAACCGATCCAAGAACAGTTTGAAGTGCGTGTCCGTCGTGATGAATCGCAATATTCCATGACAGGCTATGTGGATAAGCTCAATATCATGTCACTAAATGATGATCCAACCACCCTGACCAACGTATCAATCAACCGCGGCAATTGTAGAACCAAAGGCTTTTATGATTATCAAAATATGCGCTATGGCTCAGTGGCTCAAGTCTACCTAGGCTGCGCTGCCGAAAATGTCCGTGAAGTAACCCTCACCACCAACAGCGGATTGACCTATACCTATAATTTTTAGGCATGAATAATGAAGTGGCTTTGTTTTCGATCCTGTGTCTTATGGGAATAAGTTTATTCCCATAAGACCATCCATCAATACATATTGGAACTACATGTTCCATTGTCTTTAAGCCAAACTTAGGCCAATACGCTGACAATCAAAGATTTTTCTACGATGCCTTGTCACTCTTAAATAATGATTTCTAGCATGGTTATTCATACGAGCTTTTATAACCTGCAAAGCACGTTGAATCTGCTTGTCATCCAAACAGTTTACCGAGATACCTTTTAAATCATTTTCTTCAAATGAAACAGCTCCATAACCATTGGTGACGTCCAACCATTGTTCACCAATTCTGCGGGCATGATCCGTTAAAGTTTTAGTTTGCGCCTGTCCAGCGTAGATACAGAATAGCTGAACATAGTAACCTTGCTCTGGATCATGTTTGATCTGCCAAATTACAGAGTGAATTGAACGAAATAACTCAGTATCTCTGGATCGAATTAACTTTAGGAAAGCACTGAGGTAAAGATCAACATCATATAAGCGAATCACTGATAGCGCTTCAGGTTGAATCCCTAAACAAATGGGAAAAATGGTCAATTGATCATGTTGTTGTATACATTCCAATAGAAAGCGTTCAGCCTTTTTCACCTCAGTCTTATGTTGCTTCTGATCATATTGATAATCCGCTTCAATCAACCCAGCTTGATCATTTACATACTTTATAAAACCTTCCACAATATGATCAGGTAAGTCTTGAATAGAATCGTAGAACTTAAATGCATTGGCTTTAAAGATGATCTGCTCAAGATGCTTAAACACAATAATTGCAGCGATGTAATTATTCCCATCGACAAAGAATCGTCTGGATTTCTTAATCAAGGGAATAATCTGCTGTTTGAATTGTTCACAACTGATTTGGTCATTCACCACATCCTTGATAAATTTTTCAATTTCACAAAAGGTTTGAGCTTCGTTGTAGGTCGTCATGAGAAAACACATCCTAGGTTATTTGTTCATATCACTAGGAGTGCCGTAGTTTTTTAATTGTTATTTGACTTAAAATCCACATATCTGCAAGGTTTGAGCAACACCTCTACGCCAATGCACTTCAAATTGACCTGTACCAAAGCTACGCATATACGGTATCTTCGCTCGTAAATGCTGTGCATACTTTTCAGGGTTGACTAGGTACATGGCAGCATTCAATGCATTTGTCACTTCCACGGGATTATCACATCGAATACGCCCTACCCCTAAGCGATCATTCAGCATAAACTGCTGCTTATATTCCGTAGTATTACAGTTAAAGTGCACACCGATATTACCCGTAATACTGTTCCACATTTGCCAAACCTGATCAGCAAGATACCAGTCATTCTGTCGTTTCGATGGATCATAAATCAGCAATAAGTGGCAATGGTAGCCTTTATCTACACCTTGCTCTAATGCCCATGCATATCCTTGTAACCCCATGAAACAACCATCTTGATTGGCTATACGATTTCTCAAAATGTTCATATGTTGTTGAACATTCTCGATACCAATATAAACCTGTTGCTCTTTGAGATAACCCAAATCGACACGTACAAATAACAGTTCAGAATAATGTGTGATGAGTTTAGTCAGATACTGATACAGTGACCTTCGATTCTGCTCTTCTTGTTGGATAAAACGACTGAGCTCATTCCAATAATCATTTCGATATTGGCTGAGTACACAACGTAGGATTTGAATCTGTTGAATATTAAAATTTAAGATCTGTGATGCAGATTGCCCATTCAGAAAATGATCAATCCAGTCCTTACACTGAATAAAATATTGGATGGATGCAGTGTAGTGAAGCTGTGTTGAATAGAAGTACTGAAAGGCTTCATATAATGTTCTCAATGTTTGTTTGAATTGTTGTTCACTCATCTGTTCAAAACAGACATCGTAAACAAAGTCTTCTATCGCAGTACAAATACTGGATTCATTCCAAAGAAATGTAGTCAAATTCATGTCGTGATACTCATCATGTTAGGATTCATATCACTGACTGATCTGTAATTTATTAATTATGCCGCATATATATGAGCAAAGAATCATTTAAGGTATTGATAAGTATATAATAACTTTAATAACCTGCTAAGAGTGATGAACCATTCGACAATAGTTTGAGATGCTGACCTTACCTTTACCCAATGAAAATACTGAATCAGGATAAGCTAAAGTTAGTTTTTAGCACTTTTTTCAATACTTACCTTTGACCCCTTGATTAATACCTTCCTAATAGGGACTACTGGTCTTGGTTGGAAAATCTCATTGTAGGCTAAATATTTGATGACTGTTTGTTTGAACAGGTTTTGCTTTTTTCTGTTCTTAGCATCAAATATTACGAATTTTGAGTTAAATTCTTGTTGTGAGGAAAATACCGCTATAGATTCCGTATCGCTATACACCTTCTGCGGATCTTTGTTTGACTTATGCTCAAAATGAATTTTTAAGAACTTATGCCAATAATCAATTATTGAGCGTGCAATCCCATCGACTTGCGTAAGCTTAGACCGAGAAAAGAAAAATAAAACATCGGCAATCGTTTTATGCTGGCTATTTAAAGTCCAACATCCTAGATACCCAATACATTTTGATAGCGGTTGGGCTCTTTTACCAAAACGGATGAAATTTGTAAAAAGCTTAGAAAATTCCTCTTGTGAGATGTTTCCCCATGCCTTTACATCGAGTATAAATTGAATTCTATAGACCACTACATCTTGAACTAAAATAGCATTTAGATAATCGATAGATGTCACATAACGCCTAGCACAAATTTTATATTGTGCTTCAATTGCCGATATTTTATTCATCTCTAAATGTTTGGAGTTAATTCTATTTTTTAATCGTCCATGATGTACTGAATTTCCTATATACCTATCTCTTAAAACGGCAAGTGCATTGTTCAACTCAAAAATTTTGTTTAAATCCAAATTGAACTTATCATCCATTTTGTTCTTTAAAAAGAAACTTCTTATGCCAAAATTATCCACATTAAGATTAGGACTTAAGGCAGAATTTTGACTGTAATCTAAGAGTTGTAACACTGCCTCAAATTCATCAATCAAACTGAAATATTGCTGGCAGCATGGAGTAATCGAACTTGCCCACTCATCTTCAGTTAATGGATTTGACTCACTAAACTGCCTAGGGAAATCAAAAAAGTTGCCAAATGAAACCAATACATTTTCAATAAAAATCTCTAATCGCACACCGACTTCGACTAATCCTTTAAAATTACTGTCAACGCAGGCATATTCTTCATAAATTAACTGTGCTATCTCAATCCGTTCAATAGCTGCAATTGGTAGGTTTCGATACTGCCAAACTTTCTTTGAATCTTTACCTTCAATTCGTTTTTTCCACCGCTCAAGATTGCGCTGATATGCCAGCAATGGGTCATAATATACAAACTCATCAAGCCTCAAAAAGTCCCCATTAGGTGAGAATGAATCATCAACATTATTTCTGTAGTCTAGCTGTATGATATGGTCAATGTAAGCATAGTAGCCCAGAATCCAATATTGAAACTGATGTATATGCTCTGTTTGATGATATGAAATTCTTGTAAAATCATACCTTGTGATTTTCTTTAATAGATTTAGCCAATTGGTAATTGCTACGCCTGAATCAAACTTGTCTCGACTTATACTATCGGTAAGCTTTTCAACCACTTTTTTCGGGCTAAGCTTTCTTTCACCCTTAAAAAATAAAATACAATGTAAATTCAATCCATGTTGATGATCACTTTCCCACTTAAAAAACCCATTCAAAAAATTAGGAAACTGATTTAAGTAGGTCTGAATTTTGGTTATATATCCTAAATTGATTCGGATAAATTCATGTTCTGCACTATTTGACGAATTTTTTAGATTGATATCCAAACACAAAACATTCACTTTCAAATTTTGTTTAATGATGTGATCAAAATCAGCGCACAAATTCATATGATCGATATAGCTTCTTCTTCTCTCAAATTCCACATTCCAATCTATGCTTGTTTGATTTTCCTTAATCAAATTTTTTAAAGCTACTATTTGAGCTGTAGGGAATGTCTTATCACCCTGTCCACGGAAACGTTTTTGAAGATTTGAGGGTAAATAGGCATAAGGATCATTTCCGCCCAAGTGCAAAAAATACTCACTTGTATTCTGTATATTGCGAATACATTCCATTAATTCAGTAGAGGTCGTCCTTTGCCTGAACTTATATCCACAGTTAGGTAAAATAGCTGAGTTAGGCAGTAATTTACTAAAATATAAATATGTATCTTGATCAAATCCCTGCACCTCGTTACTCGCATTTAAAAACTTCTCAAGTATAGGATTTCTGTGGCTACGAACGTCCTCAAAAAAGTTAGTCAAGTTTTCCAATGCATCAACAGACTCCTTGAAAAAGGTTGTCTTTCCACGCTCTTCATTTGGCAACAATCCATACGAGTATGGAACTCGCAGCCTTAATAATTCAAAAATCCTTTTATTTTCCATAAAATTAAAATCAAATACACTTTAACTAATTGAATTTAATTTATCTTTATTTTCAATTCAAGCTTTTAAAAGCCTATTAATCACATACTTTTTAAATAAAAATAATAAAATTTAGAATTATTAATCATATTTATGCTATCGACACACACAAAATTCATGTCGATATTTTTAAATTTTATCGACATGACACCCTAATCATGTTTATGCTATCGACATAACTTATGCTCATGTCGATTTTTCCTATTCGTATCGACATAACAATAAATACTGGAATAAATACGATGACCCAATGGCAAGCAACTGAACCGTATAACGATTTGCCCCCTTTACCACCAAAACAGGATGTAGAGACCAAGACAGTACTCAAGTTATGTATTGAAGCTAGAGCAGCCTTGGCTGAATTAAAGCAGGCAGGCGAGCTTATTCCAAACCAAACGATCCTGATGAATATCATCACATTGTTAGAGGCAAAGGACAGTTCTGAAATTGAGAATATTGTCACCACGACCAATAAGCTATTCCAACATGCACAAGGTCATGAAGATCAGGCTGATCATGCTACTAAAGAAGCTCTAAGATACAGGACAGCACTATATCAAGGCGTACAGTCCATTCAGGAACGCCCTTTAAATACACGTACTGCTATTGAGGTATGCCAGACGATTAAAGGCGTAGATTTGGATATTCGTGCAACTACAGGCACAGCATTGAAAAATAGCTATACAGGAACGGTCATTTACACACCACCTGATGGGCAGGAAACGATCCGTAACTTATTATCCAACTTAGACCAGTTCCTACATTACAACGAAGACATAGATCCTTTAATCAAGATGGCGATAGCTCACTATCAATTTGAAGCGATTCATCCTTTTGTTGATGGTAATGGACGTACAGGGCGGATTCTTAATATTTTGTATTTGATGGATCAGCAATTAATGACTTTGCCGATTCTTTATCTGAGTCGTTTTATCATTCAAAATAAAGCTAAATACTACGAGCTGCTATTGAATGTGACTACACAAGAAAGTTGGCAAGAATGGATTTTATTCATGCTACAAGCAGTGAAAAATAGTAGTGAATGGACAATTGCCAAAATCAAAGCAATCCGACGCTTGCATGAACATAGCATCGAATACATTAAAAACCATGCTGAAAAGATTTACTCAAGGGAATTGGTCGATGTGATTTTTGAACAACCCTATTGCCGTATTTCTAATCTAGTCGAAAAAGGCATAGCTAAAAGACAAGCTGCATCCACCTATCTAAAGAAATTAGTTGAGTTAGGAGTACTAGAAGAAATCGCTGTTGGCAAGGAAAAGTTATTTCTACATCCAAAGCTGTTGCACCTCGTAACCAGTAATGAAAACCAATTCAGCCCTTATAGCAATTCGTAGACGTAGCTCAAGTAAACTATCTGAGTTTTTACTACAGTGCATATTCATACCTACATTAGAAATATTTCTTATTTATAGTAAACCAATTTATTAGATTAGCCATATAGCTAACTTCACCTTCTTATAATACAATATTATCTATATGGCTAATTTATTAACCCGAGAGCAGACTATGGCAAGTAGAGCTGAGATTGGTAAAAAAATACGAGCAGCAAGAAAAATTCTAGGTTATACACAACAGAAACTATCTGAATTAATACGGATTAATAAAACTACGATTTCCGAAATTGAAAATGGTCGTTTTACAGGGTCTTTTGATATATTTGAACGTGTATTAGATGCTGTTGGCTTACAATTTGAAGTAAGCGAAAAGAAACATACCCTACCCGACTGGGATGAGATTGAAAGCATGTTCTCTGAGGAGGATGAATGAATACCAGCGTATATCTACCCAATAAAATCAATACAATTCACGTTTGTACAAATCAAATCGATTTAGGTGTACTGACATATGGTTCAGTACATCAATATCAACCTATACAAGAAAAACAACATATATCTCTGACCATGACTAAAAAAGGTATGGATGGTTATTCATCAGGTTCATTACACCCAATATTTTCACAAAATCTACCTGAAGGCTTTAATCGTCGATTCATTGCTGAAAAACTTGCAAGATATGCCAAGGTCAATGATATGTATTTGTTGGCTCTACAAGGTAATCAAGGAATCGGAATGCTCTCTTATAAAAGTGAGCTGAATTTACCCGAAGCTGAATCTTTAAGTCTAGGTGAAATTTTATCCTACGACAGCAAGGAACCTCTTTTCCCACAACTATTAGAAAAATATTACCTAAGAAATTCATTAGCTGGTATGCAGCCTAAAGTGAGCGTACCAAATGCAATCACAACCCAGACGGATAGAACCGTTCAACAAAGAGATTTGATCGTAAAATCATTCGATTCAGAATTTCCATTACTGACAGTTAATGAATTTGTTTGTATGGAGGCAGCAAGAAAATGTGGGCTTGAACCACCAAAGACTTATTTATCCGAAAATTTAGAAACTTATGTTGTAGAGCGTTTTGATAAAACCGATGATGGTATAAGACTTGGATATGAAGACTTTACGACTTTAATGAAAAAGCCTAATGATCCTGATGCAAAATACACAGGAAGCTATGAAGCTTTATTAAAGGCAACCTATCTATATACAGGCAGTTCAATCGAAGTTGAGAAGATGTATAAATATATTGTTTTCAACTGCTTAATTGGTAATGGTGATGCTCACCTTAAAAATTTTGCACTTCAATATTCCTCAGATATGAAGAATATTTTTGTTTCGCCGCCGTTTGATATTACGCATACACTGATCTATAAAACGATCGATAATAAAATGGCACTTAAACTTAATGGTGGTAAGGAGTTTCCAAATACATCAGATCTAATCAGGTTGGCTCAAAACGATCAAATTAAAATTAGAAATCCTAAAGAGATTATAGAATCTCTCAGTGAGAATATTATTGAATATCTTAAATCATCCAATGAAGTTCAGTTATTTGATGGCTTACGTACATCTATAGAATGCTCAGTGTCCAATATCATGACCTCAAATATTTCAGCAAAACCTTACCGCCATGATAAAAAGAGAAAATTTGAATAGATGAAAACAGATTAGTCTTAAAATTGTGTTTTTATCTCTCGTAGCTGGAGTGTGATACTTAAAAAAGCATCAATAATTTTCAATATCTCAACAGTTGATTTTTACCGCCAAACGGAATGTATTCCTATTTGACTACAGAATCTAGGAAATACAGTGCCAGTTTTCAGAGATACTTATGGGAAAAAGAGATTTATACAGGGTGTTATTCTCTAAACAACGTAAGGCATTGACAACTTTTGGAGAGGATTTATTACTTGCTGCGAAACGCCGTGGACTGACTAAACAATTGATCTGTGAGCGTACAGGTTTTGATAATAAAACCGTGAGTAAAGTTTTTACTGGTAACCCTAGTGTGACTATTGGTACATACATTAAAGTAATGGCGGTGCTTGGTATGGAAGAAAACTTCGCCAAATTGACAGCTCATGATGAAGTAGGGATTAAATTACAAAATATTAAACTGTTAGGCAGTGCAAAGTGATCTTACTGTTGCTAGTGTCTATCAACTCATCTTTAAGATACCTAGGGGAAAATAGAAATTCATGTATAATTAAGAACAGTATAGGTGAGCCTCCATGTAAATTTTTCCCTTTGCGATTCAGCATCCCTACCCTCATACAGTTGGGGGTATAAATGGGGGTAAAGCACAAAGACACAATTCTACATTCGACTATATATCAATATATTAAACAAACTATTTGACTCCCTCTCTCGCCAAGTTTACTTTCTATGATATATCATAGAGTCCTAAAAGCTTAAATCTAAAGGGTTTAGGCTTTTTTTATTGCCCAATACATTACGGCGAACTAAATTAGTATGCCATCATCGATGAAATAACTCATGGGCGTAGTCATTAGATTTAAATTTCAATCACCTTTCTAAAAATAGAGAAACTTCCCTGTAAATTTGTCCGCTATCTCACACGTAATAGTTCATTCCAGTGTGTCAAATATCTCGGCGACTTTTGCTGCTGGTGCATTGCCCATTGTTTGGGTTGTTTACTTGCCACAGCTGCCAATACCACCTTATTTTTACCATATTCTTCATGAATGGCTGAGAGTGTATTTGACAGCTCTTGCCGTTTCACTGTTTGTGTCATATCAGAAAAAAGATCGGGGGCGTGTTGATGCAAAGGAATAATATCCATAAATAAAATGCCTGCTTTTTTATAAGCATGACCTTGCTTAAAAATTTCCTTTAAGCCCCGCTGTACCGCTTTGTTAATTTCTAAAAGATCATCAATGTAATCATCAAGATACACAACAGCGTAGGGTCTAAAATACTTCTCTTGTTGAAAGCGATTAGTATAAATACTTACCCCGATCGCCCTACAAAGTAATTTCCCCTCTCGCAGCCGCTCCACTGCTCTAAGGGTAAATTCCGTGAGGGCACCACTTAGACTTTCAATATCATAAATGGGCTGTCCGAAACTTCGACTGCTTATAATTTGTTGTCGATTTCTAGGCTGATTTTCAAGCTCAAGACACGATATGCCTTGAAGCTCACGCACAGTATTTTCTAATATCACTGAAAAATGTTTGCCCAGTGCTTTTTCATCAGCTTGTACCAAGTCCATGACTGTATGAATATTCATCTGCTCAAGGCGCTTTTTTGTTTTTCTGCCAACGCCCCAGACTTCACCAACCGAGGTGTGGCTCAGCAAGTCTTCAATAATACATAAGTCTTCATTGACTAGATTGCAGACACTTTTAAAAGATGGATACGTTTTGGCAAGATGATTTGCCATTTTCGCCTGTGTTTTACTATATCCAATGCCGATACAACAGGGTAAGCCTAACCATTGTTGAACCGTGTTTAAAATTTCATGAGCATAGTCATTTAGACTGTCGATATGTGTATAGCCTGTGAGTTCAAGAAAGCATTCATCTATCGAATAAATTTCCTGATCACCCTCTGCCACAAAGCTTCCCAAGATATTCATGAAGCGTTTCGACATCTCAGCGTAAAGTGCGTAGTTACTCGATAAGACGGCAACATTGTATTGCTTGATTAAATCTTGGATTTGATAAAGAGGTACCGCCATTTTTATGCCTATGGCTTTGGCTTCCGCAGAGCGTGAAACCACACAGCCATCGTTATTAGATAACACCACGACTGGACGATTATTCAGCTGCGGATTAAAAACTCGTTCACAGCTGACATAGGCATTATTCACATCAATCAATGCAAAAATTTTGGTTTGAAGCATCAGGTTTAACGCATTGGTTTTAAGTTATAAGTGACCACACCCCAAATCACTAGCTCTTGACCTTCTTCAATATAGATATTTTGATAGTCTGGATTTTCTGCCTTGAGCCAAACCTTCGGAGGGCTAAAGTGGTAATCAATCATCATTCTTTTCACGGTAAATTCATTGTCAATCATGGCAATAACAATATCGCCAGCTTTAGCTGCAATACTGCGATCGACCAATAAAGGATCATCAATATCAATACCCGCTCCAAGCATCGATAACGAATTTGCTTTCACCACGAAAGTGGCATTTTCATTTCGAATTAAATATTCATTTAAGTCGAGTGCTTGCTCGACATGGTCTTGTGCAGGTGATGGAAAACCCGCTGCAACGCGCTCAATCGCCAATGGAATTTGATAAGTTTTATCAGGATTCGGCTGTACGGCACGAGCTTTTACCGATGAATTAAAATCAATCAAATTCCCCGTTTTAGCATTTTCCAATATCCAGTTCTTGATAAAAGAAACTTGCGATTCAGGCACACGGATTACTTTGGTCGGCTCTTGAAATTTAGCCTTACGCCCAGCATTCGCTCTTGCACCGCCGTGTTCTTTGGCTGTTTTATCTGACATGGCAAAGCCTCAAAAAGCATTTTTAGGGAGATAGAAATAATATACCTTGAATTAGTTACAAATTCAAGTTGACGATTGATTCATTTTGCTTAACAATCGTCAACAGAGATTAAGAATTGTGTGTCTAATATTTTTTTAATGGGAAGACAAAGAATGAATACTCAACGTGATGCGATTTTAGGTTATGCCCAAGAACTCGGCAGTTATTATATTCAACTTTTTGAAGATCACAGAACGGTCGCAAGCTGTTACGGTTTGCGCTGTCAGGACACCAGTAGCGATCAAGCTGAAAGTATTATGACCACCTTAATTCTAAAAAAATCATACTGGATGAATGGCTCAGCATTTCAAGATATTGTAAAAGGATTACAGCCCATCAGCGTGTAATTAGGATAAATATTGCTGCTATGCGATATCGTGGCAGTACCATCAGACCTTAATTGATTCGGTTGATTCATTTTCTCTTGTATTTCATTTCAATTTTAGTAAAATGCTCGCCATGTTGCCGGCATAGCTCAGTTGGTAGAGCAACTGACTTGTAATCAGTAGGTCCACAGTTCGAATCCGTGTGTCGGCACCATCAAATTTTAGAGTTTCAGATCAGAAATTCTCAAAAAGGCTTAGACTTTGAAAGTTTAAGCCTTTTTTATTGACTTGTTTTTACAGCACTGACTTGAACATAACGGATCAAGCCATCTTTATATAGCTTTCGGCATAACTTAGCCGTGAGCTGTATTTTTAGCTCTGCAAGATCAAAAAACTTCTTTTCGACTGTTCGAGTTTCAATATATTCAGCAAAACCATTTAAAACTGGTTCGGAAAAGTCTTGGATGAGTACATCGCTAAAACCATGCTGTTCAAGGGTGTAGATAAGCTGCGACTTATCCACAATTTGCTGACTATTCACATCTGCACTTTTGAGCAAATAACGATATTTATTCTTGTTGAGTAGCGTGCTTTTTTGCCAAGCATCTGACCAAAGTAACGTGTGGAATCCCAAACGACCACTAGGTTTCAATACTGACGAAATCGACTGGAGAAACTCAGGCAATGCGCTGTGATATGCCGCATCAATACACATTACTACATTAAAATGATCAGAAAATTTAAGCGATTGTAAATCTAGGAACGAACCAAAATAACTTTCGACTTGTGGAAGAAACTTTTGGATTTTTTCAACACACTCGGCTTGTAACTCAACCGCTGTTAGTTGCTCAATTTGATAATGATTGAGCCAATGCAGCAAACTTGCCCCTTGCCCACAGCCCAAATCCAATAAACGATCGGTTTTTCTCAGTTGTACTGCTTGTGCCAATTGATCAGCGAGCATTTGACAGGCTCGTGGATATTTCTGCGATTGCTCTTGCCAATAGCCGAGATTACTCCAAGCCATTTCCGAATCATCACCTAAGCGTTTTGCATCAATTGCGTATTTATGTCCGATGATTTTTTTCATCAAGCTTTGCTTAAAACTGCTCACATTAATAGCCCAATTCAGGCGCAATGTTGACGTTGGGTTTTAACCCTAGAAATGCAATCGGTGCGCCTAAAATCGTAGCAATATGCATGGCGGAAGTCACGGCAGACTCTAATATTGGCATGCCTTCACATGACCATGAACCGCAATAAAATACTTTACGATTTGGCTGTAAATGACGTTGTTGGACGATCTTATTCAATGCCACCGTATCCGAATCTACAACGGCACGAGTGAGTCGCGCTTTAGAAATAATTTTTTTAGGATCAATCGCGTCTACAGGACACCACGTTTGGAACACATCAGATTTATTGACCAGAGTCGGCTCAATTTTATTCAACCAAACCGTAAATTGTTGCCGACTAAAATTGCGATCCATCGTATAACTTAAAACAGCCCAATCTTGCCGATCTGACGGCATCACGATCGGGTCGGTATGCACAACTAAATCACCTTGTTCAAATTTGAATTTTTTCAGTAAGGCAATATCTTCGGCAAACTCTGCTTGTTTTAAAAATTGCTCGATCACTGGTGTTGGCGTGGCGATAATCACACGATCAAAAAATTGGCTAATGCCTTGCGCATTTTCCACCAATACACGATCACCCTGTTGCTCAACTTTTTGCACCGCTGACCCACTGTGAATTTCAATATCTTCAATTAAGCGATTAACGAGGGCACTGGTGCCGCCTTTCATTCTTAATAAAGCTTCGCCTTGCATAAGTTGCTGAATAAATTCTAACAGCGGTTTTGCAGGCCATTCACCCAGAGTCTTCGGTTGGCAAGTGCAAATGGTATAAAGCACAGGCATGACCGTGCCATGCCAAAACACCGCATCAATATTATTTTGATTGATAAATTCAGCCAAGCTCATATCTTGATGGTCTGATTTAAAAAATTGATGCAAAGCAATCTTCAGTTGCAGCAAACCTTTGAACAAATGCCATCCATTCTGCTGAATTTGTTGATAATGCGTGATGATTGGAAAATTTCCGATGCGGCTGCGTGAGGTTGTTAACCACGTTTCTTTTTTATTTTCTTCACCCAACCAACTACATGCCATAAAAGTGCGTACAGGAAACGTTTCGATTCCTAAATAAGTCGCCAGACTCAAAGTATTTCGCCACAAATGTGGATTCAACACCCGCAATGGTGCATCAATAATACCACCCTCAAAATCAAGGCTATGGCTATCCATCCCTCGACCTGCAAGTGCTTCAAAAATCGTTATTTTATGTCCTGCATCTTGGAGAATTCTAGCGGCGGCAAGACCTGCCATTCCACTGCCGATAATTGCGATTTCCAAAACCAAGTCCTATCAATGGAGGGATCCGTTAATTATGACTGATCATAGACTGAAAATCCGTATTAAAACGATCAAATTTGTGGTTTTAATAGATGAAAATCACACCATTTATTTTTTGTTACATTTTAGAAAATCGCCTATTTTTAACCCAACAATATGAAAATATTCGTATTATTTTAACGTGTAGACAGAACATTCTATATTTTTGAAATTTAGCCCTTGAATTCCACTATGCAAAGTAAAAAAGAAGGTCTATTCTAAGTTCATAACAATGAGAATCGAGTCGCAAAATAGAATATAAAATAACAAGCGACCAAATATAAAAAATACTAATAGAGGACCTTATCACGAAAGCCCATGACTCAAATTGAGTCATGGGCTTTCATATATTTAACCGATATTAATCCATCACACCGAATTTACCGTGATTAAAGTCTTGAACCGCTTCCATAATTTCAGCTTTGCTGTTCATTACAAATGGCCCATAGCCTTCAATTGGCTCATTCAGCGGTTGTCCAGTTAGAATCAAGAATTTGCTGTCGTGCTGTGCTTGAACATTAAAATCGATGCCTTCACGACTTAACACCACCATGCTTGGCGCTGTTATGGTTTGGCTTTCATTTAAAATCACCTCACCTGACATCAACACAAACAACGTGGTATGACCTTCCGTTACATAAAACGTATGGCTTTGACCCTCAACCACAGTGCCATCCCACACATTCACAGGGCTAAATGTGGTTGCAGCACCTTCAATATCTTGATATTGCCCAGCAATCACGCGTAACTGACTGCCTGCATCATCTAACTGAATGGTTTGAATTTGATCGGACACAATTGCTTGATAACCTGCTGTAGTCATTTTAGCATGGGCAGGTAAATTCACCCAAAGCTGTGCCATTTCAAATAAACCACCCTTTTCAGCAAATTCAGGCGAATGAAATTCTTGATGCAGAATTCCCGCACCCGCCGTCATCCACTGCACATCACCTGCTTGAATCGTTCCGCCACCACCGCTAGAGTCTTTATGCGTGACTTCACCTTGATAGGCAATGGTCACGGTTTCAAAGCCACGGTGTGGATGAGAACCGACCCCATGCTGTACCGTTGTCGGATCAAACTGATATGGTGCAGCATAATCTAAAAGCAAGAATGGGCTAATGGTTTGACCTAAGCGATCATAAGAAAATAGGTTATAGACGGGGAAACCATCACCCACCCAGTGCATGTGTTTGTTTTGATAGATACCCATTATTTTTTTCATTTGAATACTCCTAAATATAGAAGGTCTTTTGACTTAGAATTATTCTACGATGTTTTATTTACGGCTTGTAGTATGAATTTAGCAACACATTATTCTATTTATAGAACGAAGTTTTATTGGGTGGAATCCATATTATTTTATTAAAGGCTTATGCTTCAAAACCTTCATTTTTCTTTTAACAAAGCCATAAAAAAAGACATAAAACCGAAGTCTTATGCCTTTTTGATGTTTCTCTTATCAATTTAGAATGGTAAATCGTCATCTAAATCCGCGGGTGCGGTAGCAGGTTGTGGCGCAGCTTTTGGTGTATTAAAGCCATTGCCCGCTTGAGGGTTACCTGCATAATTGCCCTGATTATTGCTATTTTGTGCATAACCATTCGAATTATTGTTGTTATAACCCGTGTTTTGATAACCACCGCTTTGCGCGTTATTGTTATTAAAACGCGGTTGATTAAAATCGTTTCCGCCCTGATCACTTTGCTGACGCGAATCGAGCATTTGCATCGAATCGCCGCGCACTTCAGTGCTATAACGTTCTTGACCATTTTGATCTGTCCATTGACGTGTACGCAATGAACCTTCGATATAGACTTTTGAACCTTTATGCAAATATTGTTGCGCAATTTCGCCTAAACGATTGTGCAATACAATACGATGCCATTCAGTTTGTTCTTTTCGTTCGCCCGATGTTTTATCTGTCCACGACTCGCTGGTTGCAATCGAAAATTGCGTAAGCGAACCGCCGTTCGGGAAGGTTTTTGTTTCAGGGTCTTTGCCCAAAGTACCGACTAAAATTACTTTATTCACACCACGCATTAGCTGTTCTCATCCTCACTATTTCTGTGTTTTACTTTATAAGAGTTATGTTTAAATGGCTAGCTCTTTACCTATCAAATGCGTCAAAGATTGTCGCCCAGCATCATCAATACACTGTTTATCGACCTTAATGTACGCCACTTGCTGTTCAGGCATCACCACAACTTCTTCAATACCACGAATTGCTAAAAGTTTTGAAGTCCATTCATCTGTTTCTACCACCTGTGGTAAAGGCAATACAAGGGAAGATAAATATCTCGGCTGCGCCAAGCCAAAACTCACCAGCAGCCACAGTATAGCAATCCCTGCTAACACACTCCAGCCAAGTGCAGTATTCTGTAACATCAAAAGCTGACCGCCTAAAGTGCCACCAAAAAAAGCACCGAGAAACTGTCCACTGGCATTCACACCCATCGCGGTTGCTTTCGATTGAATCGGCGCAGCCTTAGACAACCAAGACGGCAACAATGCTTCCATCACATTAAACGCAATAAAGAAAATGCCGAGTCCTGTCAGTAAGATATATTTTGATTCATAGCCAAAAATCAAAATCAGTAAACCGCCAATAATCCCCGCGATTGCAGATAAAAAGATGCCGCGCATTTTGCGGTATTTTTCCGCAATGATGATGCTTGGAAAAGCAAAAAATAGGCTGAGGATTAACAGCGGTAAATACACCCATCCATGCTGTGCTAAAGGAATTTTGGCATATTCAATTAACTGTGACGGCAGATAAATAAACATAGCTGTAAGCAATAAATGCAAGGCAAATACCGACACGTGTAAGCGATTCAAGTCGCCCATTTGAATGACTTGCTTGAGTTGGGTCAGATAACCTTGTTGGAAATTTTTATGGTGACGTGTCACCTTAGGCACCAGCAATAACATGAATATTGCAGCTAAGCCCATAATCGTGGTGACAAAAAATAAACCTGAAATGCCAACCACACTAGTCAGCCACGGCCCTAAACTAAATGCCACCACAAAAGACAGTCCAATACTCATGCCCATTGCAGCCATGGCTTTAGTCCGCTGTTCTTCACGAGTCACATCGGCAAGTAATGCCATCACCACAGCAGAAACTGCGCCAGCACCTGCAATCGCACGGCCGATGATTACGCCATAAATGGTGTCAGATAAACCTGCAATTGCGCCACCCAATGCAAAAAGCAACAACCCTAAAACCACCAAAGGCTTACGGCTAAAACGGTCTGCCAATAAACTAAATGGAATTTGTAAAATTGCTTGGGTTAAACCATACACGCCTACCGCTAAACCAATCAGCGCAGGCGTGGCATGTTGATAAGACTGTCCTGCCACTGAAAAGACAGGAATAATCATGAACAAGCCCAACATGCGCAAGGCAAAAATACTGCTTAAGGCAAAAGTTGAACGGCGTTCTAAAGCATTCATCATATCAACACACTAACTGGCTCAGCGAATTATAAGCCATCACTGACCAAGAAAATCAGCAGATCTAAAATTTGGGAGAAAAAATAAAAGAGCGAATTTCGCTCCTTTATTTAAACTAACAGCCGAAGCTGAAAACAAACTTAAGATCTGTTGTGTTCATGCTTACTATATTGAATCGACGCAAGCACCGCCCATACAATAAAGGCAACTCCGATCAAACCTGTTACCATTTCAGGCACATGTAAACCTGTACCGCTGGCAATCATAATAAAAGCCAATGCGCCAATGGCATAATGCGCACCATGTTCCAAGAAGATATAGGCATCCAATGTGCCTTTTTCAACCAAGTAGATGGTCATAGAACGGACGAAAATCGCACCAATCGCTAGACCCAACATGATAATCACCACATCACTGGTAATTGCAAATGCGCCAATCACGCCATCAAAACTAAACGATGCATCTAACACTTCTAAATATAAGAAACCGCCAATGCCTGCTTTAACAACACCTGTCGATGCACCGCTTGAATCATGCAATACAGCATTGCCATGCTCATCAATTTCAGGTTCACCACCCAACAAATGACTGAGCACTTGCACACCGATGTAAACGACAATGCCCCAAATACCTGCCATCACCACAGCTAAACGAGCAGATTCGTCTACATTGGCTGCCATAATAATCATCGCAATCAGCGCAAGGAATACTGACATTGCAGGCACGCTTGCCAAACTTGCCAATTTAGACTCAAGCCATTTAAACCAATGGGTTTCTTTACCATCATCAAAGAAGAAGTTTAAAAACACCATCAATAAGAATGTTCCGCCAAACGCAGAAATTTCAGCGTGATGTGCCATCAACCGTTCTGAGTAGGTTTTCGGATCGTTCAGTGCCAGTTTTGCGACTTCAAGCATCCCCATATCCGCAGTCACCGCAACAATGACCACAGGGAAAATCAAACGCATCCCAAATACGGCAATTAAAATACCGACGGTTAAGAACAGCATTTTCCAAAAATGATCCCAATTGCGCAGGACAGAGGCATTCACCACCGCGTTATCAAAAGATAGTGACACTTCTAGTACGGCTAAAATGAGCGTAATTCCAAACGCCTTAAGCATGGTAGAAACCCCTGCTTCTGGCCCATGCGTATAGCCCCAATAAGCTGAGATTGCTAAACAGACAATCGTAAAAAAGATTGAAAAACGAAAATGCTTCATAAGCAGCCTTTGATTAAATAAGTGTAAATCATTGAATGGTCGAAATTGGTTTATTGTAAGCGACTTTGAAGCCAAAGGCTGAAAAGATTGTTGGACTTATTTATGATTTATACGCCATTAAAAAAGCCCCAACGATGGGGGCTTAGTCGTATATTGTCTTGCAATATACTGTATGAGGCTCATCTCAAACTACGCATATTAAAGCATAGTTTTGCTTAAAATTATATGCCCAAAATTTGCGCTTAAAGTAAATTAAGTGCAATCAACGCCACCAAAGCTGGAATCGCTTGGATATAAATAATCTTTTTACTGGCAGTGAGCCCGCCATAAATACCTGCAACCAAAACACAACCTAAAAAGAAGTTGGCAATTGCGACTGCACAACCAACGGGTGCAATCAGTGACCAAAATAAACCAGCCGCTAAAAAGCCATTATACAAGCCTTGATTTTGCGCGAGAACTTTGGTGAGTTGAGCTTTTTCTAGGCTATTTCCAAAGGCTTTTAAACCCAATGGTTTATCCCACAAGAACATTTCCAACACCAAAATATAAACGTGAAGGACTGCAATTAAACCGATGAGAACTTTTGCTAACATGTGATTTATTCCTTATTTTTGCTGCAATGTCATTTATTTAATGTAGCACCGATCTGCTTTAAATTTAAAAGTTTATTCTTCAAGAAAGTAGAAACTTAATTGTATCATCGGGTGAAATTTCCTCTTAATCCTAAAAGAGATCATCCAACCGACATGATTTGACGTTTAAAATCGTTTTGTTACAGCTTGAACAAAATTAAATCGCTATCATATAGTCCTTTCATTGGCATAATTTCGAGAAAATTGTATGAGTCAAAGTCATATCCGTATTCGAGGCGCACGCACGCATAATTTAAAAAATGTGTCGCTCGATATTCCACGCGACAAGTTTGTGGTGATTACGGGACTGTCTGGCTCTGGTAAATCATCATTGGCTTTTGACACCTTGTATGCCGAAGGTCAGCGTCGTTATGTCGAATCACTTTCGGCTTACGCACGCCAATTCCTTTCGCAAATGGAAAAGCCTGAAGTTGACTCGATTGAAGGATTATCCCCTGCCATTGCCATTGAACAAAAATCAACCAGCCACAACCCACGCTCTACAGTGGGAACAATTACCGAAATTTATGACTATTTACGTTTGCTTTATGCACGTGTCGGCACACCGTATTGCCCTGAACATGACTTGCCAATGGTTGCACAAACAGTTTCAGAAATGGTTGATGCGGTAAAAGCATTGGACGAAGGCACATCACTGATGTTGCTTGCGCCTGTGATACGTGAACGTAAAGGCGAATACACCCAACTTTTCGAGCAATTACAAGGTCAGGGTTTTGTCCGTGCTCGAGTCGATGGAGAAATCATTGATATTGATACCCCACCAGAGTTAGATAAAAAGAAAAAACACAGTATTGAAGTCGTGGTCGATCGCTTTAAAGTCCGTGATGACCTCGGCAATCGAATTGCAGAATCTTTTGAAACTGCACTGCGTTTAGGCGGCGATATTGCCATATTGGCGTGGATGAATGCAGAACATCCCGAACGTGTTTTTTCAGCGAAACACTCTTGTCCACAATGTGACCGTGCCGTAGCAGAACTTGAACCCCGTTTATTTTCTTTTAATAATCCTTTTGGCGCATGCCCGACCTGCGATGGTTTAGGCACCCGCAGCCATTTCAGTGCAGAAAAACTGATTCCAAATCCTGAAGTGTCGATCAGTCAAGGCGCAATTCGCGGATGGGACAGACAACGTCCGTATTACTACACCATGCTACAAAAAGTGGCGGATCACTTTACGATTGCGTTGGACACCCCTTGGAATGAGTTGGATAAAGACACGCAAAAGAAATTTCTCAACGGCACAGGCAAAGAAAAAATTGACCTGAGTTATATTGATGAAAGAGGTCGCAAGCATAGCCGTGTCCAAGCCTTTGAAGGAATTTTGCCGCATTTAGAACGTCGCTATCGTGAAACCGAATCCAATTATGTGCGAGATGATTTAGCGCAATACCTTTCGAATGCCGCTTGTGATGTCTGTGATGGTTCACGTTTGAATGACATCTCACGCCATGTGCGTGTTAAAGATAAAACCATTGCACAAGTCACCAAGATGTCGATTGGTGATGCGGAAAATTATTATCAAGACCTGAATCTTGAAGGGGCGAAAGGTGAAATCGCTGACAAGATTTTTAAAGAGATTCGTGAACGCTTACATTTTTTAGTTAGCGTTGGACTGAATTACCTCAGTTTGGCGCGTTCAGCTGAAACTCTTTCAGGTGGCGAAGCACAACGTATTCGTCTTGCATCACAGATTGGTGCAGGTTTGATGGGCGTGATGTACGTGTTAGATGAGCCATCAATTGGTCTACATCAGCGTGACAATGATCGCCTATTACAAACATTGATTCGTTTGCGTGATCTAGGCAATACCGTGCTTGTGGTTGAGCATGATGAAGATGCCATTCGTGCTGCCGATCATATTATTGATATTGGGCCAGGTGCAGGGATTCATGGCGGCGCGATTATTGCCGAAGGGACCTTTGACGAACTGGCGAATCATCCAGACTCACTCACGGGTCAATATCTTTCAGGCAAGCTCAAAATTGCCGTGCCGAAACAACGCACAAAATCACCTCGTCCAGATGAAGTGATCAAACTGTCTGGTGCAAGTGGACATAACTTACAACATGTCGATTTGACCATTCCACTCGGCATTATGACCTGTGTCACAGGCGTTTCAGGCTCAGGTAAATCGACGCTGATTAACCGTACTTTATTGCCTTTAGCAGCAACACAACTCAATGGCGCAACGACATTAACGGCGGAAAAATTTGATTCGATTGATGGTTTGCAGTATCTCGATAAAGTAGTGGATATTGACCAAAGCCCAATTGGACGTACGCCACGTTCTAACCCTGCCACTTATACAGGTTTATTTACGCCAATTCGTGAGTTATTTGCACAAACGCCTGAAGCCAAAGCACGTGGTTATAGTGCCGGTCGTTTCTCGTTTAACGTCAAAGGCGGTCGTTGTGAGGTCTGCGAAGGCGATGGCATGATCAAAGTGGCGATGCACTTCTTACCCGATATGTATGTACCTTGCGATGCCTGTCATGGCAAGCGTTATAACCGTGAAACTTTAGAAGTCGGTTATAAAGGCAAAAACATTTCGGATGTTTTAGAAATGACGGTTGAAGATGCCGCTGAATTCTTTAATGCTATTCCTGTGATTCATCGCCGTTTAGACACTCTAACTCAAGTTGGATTGGGCTATATTCGTTTAGGGCAAGCAGCAACCACGCTTTCAGGTGGTGAAGCGCAACGGGTGAAACTGGCACGTGAGTTGGCAAAACGGGATACTGGGAAAACCTTGTATATTTTAGATGAACCAACCACAGGCTTGCACTTCCACGACATTGCCAAATTACTCGACATCCTTTATGAGCTGCGTAATAAGGGTAATACCATTGTGGTGATTGAGCATAATTTAGATGTGATTAAAACCGCGGACTGGGTGGTCGATTTAGGCCCTGAAGGTGGTTCAGGCGGGGGAATGATTGTTGCGGAAGGTACGCCTGAAGATGTGATTAAAGTTAAGGCATCACATACGGGTCGCTTCTTAAAGCCGTTGTTGAAGTGATTAATCCCCCCTTGCGAAGCAATGCCCCTCATCTTTACAAAAGATGGAGATATTCCCTCTCCTTTTAGGAGAGGGTTAGGGAGAGGTTATAGAAAAAGGTGAAAATAAGTTAATAGGGGACACAATGCGTTTTTCAGAAAGATATGGATACAAACCTGTTCGAGAAATTATTCAGAAAGAAAGTATGAATGATGATTTAAAGATTAGTTTATGGAGCTTACTTCAACTTTCCATTTTCGATAAAGTTAAACACACCCCAGGGCGGCATGGTGAAGTTAAAGCTTCCAATCTAGAAATTTTATTTACTAGCTATTGGTTTCATTTTTTTAAACGTCCAATAGATAATCTCCCATATTTTGTTTCAGATACTCTAGAGAGTATTAGAAAAGAATTCTATCAAATGCAATGGCATTCAATTTATAGCTTTATTGAAACCACCTTAATTTTCTACCCTGATAGAGTTAATACTAAGCAGTCATTTATAAATTCAATCAATAATGTTTTAGAGAGAGAATGCAGCGCATACCGTATTATTAATGAAGATGTGACACCGATAACATCAGAACAAGAAATCCAATCCATCGAAGAAGCCTTAGAAAATACAAGTCCATATTCAGGTGTTCAGCAACATCTAAATCAATCATTAAAATTGATGTCAGACCGCCAAAATCCTGATTATCGAAATTCAATTAAAGAATCGATTAGTGCCGTGGAAGCTCTAGCGATGCAACTTTTGGAAGACAATACAATTACTTTAGGTAAAGCAATTCCAAGACTACGTACTAAATATGAATTACACCCGACTCTTATGGAAAGTTTAAATAATCTATACGGCTATTCTTCAGATGAAAACGGAGTTAGGCATGGCTCCCCCGAAGCATCCGATTTAAGCTATATCGATGCTAAATTTATGCTTGTAGCTTGCACCAATTTTATTAACTACTTAATTGAAAAAACCAAATAGTTAAGGCTCTCCCTTTAACGGCTTAAGAAAAATTTCAGAGATTCCACAAAGCCAACCTAACCCTAATTTCCGAGCATAAAAAAAGCTCAGCCTTGGGGAAAGCCGAGCTAGTAAAACTATGATGCAATACATCAAATACAAAGAGAAATGCCATGAAATAAAGAGCTATAAGATGTACATCAAACAACATTTTATTTTCAATGCGCGAATTATATCTCATAAATACAAATAATCAAGATGCTTGCTGCTTTATCTAGCAACTTTCGCCTAGAAGTTCAAAATTAAAGTTTATCTCACAATTTCAATATCTACTTTTCTTAAAATTTAAAAAGCCAAAAGTCATGTCAATGATGCTAAATTTTTCAGTTTTATGACAATTTCAAAAACCAATTAATTGGAAAAACAGATTAAAAAACAAAATATATCTTTAAAATTTATAAATATAGCTAATTTTATGATAATGAATATTGCCTAAAAATCATCCGTATCTATTTGTAAATTAATTATTTTATTTGTGGTTGACACAAAAAATACAATTGCTCATTTTTTGTTCGCAACATATGAGTGCATGAAACTCTCATCAGATGCTGCCATTTATTACGTTGACTTCATATTTTGTTACAATACAATTAAATTGTACATTAATCATTATTACTGTCAAAACTGGAAATTATTATGAAAAAACTCGGTTTAGCCACTGCTTTATTATTAGCCATGACCGGTGCAAACGCTTACCAATTCGAAGTACAAGGTCAAGCGGAAACTATCGATGCAGTTGCAGCGAATGACAAAGATTTCTCTGCTGGCGGTCAAGCAACTTACTACTTCAAAAACGTAGATGCATCTAAAGGACCTCTAGCTGAAGCAGCATTTATTAACCAAGCATCAAATGTCGCTGTTGCATACAACTATGGTCAATTTGATGAATTTGAATCTCAAAATTATGGTATTAAAGGCGAAGCTTACTTCCCGACCTCAATTGTTCCTGCTGCCTATGCAAGCTTAAGCTATAACGCTGCATTTAATGATGGCAAATATGGTTTCAACGATGATCATGGTGATCGTTGGGCACTTGAAGTCGGTTCGGTAGTTGCGCCAAACTTCTTGGTTACTGTGGGTTATACCAACATCGCTGCTGAATCAGTTTTAGATACTTTTAAAATTGTTAACAGCGGTATTTTTAAAGCTGCTGGTGAAACTGCAACAATTGGTGAAGATCAAGATGCGATCACTGCGCGTACTAAATACGTAGGTGCAATTGATGGTACACCAATGTCAATTGGTTTCGAAACGGGTATCGTCTATGGCGATGCAACTGCTTTTGAACTTAAAACTGATTTATATTTAAATTCAAAAATCAGCGGTGGTGTTTCTTATGTTGAGTCTAGCATTGAAGGTACACCAGATTCAGCTTGGGGCGTAAATGCAAACTACTTCGTTACTCCAGCAATTGCTCTTGGCGCAAGCTATGTGAATGCAAACGTAGTTGGTGCGGACGCTGATGTTCAAACTGTGGGCTTAAACGCAAAACTTCGTTTCTAATCTGAAATGAATGTTCTGCTTTAGCACACGTGTTTAAGTAAAAAAAACCAGTTCAATTGAACTGGTTTTTTAATGGGCTAATCAATTTGAAAAGCTGACCTTTAGCTTGAATTGCGACTAAGATTTAGGATAAACAGTTGCAATCAATGTCTCGACCACCGCAGGTTCAGCAAGGGTTGATGTGTCGCCCAAACTGTCCAATTCGTTAGCCGCAATCTTTCTTAAAATACGGCGCATGATTTTCCCTGAACGCGTTTTCGGTAATGCAGGCGCCCAATGGAGCGCATCAGGTGTGGCAATCGGCCCAAGTACTTTACGTACCCAATTCACTAACTCTTTGCGTAATTCTTCAGATTCTTCGACATCGGCTTGTAGCGTGACAAAGGTACAAATGCCTTGCCCTTTAATCTCATGCGGCATCCCGACTACAGCCGCTTCTGCCACAGCTTCGTGAGCGACTAAGGCACTTTCAATTTCGGCTGTGCCTAAACGATGTCCTGAAACGTTTAACACATCATCGACACGCCCTGTAATCCAATAATAACCATCGGCATCACGGCGTGCGCCATCACCCGTAAAATAGAGATTTTTAAAAGTGGAAAAATAGGCTTCGATAAAGCGTTGTGGATCGCCCCAAATACCTCTCATTTGCCCCGGCCATGAATCTTTGATGACGAGATTGCCTTCATTGGCACCATCAAGCTCATTGCCTTCACCATCAACCAGTGCAGGTTGAATGCCGAAGAATGGGCGCGTGGCTGAACCGGGTTTGAGTGCAGTTGCACCTGGAAGGGGTGAAATTAAAATACCACCTGTTTCCGTTTGCCACCAAGTATCCACAATTGGACAACGACCTTCGCCAACCACTTCATAGTACCAATTCCACGCCTCAGGATTGATCGGTTCGCCTACTGAACCCAGTAAACGTAAACTACTGCGATCACTTTCACGCACGTAAGCATCACCCTCACGCATCATCGCGCGAATCGCCGTCGGTGCGGTATAGAGAATGGTAACATTGTGCTTATCAACCACATGACCGATCCGCGCCCATGTCGGGTATTGCGGAATCCCTTCAAACATCAAGGTGGTGGTGGCATTACTCAATGGGCCATAGAGTAAATAACTATGTCCCGTAATCCAGCCCACGTCAGCGGTACACCAGTACACATCATCGTCTTTCAGATCAAACACTTCTCTAAAAGTGGTATTCACATAAACTAGATAACCGCCCGTGGTATGCAACACACCTTTAGGTTTGCCAGTCGAACCTGATGTATACAGAATGAATAGCGGATCTTCGGCTTTCATCGGTTCAGGTGGGCAATGCTCATCCACTTTCATAATGGCAAGGTGATACCACGCATCACGCTCGACGTTAAACTGGATTGGATTGCCCGTACGATGCACCACAATGACATGCTCGACGCTCTCTGTGCCTTGAATTTCAAGTGCAGCATCAACATTTTCTTTTAACGGAATGAGTTTGCCACCACGCATTCCCGCATCAGCAGTAATGACTAACTTGGCTTGGCTGTCTTCAATACGGCTTGCCAATGAATCAGGCGAAAAGCCACCAAACACCACGCAATGTACTGCACCTATACGCGCACACGCCAGCATCGCAATCGCCGCTTCAGGTACCATTGGCATATACAGCACCACACGATCACCTTTGCGAATGCCATATTTTTTCAACACATTGGCAAAACGACACACTTCATCGTGCAGCTCTGCAAAAGAAATAATTTTATGTTGTGAAGGATGATCACCCTCCCAAATAATCGCAGGTTTGAGCGGATTATCTTTTAAATGACGGTCTAAACAGTTGGCAGACACGTTTAATTCACCATCGGCAAACCATTCAATTTTAAAATGATCTGAATTAAAACTGGTATTTTTCACTTGAGTAAATGGCGTGATCCAATCAATATTTTTTGCTTCTTGTGCCCAGAACTCATTCGGCTGCTCAATCGACTTTTGATAACGCTCGAAATAGTCTGCTTCCGAAAGTCTTGCCGTTTTTTTGAATATTTCAGGCACTGGGTAAATGTCTTTCATGACTTAATCCTTGGTTTTCTCTTATCGTTTAGACGTTCGTACCGAATGATTATATTTTGTGACTGTTGCAGTATGGTCATGCTTTACAGAACCACGCAATACAGCTTTGGTCGCAACAATGTTATTCCACACGAAGCATCTTTTTTAAAATTTATTCAAAATAATTTAATTATGAAGGACTTGTCTAGGGTTATTATTGTTAAACAAGCTCATTTCACATGAACACATCACCGATTGTTACATACAGCTCATTGAGAAATTGATTATGATAACGACCTGATCATCATTAATTTTACAAAAATAGAGATAGTGCTGTGGCAGATGAACAAAGAACGTTTACTCAGGTCGCCCAAGGTACAGGCGAATTAATTCATGAAGCGGGTGCAAAAACCACGCAAACCGTATTGGCGCATACGGAAAAATATCATGATGCCTATACCACCATTGATAAAATCATGAATAGTTTTTGGGAACGCGTTCCTTATATTGGGATTGCGATTACCGTTTTCGTTATTTTTTGGTTGCTGACCAAATTATTCAAATTATTCATTCGTAAAACCTTAGAAAACCGTAGTTATACCCGCCAAAACTTGGTTTTAGTGCTGAATCGTGTCGGCAGTACCTTTATTATATTTTTTGGTTTTCTGATCGCACTGGTGATCGCCATTCCAGGTTTCACGCCAAGTCAATTAATCGGTGCGTTGGGGATAGGTTCAGTGGCGATTGGTTTTGCCTTTAAAGATATTTTCCAAAACCTACTTTCGGGCATTTTGATTCTGATCAGCGAACCGTTTCGAATTGGTGATGATATTGTGGTCAATGGCTTAGAAGGTACGGTCGAAGATATTCAAATCCGCGCCACTTTTTTGCGCTCACCTGACGGTCGCCGTATCGTGATTCCCAATGCCACGGTATATACCAGCCCTGTGACCGTCAACAATGCCTATCAACGTCGTCGTTGTGAATTTATCGTCGGTATTGGCTATGAAGATGATATGCAGAAAGCCAAAGACATCATTTTGAAAATTTTAGATCGCAATCGTAATGTTTTAAGCCAACCGACTTTTTCAGTCAACGTCACCGCCTTAGCTGATTTTTCGATAAATTTAACCGTGCGTTGGTGGGTGAATACCACTGAAACCAGTTCTTCTGCTTCCATTAGTGAAATTCAGGAATTGGTGGTCGAAGCATTCGATGCGCAAGGCGTTTCGATTCCGTACCCTGTACAGGAAGTGAAAGTGTATCGCGGTGATCCTGCCGAAATCTCTCGCAAATCTGAAGAATCTTTAGATAAACAACCGTCCTAAAATATGTGAAACGGCGGTTTCAGTACGCAAAATTCGGTTGCCTAAGCACATCGCTTGGCAGCCGTTTTTTTGCAGTAAATCGACCTCATAAGGAATAAATCCGCCTTCAGGGCCAACGATCACACTACAGCCGTGCTGAATCGCATGTGGCATAGGCTGTGCTGCATAGGGATGTGCAACATAAGCAGGTTTCTGTTCGGTGATGAGCGCGGGCAATACATCTTCCACAAAGGGTTTAAAACGTTTATACAGCTGAATTTCAGGCACAATGGTATCGCCTGCCTGCTCCAACCCCAAAGTGACATAATCATTCAGTTTCGTTAAAAATGGCGTTTGCCAATAACTCTTATCCACCCGATAACTATGAATCAGGCTGATGCGTTCCACACCTAAAGTCACCGCATCCATAATGATGCGGCGTAACACTTTGGGTCGTGGTAAAGCCAAAATCAGATGCACAGGTAACTTTTCAGGCACAACGTCAACTTGAATCTGTTTCACGATGATCTGCTGTTCGGAACTACTCAAAACTTCGGTGAGATAGCGTTGACCATTGCGGACACCGACTCTTAAAGTGTCACCTACATTTAATTGAACATGTTGCTGCAAATGCTGTAACTGACGTGGACTTGTAATGCACCATTCAGCCGAATCAATTTGATCTGGCTCTAATAACACAATATTCATGGCAGTTTGCTTTGTTCTAAATAATGATCCAGCAATTGAATATGCTTTTGCAAAGAACCTTTATTGCGTTGCAGCACTAAATTCGCTTGCTGAACGATGTGTTGCGTTCGCGCTGCATCATTTAAGCACGCCAAAAGCTGCTCTACGACTTGCTCCGAATTTTGTCCAATTAAAATCCCTTGTTCCGCGCTAAAATCATCTACGATACTTTGGAAATTAAAATAATTCGGTCCGATCACCGTCGGCACATTCAGCACCATCGGTTCTAAAATATTATGTCCACCACCGGGTTCATTAAGTGAGCTACCGACAAAGCAAACTTGGCTTAGGGCATACCACAGCCACATTTCACCCATACTATCTGCAAGAAAAATCTGTGTATCGGCTTGAATGGATTGTTCTAAGCTACGGCGTTGCGTAGTTAAATTGAGGCTATGGCAAACCTGATAGACTTCGTCAAAACGTTCAGGATGACGTGGCACCAAAATACAAAGTAGGTTTGGATTTGAATTTAAATGCGGCTGTAATTGTTGCAGTAATCGCTCTTCTTCAGGCGCATGGGTACTGGCTAAGGTGATCACCTGACGACCCGCCAATTGCCAATCTTGTTTTAACTGTTCCGCTTTTTCTACATAAGATTGCGGTGCAGCAATATCAAATTTAATATTTCCAACTACCTGACTTTTCGCTTGATCAAGACCTAAATCGACATAACGTTGTTGAGTTGCAACATCTTGTGCCAGCAACCACGTTAACTGCTGCAACATCGGCTGAGTTAAACGACGAACTTTGCCATAACCTTTGGCAGATTTTTCGGAAAGACGTGCATTCAGTAAAATACAAGAAGTTCGTCGTTGTTGGGCTTGTGCAATCAAATTCGGCCAGATTTCAGTTTCAACCAAAGCCAAAATTCGGGGTTGATAAAGATCAAAAAATTGCTTCAATAAAGGCGTTTGATCGACAGGTAAATACACCGCCT
>JAVXBC010000005.1:0-49406 GCA_036660195.1 Acinetobacter sp.
GGTTCATAGCACGACCTTCTTTAGTTTTGTTGTCAGCAATCGGTTGATCCCAAGCGAAACCTTGAGTAGTCAAACGAGTTGCATTCACGTTGTATTCATTTACAAGTGAAGATTTAACAGAGTTAGCACGCGCTAAAGATAAACGTTCGTTTAACTTACGTGGACCAGTACTATCTGTATGACCTTCAATACGAGCAGTCGCATTCGGGTATTCAGCTAATTTTTCTGCAACTTTAGCAATTTCAGACTTGTACTGTGGTTTGATGTTTGACTTGTTCGTATCGAAGAATACGCGAAGTTCCATGTTAAGGTCTTCAGTCAACTCTTGTGGTTGTGGCTGTTGAACTACCGGAGGAGTTGGTTCAACTGGAGCAACTTCTACGACTGGAGCAGCAGGTTTTAAGTGTCCGCCAAGAACTACGTTTAAACCAGCAAGCGCTGTGTAGTTCCAGAAGTCTTCATCAATATTATAAGTACCACGAGCTTCGGTACGAAGTGATAATGCATCATTTAAACGCCAGAAAGCACCAAAACCTGCATTACCTAGAGTACCTTCGTCATCTTCTACAAGACCAGAGATAGAACCTTCACCCTTGTATTTATAGTGACCAGCACCTAAAAGCACATAAGGCTTAATTTTGCTGTCATAGTTTTTAGTGATTAAATCAGAAGTAACATAGAAGTTACCATTGATTTGCTGTTGCTTGTATTCTGCGCCGGCAAGAGTACCGTCAACATCACCTTTTACTTGGTTGTATTCAGTTTCAAAACCTAACCAAGGCGTCAATTCCACACCCAAAGCAGCACCAACAAACAAATCATCCTGAATTTCAGGACCAGGTGTTAAATGATCAACACCGTTGTTGTGCTTAGTGTCTTGAAATGTGTAACCAAGTAATAATGGGGTTACGGTGATGCCCGCATTAGCCGCAGCTAAAGGAGCGGCAACAAGCATAGCAAGTGCGATACGACTCAATTTCATGGATATCCTCCAGAGATAACAATTGTTTGTTGTTTAAGCT
The DNA here is from genome assembly GCA_036660195.1 of Acinetobacter sp. GTDB lineage: Bacteria > Pseudomonadota > Gammaproteobacteria > Pseudomonadales > Moraxellaceae > Acinetobacter. The sequence goes on from JAVXBC010000005.1 coordinate 1,023, forward strand.
TAGCCTATATTTCTGGCCTCTGTGAACATTTAGATGTTTACAGTATTTTTATTAAGCTATTCACTTCAATTTGAATCATACAAACACTCAGAGTATTTGCCAAGTGCTTGATAACTTTAATCAAGTAAATTATTGATAAATTTTTTTACAATTTCCGTTGTAGTTCAGTAAACTTTCAGCTCAACAAAAGTAAAAATAGCTTATCGTTGGCTGGCTTTAAATTTAAGCGTTATTTACTAACACCTTAACTATCACTTTTAACATAATAAGCCTACTTTCATAATGAATAATAGAGCAATTGCATAATATTTTGTTAATAAAAAACTTTAACGATACATATATAGGTATAAAATGTTTAAAAACTTAGGATTTACGCTAGTTGAATTAGCAGTAACGATTACTATTCTCACCATTATAATTTGTATTTGTTTACCTTATTTCAATGAGCTTTTAGCTTCGGCTGAAGTTAATAAAATAAAAAAGACGCTCACCATTTATATACAAAAAGCCAAATCTGATGCGCTAATTCATCATAAAAATGTGACTATATGTGGTAGTGAAGACCTTATTCATTGTCATCGTGATTGGAATAAAGGATTTATTGGTTTTTTGGATAACAACAATAATCGCCAAAGAGATCAAACTGAAACACTCCTTTTTAATCAGGGTTTCAATGCCAAGTATGGAACATTAAATTGGCGAGGTACTTTAAGCGTTAACTCAATTACTTTTCAGGGCGACACGGGCTTACCTAGAGGCTCAAATGGAAGTTTTTTCTATTGTATGCATTCATCAGCTCGGCATACCAAAATTATTTTGAGCAATATGGGACATGTGCGCATAGAGGAAATCACATCGTGCTAAAAACTCTCCAGTCTAGGACTTATTTATACAAAATAGATAGTTTTTTACTATACTGCATGAGATTTGAACATTCTCTGCAAATAATAAGTCTGGAGACTCACAATGACTGATATCGTAATTGTTAACGGCGCACGTACTGCAATGGGCGGCTTTCAAGGTGCTTTAGCGAGTGTCACTGCACCTGAATTAGGCGCAATCACGATCAAAGAAGCAATTGCGCGTTCTGGCTTACAGCCAACTGATGTTGAAGAAGTAATTATGGGTTGTGTTTTGCCAGCAGGTTTAAAGCAAGGCCCAGCACGTCAAGCAATGCGTAAAGCAGGTTTACCTGATTCTACTGGTGCTGTGACGATTAATAAACTTTGCGGTTCTGGTATGAAAGCCGTAATGCAAGCTGCGGATATGATCAAAGCTGGTAGCGCAGACATCGTCGTGGCAGGTGGTATGGAATCGATGACCAATGCACCTTATATTTTACCAAAGGCACGTGGCGGTTTTCGCATGGGTCATGGCGAAATCAAAGATCATATGTTCTTTGATGGTCTTGAAGATGCAGAAACTGGTCGTTTAATGGGTTCATTTGCTCAAGATATGGCAAATACACGTGGTTATACACGTGAGCAAATGGATGATTTTGCAATTCGCTCTTTACAACGCGCGCAAAAAGCCATTACTGAAGGCTATTTCAAAGATGAAATTGTTGCTGTCCCTGTGGCTAGCCGTAAAGGTGACGTGATTGTTGATCAAGATGAACAACCATTCAACGCCAAAATTGACAAAATTCCAGGATTGAAACCTGCATTTGCCAAAGATGGAACAATTACGGCTGCCAATGCAAGTTCGATTTCTGATGGCGCATCTGCCCTTGTTCTAACTTCAAGTGAAGTTGCGGCTCAACGTGGCTTACAACCTTTAGCTAAAATACTTGCAACTGCGTCGAACTCTCAACATCCTTCGGAATTTACCATTGCTCCAGTTGGTGCAATTGAGAAAGTTTTGAAAAAGGCAGGTTGGAATGCACAAGATGTTGACCTTTGGGAAATTAACGAAGCCTTTGCCATGGTGACCATGTGTCCAATTGATGATTTCAAATTAGATGCAGAAAAAGTCAATATCAACGGTGGAGCGTGTGCCTTAGGTCACCCTGTTGGTTCGACAGGTTCTCGTATCATTTTGACCTTGATTCATGCCTTGAAACGTACGGGCGGTAAAAAAGGTGTAGCTGCTTTGTGTATCGGTGGTGGTGAAGCAACAGCTGTAGCAATTGAATTGATCTAAAAAAAACCTACACAACTTCCTTTATTAAAGGCGACGTTGTCATAAAAAATCCTGCTCAATGCAGGATTTTTTATTTTGGTATGCAGCTTCAGAATTACAAAAAATAATGCATTATTGAGTGAAATCCCGATAAGTTAGCTATGTATAAAAAACAATCAGGAGCGCGCCATGCAACTCAATCATTATTTGAATTTTCAAGGACAGACAGAACAAGCCTTTATTTTTTATCAGTCAGTTTTTGGCGGTGAATTTGCGATGATCAGTCGCTATGGAGATATGCCACCGACTGAAGGCGTAACCTTATCTGAAGCAAATAAAAGTTTAATTCTACATATCTCATTGCCCATTAATGAATTTACGGCACTGATGGGGTCAGATATCAACGATCAATTCTGCGCTCCAAATAGTGTCTTCACTCAAGGAAATAATCATTATATTGCGATTAACCTTGAAAATGATGAAACCGAAGCACGTCGCTTATTCAACCAACTTTCGGTGCATGGTCATATCGAAATGCAATTGGAAAAAACCTTCTGGGGCGCACTATATGGTGCTTTCACCGATCAATTCGGGATCAAATGGATGGTCAATTGTCAACTTGATGCTGGATAAATCACATCTCTGGACAAAAAAAAGCTGAACCTTAGTTCAGCTTTTTTATTTTGTACGCTTATACAGAACCAGTCTGATAACTTGCTTGAGATACAGCAGTTGATGCTTGATATGGGTTGGTAAAATCTTGCAATCCAGCTGCTGCTTCTTGAATATCTTTGCCTTCTTTGATGACAAAGGTATCGAAGCCTGAACGTTTCAAGTAATTTAAAACATCTTTAAAGATGTCACCGACTGCACGTAATTCGCCTTTGTAACCTTGACGACGCAATAGCGCAGCAAATGAATAACCACGTCCATCATTAAAGCCAGCAAATTCAATAAAGATCGCATCCAATTCATTCAATGGAAATTGATGAACTTCAGGCGAGTCATTCACCGTCAAATACAAGGCTTTTTTACCTTGTACATTTGCCAATTGATCAAGTTGTGCTGTCATAACAACAACATCACCTTGCGGAATCACACCATCTTCAGCAATCACTTGATAGCGATTGTCTGCAATCGTGCCATCTTTAGACAACACTTGTAGCGAAGTATTAAGCATAAGCACGCTCCTTAAATGGTTGAATTCCGACACGGCGATAAGTATCAATAAAACGCTCGCCTTCGTTACGCAAATCAAGGTAAGTGTTTAGGATTTCTTCAATCACATCTGGAACAGCATCCGCTGCAAACGATGGCCCTAAAATGTCACCAATCGAAGCATCGTGGTTCGCATTGCCACCTAAAGTGATTTGATAGAATTCAGCGCCCTTCTTGTCTACACCCAAAATACCGATGTTGCCGACATGGTGATGACCACAGGCATTCATACAACCTGAAATATTCAGATCAAGTTCACCTAAGTTGTAGACCGTATCCAAGTCATCAAAGCGACGGCTGATCGCTTCTGAAATTGGGATTGATTTCGCATTTGCCAATGAACAGAAATCACCGCCCGGACAGCAAATGATGTCAGTGATAAAGCCAATATGCGCACGTGCCATATTGTTCTGATCAAGCGTTTGCCACAACTCAAATAAATCTTTTTGTGGTACATCAACCAATGAAATATTTTGTTCGTGCGTGGTACGGAACTCACCAAAAGTGTACTTATCTGCTAAATCTGCAATTAAGTTCATTTCTTCAGTGGTCACATCACCCGGTGCAACGCCTGCACGTTTCAAAGAAATCGTCACAATACGATAACCATTGACTTTATGAGCATTGGTGTTGACGTTGAACCATTGTTTAAATTTAGGATATTCAGCAAATAAAGCTGTGAAATCTTGATCTTCTAAATCTTGATAATCAAATGGGGTAAATTCCTCATCTAATTTTTTCAAGATTTCAGGCTGAATTTTTAAGGCTTCACGTGTGTGTTCAAATTCAGCTTCAACTTTTTCTGCAAACACTTGTGGCGTGAGTGCTTTCACTAAAATCTTGATACGCGCTTTATATTTGTTGTCACGACGACCGTGTAAGTTATAAACACGTAACGTTGCTTCCAAATACGCGATTAAATCTTCACGTGGTAAAAATTCACGGATCACGCTACCGATAATTGGGGTACGACCTAAGCCACCGCCGACCATGATTTTATAGCCCATTTCGCCCGCTGCATTACGCACGATATAGACACCAATATCATGGAAAGCCGTTGCTGCACGGTCTGTTTCTTCTAAAGCAGATACGGCAATTTTGAACTTACGTGGTAAGAAGGCAAATTCAGGGTGGAAAGTACTCCACTGGCGAATCAACTCGCAAGTTGGACGTGGATCGGCGATCTCACCCGCAACCACACCAGCGAATTGGTCAGTGGTGGTATTACGAATACAGTTACCTGAAGTTTGAACAGCGTGCATTTGCACAGTCGCAAGCTCTGCAAGGATATCGGGTACATTTTCCAATGCAGGCCAGTTGAGCTGAATATTTTGACGGGTCGATACATGCGCATAACCACGGTCATATTCAGTTGAAATTTCTGCAATTTTTCTAAGTTGCTTGGTATTCATCAAGCCATACGGCACTGCGATACGGAGCATCGGCGCATAACGTTGCACGTATAAACCGTTTTGCAGACGTAATGGCCGATATTCGTCTTCAGTCAATTTTCCTGCTAAATAGCGTTCTGTTTGATCGCGAAACTGAGCAACACGTTGGTTAATCAGTTGTTGATCGAAATCCGTATATAAATACATGGCGTATGGCTAGTCATTCATTATAAAGGCGGATAGCATAGCGAGCTTTCATCTATCAATAAAATGCTTTTTTTGCATATTTAATAACGATTTTATTGATAAGTCTGAAAAGTAATATTAGAAAAAATTTTGACTTGTATGCATGTCTCTGTAGAATTTTTTTGTATGACTAAATATATGTTACGAAAATTGAATAAATGATCGCAACAACAACAATGAACAAAGTAGAAGCTAAAGCAATTTTACTGGCATTTAAATTTCCCATACCTTTCGTAATGGCTGGAAAAAGCAACCATAAGCCTTATAATCCCAAGGCTTCTAAATCGGGTGCGAGTATCCAAAAGTCAGTACCAAACTTCCAGAAAACCCACATCAAGCTGCCTAACAAGATCGCAGAATAAACCCACAAAGAACCTGATGCGCGTTTATAGAGCTGCACAGCCACAACACTTAGTAGAGCGGCTGTGATGACGTAATAAAAAGTTCCACTTACCGATGAAAACCAAATTCCCCTCACAAAAAACAGTAAGGCAAATGCAGCAACAATACCGACCGTCAAAGTTCTCAGCGAAGATCTCAAAGAATATGAACTCATATCATCACCGTAGCTGTGGTTTCTCAAATATCTTTAATTTGCCAATTCAACAACACCTTATGTCCTACTTTTAGATTACTCCGATTCTTAAAGAACTGCCTTTATTGAAATGTTAATACTTTGAATGAATAGTCATATTTTACAGTGATAACAATGAAACAAATGACTTTACCATTTGCCTTCACCTAATTTGTGCCCAATAAAATCATATTGCATTTGCGAACGAGAAAATTTGATTGGACACGCCAATTGCGGTTCAGTCTGATCAGAATCCGTAGATAAAGGCACATTGACGACCCACCCCCTTTGTTCAGCCACAGTGGAAGATAAAGCTTCATCTAAACTGAGTACAGGTTCAACGCAAATATCTAAATTTTCGAATAATTGCTGCCATACACTGAAACTTTGGGTTTTGAATTTCTCTTGTAATGCCTCTTTAACCATCTTGCTATCTTCGGTTTTAAAGGACATGCCTTTGCTCATTAATATCGGCAAGTCCAAAGCTGCGGCTAAACCTGACATAAACTGTGGTTCTAAACTTCCTACTGCGAAATAACGACCATCTTGAGTTTCATAATAATCATAAAAACTTCCGCCATTGAGCATGCCGTGTTCAGGCGCTTGAGATTCTTGAGCAGCTAGGCTTGCTGCTGCTGCCATTGCATTTAAACTCACAGCGCAATCTGTCATGGAAATGTCGATATATTGCCCCATTCCGCTACGTTCTCGCTCAATGACTGCGGCTAAAATTGCCATGACCGCATGTAAAGAACCGCCTGCTACATCGGCAACTTGAATTCCCATGGGCGGTGGTCCGCTGTCCTGACGACCGCAATGTCCTGCAATACCCGACAAGGCTAGATAATTAATGTCATGTCCCGCGCGGTCTTTATAACTGCCCGTTTGACCATATCCCGTAATTGAGCAATAAATCAGGCGTGGATTGATTTCGGCTAAAGTTTCATAATCCAAACCTAAGCGGCGCATAACATCTGGACGAAATTGTTCAATCACGATATCGAATTCGGATATTTTGTTTTTCACCAATTCGATATTCACAGCATCTTTAAGATCGAGTGCAATCGACTGTTTATTGCGGTTGAGATAGCTATGCGCCGTGGCTTGACCATTGGCATACGGCGGCATCATTCTGACTAAATCTGGCCGTGTTGGAGATTCAACATGAATGACTTCCGCCCCCATATCTGCAAGATAAAGACTTGCAAATGGGCCAGGTAACAACGTCGAAAAATCGAGAACTTTCAATCCTTTTAGCGCCATGGGCATAATTTTTTCCACTTGATTTGTTTAAATTTTCTATTATCGTAATTTTGGGCTACCATGAAATCAATGTCATGTTCAGCCATACGTATTGATTGTTTTTGCAACTTTTGTATTGAAAGCTGGAATCTTAATTTAATCAATCGACGTGATATTTTAAATCGTAATTTGGGGCAATTATTGTGAACAATCAGCAAAACGAAAACCTCAATATTAGCCGTAGCACCATTAGTATTCACTTTATTAATGCCGCATTAACAGGTGTCAAACGCTTGGGGATGGACGTAGATACCTTGCTTGCGCATGCAGGTATAGATGCTGAATTGTTGAACCAACCCAAGGCGCGAATTTCGCCTGAGCAATACACGCGCTTTGTCAAAATGTTATGGCTGGTCACGCAAGATGAACATGTCGGATTTGATGCACAACCGCGTCGCTTAGGTACTTTTGCAATAATGTGTCAATTGATTATTCATGCAAAAACGCTTGGACAAGCTTTACAGCTTTCATCTCAATTTTATAAGTTATTTGGAGATGATTGGGCGGTGAGTTTAGAACGTGATAAACATGAAGCACGTTTGATTCCTCAAATTCCTAAAAGATTAGACCCAGATCATTTCATTACCGAAAGTATGCTGATGATTTGGCACGGCTTGGCGTCATGGCTGATTGAACGACGTATTCCGTTGGAACGTGTACATTTTAATTATTCACGCCCTGAACATGCCGATGAATATGATGCCTTGTTTTTCGCGCCTGTAATGCAATTTGATGCAGCGCGTACCGAAATTACCTTTGCTGCGGATTATCTTGATTTGCCGATACGTCAGGATGAAAAAAGCTTAGAAGAATTTTTAAAGGCTGCGCCTGCACAACTTTTGGTGAAATTTAAAAATACCAATTCACTTACGTCACGGATCCGTGAGCTCTTGAAAAGCCAAATCGGTGAAGAAATGCCGACCTTGAATGATGTCGCTGCCCTGTTGTATTTATCTCCGCAAACTTTGCGTCGTCGTTTGGCAGCCGAAGGTAAAAGCTATCAAGGCGTCAAAGATGCCTTGCGTCGTGATGCCGCGATTCATTTATTATTAACGCCGAATCTGACACTTGAGGATGTTGCTCAGCAGGTCGGATTTAGCGAAACCAGTACTTTCCACCGTGCTTTTAAGAAATGGACGGGAGTGACACCAGGTTTATATCGTCAGTTGCATGGACAAGATTTGTAAATCATATTTCATGGATAGAATGAAAATTCAGACTATCTATTCGCCCGACTGTAAAAATAACCACTGCTCTATCCCTTTGGGATAGACAGAAAATTGGTTTAATTCGATTTGTGCTTGACTGTGCCACCGAGCAATATATGTGAATCCATTACTTTCGCAGCCCTGTATTTCTGTTTCTTGATAAAATTTTGGATTCGCAAATTTAGCCTCATATAAAAAAACAATTTCATGCCCTTGCTGACCATCAAACGTAAATAAATTTTCCAACACACCCAATAATTTGGGGTGGGTAATCTGTTGTTGAATTTCTTCTTGAACTTCTCTTTCGACTGCCGTTACAGAAGTTTCGCCAAATTCGATACCACCACCAATCGGTCTTAAATACGTTTCATCTTTGCTTGGATCATAACCATAAGACAGTAAAACCTTATCTTGATGCCTAAAAATACACAGAGCTTTTGTACGTATCATAATAAGACCGTTTTTATAAGAATAGGCAGACTGATTGCAGATAAGTCTATGGATGAACTAATTTTGAATCAAGCCATAAGATTGGCAAAAAATCTCAACACCGCCAATATTTCTAATCATTGCACAGTCACTTAAATTGAGTACACTCGATACACGTCAGTTTTAAGTGATATAAGGGAAAAAATATGAGCGAGGCCTACATTATTGATGCCATTCGCACACCACGCGGAAAAGGAAAAAAAGACGGCTCACTGCATGAAGTAAAACCGATTACTTTACTCACAACATTATTGAATGAATTACAACAACGTCATCAGCTCGACACCTCAAAAGTTGATGATATTGTTCTGGGTTGCGTTACTCCGATTGGCGATCAAGGTGGCGATATTGCCAAAACCGCAGCCATTGCGGCTGGTTGGAATGATGATGTAGCAGGCGTGCAAATCAATCGTTTCTGCGCATCAGGTTTGGAAGCTGTGAATTTGGCAGCACAGAAAGTCCGTTCAGGTTGGGAAGACCTTGTGGTCGCAGGTGGCGTAGAGTCTATGTCGCGTGTGCCGATGGGTTCAGATGGTGGCCCTTGGGCGCTTGATCCTGAAACCAACTTAAAATCTAACTTTGTCCCGCAAGGAGTTGGCGCAGACCTGATTGCCACTTTAGATGGCTACAGCCGCGCTGACGTGGATGGTTTTGCAGTCGCTTCACAACAAAAAGCGGCAGCAGCGCAAGCCAATGGCTATTTCAATCAATCCGTTGTACCTGTGAAAGATCATGCGGGTGTGATGATTTTAGAAAAAGATGAATTTATTAAAGGTTCTACCACTACTGAAGGTTTGGCAAAACTCAATGCCAGCTTTGAAATGATGGGACAAATGGGCTTCGATGCCATCGCTTTACAAAAATACCCTGAAGCGCAGAAGATTAACCATGTACACCATGCAGGTAACTCGTCGGGCATTGTTGATGGTGCAGCGGTGGTGTTATTGGCTTCTGAAAAAGCAGTGAAAGAACAGGGTTTAAAACCACGTGCCAAAGTGCTGGCAACCGCATTGGTCGGCTCAGACCCAACCATCATGTTGACAGGCCCTGCTCCTGCTGCACGAAAAGCTTTAGCTAAAGCAGGTTTAAGCATTGATGATATTGACCTTTTCGAAGTCAATGAAGCATTTGCTGCGGTGGTGATGCGTTTTATTACAGAACTTAAGGTTGATCCTGCCAAAGTCAATGTCAATGGTGGTGCGATTGCAATGGGTCATCCACTAGGCGCTACAGGTGCCATGATCTTAGGCACTTTACTGGATGAATTAGAACGTCAAGGCAAAAAGCGCGGTCTCGCGACTTTGTGTGTCGGCGGTGGCATGGGCATCGCAACAATCATCGAGCTAGTGTAAGGAGAACAACATGAGCGCTATTCAATACCAAAAAAACGCTGAAAATATTGTAATTCTTACCCTTGATTCATCGGGTCAATCTGCAAACACCATGAATGCAGAATTCCGTGATTCACTCAATGACGTCAGTCAAAAACTCAAAGTAGAAACAGATCTCAAAGGCGTCATTTTCCGTTCTGCCAAGAAAACCTTCTTTGCAGGCGGTGATTTAGATGAACTGATTCAAGCTCAACCTGAACAGGCAACTGAGTTTTTCAACATGATTGAAAAGCTCAAAGCTGATTTACGCACCATTGAAACGTTGGGTGTGCCAGTCGTCGCTGCTTTGAATGGCACAGCACTAGGTGGTGGTTGGGAACTCGCACTCGGTTGTCACTACCGTATTGCGATTAATGATCCGAAAGCTAAGTTTGGTTTACCTGAAGTCACTTTAGGCTTACTTCCAGGTGGTGGCGGTATCGTGCGAATGGTACGCCTACTTGGCTTACAAAATGCCTTTCCATTCTTGATGGAAGGCAAGCAATTTGGTGTCGATAAAGCCAAATCACTTGGTTTGATACATGACACTGCTGAAAACGAGCAAGAACTTTTAGACAAAGCCATTGCTTGGGTCAATGCTAATCCAAAAAGTCTGCAACCTTTTGATGCAAAGGGTTACAAGATTCCGAATGGCGATCCGAAAACCCCTGCGGTAGCACAAGTGCTTGCGATTGCCCCAGCCATGCTGCGTGACAAAACCAAAGGTTGCTACCCTGCTCCCGAAGCCATTATGGCAGCGGCGGTTGAAGGTGCTCAGGTCGATGTCGATACTGCTTTACGCATTGAATCTCGCTACTTCACCGAATTGGCTGTCAGTCAAATTTCCAAAAATATGATTGGCACGTTTTGGCATGGTCTGAATGCCATTAAGTCAGGTGCGAGTCGTCCCGCGAATATTGCAAAATGGCAAGCCAGCAAAGTCGGTGTTTTGGGTGCTGGCATGATGGGTGCAGGGATTGCCTACTCAACCGCAATCAAAGGCATCCCTGTGGTACTTAAAGATGTCTCGGTTGAAAATGCAGAAAAAGGCAAGGCATACTCACAAAAGCTATTGGATAAACGTGTTTCACAAGGTCGTATGTCCGCAGAAAAACGTGACCATGTTTTGTCATTGATTACCGCAACAGCCAATGCAGCAGACTTGCAAGGTTGTGATTTAATCATCGAAGCCGTATTTGAGAACCAAGAACTGAAAGCCAAAGTCACGCAAGAAGCTGAACCTTACTTAGCTGAAGGTGGTATTTTTGCCTCTAATACATCGACTTTACCCATTACAGGGTTAGCAACGGCGAGTAAAGATGCGCAAAATTTCATTGGACTACATTTCTTTAGCCCGGTGGACAAAATGCAATTGGTTGAAATTATCAAAGGTAAACTAACTTCTGCTGAAACTTTGGCAAAAGCCTATGATTTTGTCCAGCAAATTGCCAAAACGCCAATTGTGGTGAATGATAGTCGTGGCTTCTTCACCAGTCGCGTGTTTGGGACTTATATTCAAGAAGGTATGCGTTTACTGGCAGAAGGTGTGCATCCAGCAAAAATTGAAATGGCTGCGCTCAAAGCAGGTATGCCAATCGGCCCGCTCGCCATTCAGGATGAAGTGTCTTTGACTTTGACTGAACATGTTGCTGGTGAAGCACGTAAAGCACTACAAGCAGAAGGCAAAGATTTGCCAAAATCAGCAGTCGATGAGGTGGTACATACCATGATTCACGAGCTGAATCGTAAAGGGAAAGCTGCGGGCGCAGGTTTCTATGACTATCCTGAAAATGGCAAAAAGTATTTATGGGATGGACTCAGCCGCTGGCAGAAAGACAATGCAATTTCTGAACAAGATATGATTGATCGTTTCCTATTTGTTCAAGCACTCGATACTTTACGTTGCTATGAAGAAGGCGTTTTAGAATCAGTGATTGATGCCAACGTTGGTTCAATTTTTGGGATTGGTTTTGCGCCGTGGACAGGTGGTGCAATTCAATTCTTGAATCAGTATGGAATCAAAAAATCACTGTACCGTGCAGAACGGCTTGCAGCGCAGTATGGTGAACGCTTTAACCCACCACAATTATTGAAAGATAAAGCGGCACAAAGCCAAATCATTCAATAGTTGTATTTGCGATACACTAAAACTCAAGCATCCACATAAATTTTAAAAATTATATGGATGCTTTTTTATTGGTTTTATTTATAACAATGATCAAAAACTCTCTCATTTCAACATAAGGATTCATGCTATAACTGATGCCAATTAAGCTTTATTTTTGTCTGTTAAGGAATTCCTGATGTCTGAGAAACTCAATCCTGCAACATCGCCATGGGGCTGGAAAGCGGTGGTGATTACCGTCGTTTTATGCTCGATTTTTGTAGGGGTTCTATATTTGGCGGTATCGAATGAGCCAGATTACATGCCGAGCCAAAAACGCAAAGTAGCACAGCAAAATATGGAACAGCAATCAACAGAAATGCCTGAAATGACCGCTGAAGAACATGCTGCGATGAAAGAATCGGCTGCTTCAATGTCAAATCACAGTCATTAATTTTTTAGCAAGCCTATTAAAAAAACAGCCCTTTCATTTTGAGAGGGCTATTTTTATTCAATGCTTAATCTTTTTTTTAGCATTTACAGCCTAAATTTTCTTGTGGTAATTGATCTTGCAGCAACAATTCTAAACTGTGTTTTTGGATTCCATACATGGTTTTTAAATCTTGAATTTGTTGCATAATTTGCGGATCAGGTTGTTCCACATTTTTTCGCTTAGTCGCCAAAATCATTTTATTTTTACTGGTATGTTCCAAAGCCACAAATTCAAAGACGTTGGTTTCATAGCCATAAGCCTTGAGCAACAATGCACGTAGCGTATCGGTCAGCATCTCTGCCTGCTGCCCTGCATGAATCCCGAACTGAAGCATCGGCTGTAATACTTCTGGACTTTGCAACTGCGGACGCAATTCTTTATGGCAACACGGCGCGCACATAATTATTGAAGCATTCAAGCGGATACCCGTATGAATGGCAAAATCCGTCGCAATATCACAAGCATGTAAGGCAATCATGACATCGAGATTTGTTGGAGAATAACTGCGTACATCACCTTCAAAAAAATCGAGATGATTAAAACCAACGTCATCGGCAACTTTTTGACAAAATTCGACTAAGTTTGGACGCAGCTCCACACCTGTAATGAATGGTGTTTTTTGTTGTTGCAATAAATAATCGTATAAAGCAAAAGTTAAATAACCTTTGCCTGAACCAAAATCGACGATATTCATTGATTGTTGAGAACGATCTATTTGCGTATAAGCATTTGAAAATATTTCGATAAACTTATTAATCTGCTTCCACTTACGTGCCATGCTTGGAATGATTTGTCCTTTTTCATCGGCTATGCCTAAATGCTTCAGAAATGGACTGTGCTGCTGCACATAACGCGGCTTTTCACGATTATGCTGCTGTTGCTCGACTTGAGTCTGTGAAGATTGTTTCTTTTGCGTGTTTAACATCGCTTTCTTTTTATTCTTCTTGAGTTGCGTATCTTGATGCAAGCTAAACAAATTGGCTTGTTTGCAAACACTCATCATTTCTGCAATTTTTTCCAAACCTTCGGAAATCGTATAATTTTTTGTCACGTCTTGCGTACTGTAATGATATAGACAGCTCACATTCGCCTGCCCTTGCAACTCGATGATCCGAAACGTCATTTTTTCTAGTTGTGCTAAATCTCCTTGATATTGACTCAAAATCAAACGTTCAAAGCTTTTATTTTCAATAGATTGCTGCACATCCATAAAAAATTGATGTTCTTGATCAAAGCTAAAATTGGGTGCAAACATAATGAAAACCACAGTAATTGAAGCTAAATTTTAAAGCGTCTTACTTTAAAAGGGAAATCACATTATTATACAGTTGTATTTTTATTTAGATGAAGCTTTGATGAGCGCAAATAATTTCCTAGATTACGATCCAAAAGAAGAACAAATAAATGCCTATAGTCACGGTGTCGGTGCGGTACTGGCTTTTATTGCCACTATTTTGATGATTATAAAGGGACAGCATTTACCTTTAGGTCAATGGCTTAGTTTATGGCTATATGGTTTGAGTTTGGTGCTATTACTGAGCAGTTCGATGCTGTATCACTTTGCGCAAGATGAACGCAAACGCTATTGGTATAAAAAACTTGATCATACTGCGATTTATTATTTGATTGCAGGGACTTACACGCCTTTTTTGAGTATCGCACTCCCGACCACCAAAGCACATTATTTATTGATTGCTTTATGGGTGATTGCACTCATTGGAACGCTATTCAAATTAGTCTTTATTCATCGTTTTCAAAAAGTGTCATTGGCTGCTTATTTGTTGATGGGGTGGTTAGCGGTTTTAGTGATGGATGATATGCAACAGTATCTACCTCCAAATGCGCTTTGGCTTTTGATTGCAGGTGGACTCGCTTATACGGTCGGCACATTGTTTTATGCTTTAAAAAAGGTAAGATATACCCACGCAATTTGGCACGTATTTGTGCTATTGGGCGCAGGTTTACATTTTTTAGCAATCTATTTTTATGTGATTTAAAATCTAAATCGAATGAATATTTATTTGGCTAAACACAGTATTTACAAGAAAGATTTTAAGCCGTTTTAATCAAGGACATCTATGTCATCGAACTCTACAACCGTCACCCCTGAAGTGGCAAGCAATTCAAAAGTACGCGTTTTATTTGCCAGTTTGGTCGGAACAACCATTGAGTTTTTTGACTTTTATATCTATGCAACTGCCGCAGTTTTAATTTTTCCGCATTTGTTCTTCCCTGAAAGTAGTGACAGTGCTGCTGTATTAAAATCCTTAGCCACTTTTGCGATAGCATTTATTGCTCGCCCAATTGGTGCCGCCATCTTTGGACATTTAGGCGATCGCATTGGACGTAAAGCAACTTTGGTTGCTGCGCTACTGACCATGGGTGTTTCCACAGTATGTATTGGTCTACTTCCTACTTATGCGCAAATAGGCGTGATTGCCCCCCTATTACTTGCGCTTTGTCGATTAGGACAAGGCTTGGGCTTAGGTGGTGAATGGAGTGGTGCTGTTCTACTTGCAACAGAAAATGCACCTGAGGGAAAACGTGCTTGGTACGGCATGTTCCCGCAACTCGGTGCCCCGCTCGGATTTATTTTGGCAACAGGGTCTTTTCTATTATTAAATGCGTTTATGACCGAACAAGACTTTATGGCTTGGGGATGGCGTATTCCATTTATTTCCAGTGCAATCTTAGTTTTTGTGGGTTTATATATCCGTCTGAAATTACATGAAACGCCTGCCTTCCAGAAAGTTTTAGATAAGCAAAAAGAAGTCAATATTCCAGTTAAGGTGGTGTTCACAAAACATTTACCGATGTTGATTTTAGGTACCATTGCCGCTATTTGCACCTTTGTAGTGTTCTATCTGACCACTGTATTTGCGCTGAATTGGGGAACGACCAAACTCGGCTATGAACGCGGTGCTTTTCTTGAATTACAATTGATTGCGACTTTATGTTTTGCTGCCTTTATTCCAGTTTCAGCGATTTTGGCAGAAAAGTTCGGCCGTAAAACTACATCGATTGCAGTTTGTGTACTATCAGCCTTATTTGGTTTGTGTTTTGCACCGCTACTCGGCTCAGGCAATCCTGTTTTAGTCTTCCTATTTTTATGTTTAGGTTTATCCATCATGGGCTTAACTTATGGGCCGATTGGGACGGTACTTTCTGAAATTTTCCCGACCTCAGTCCGTTATACAGGTTCTGCACTCACCTTTAATTTAGCAGGAATTTTTGGGGCATCCTTTGCGCCATATATTGCGACTAAATTAGCTGAAAGCTATGGCTTGGGTGCGGTCGGTTTATATCTCAGTTTGGCTTCGATTTTATCTTTAATTGCGTTTTTATTGATTCGTGAAACTAAGCACGAAGATGTCAATAACCAAATCTAATGGTTCGATTCATTCAGATGGTCATTTTCATATTGAATATCTAAGAAGTTAAATGATCATCTGAATACCATTTATCGGCGTATGCTTCTGCTTTCATTGTGACGTTTAGAATCGTATTCTGAAAAATATTATTTATGATAAAATGACCGCCGTCCTATTTTCAGATGGTTGTACCATGTACGCAGTGATAATCGTTGCCGTATTCTTCATCAGCTTTTTATATACTTATTACCGTGGTAAAGAACGCTTAAAAGCGTCGCGACAACTGTTTGATCATTCAACATTTTTAGCACCCGTCAATATGTTTATGACGGGTTTTTCTAAATTGCCGAATCAACCTTTTTTTGATATTGCGCAATTCCCAGAGCTCAAGCCTTTGCAAGATAACTGGCAAGTGATTCGTGAAGAAGCAATTCAATTGCAAAGCCAAATTAAAGCAGCCGAAAAAAATAACGATGCAGGCTTTAACACCTTTTTTAAACGTGGTTGGAAGCGTTTCTATCTAAAGTGGTATCAAGCCAGCCATCCTTCTGCGCAGCAACTTTGCCCTAAGACTGTGGCTTTACTCGAAAGCATTCCTTCGGTCAAAGCGGCGATGTTCACTGAACTACCATCAGGTAGTTATCTCGGTAAGCATCGTGACCCTTATGCAGGTTCAGTGCGCTATCACCTCGGTTTAGTTACGCCGAATAGCGATGATTGCTTTATTGAAGTCGATCAAGAACGCTATAGCTGGCGCGATGGTGAAGCGACGGTATTTGATGAAACCTATGTCCATTGGGCACATAATCAAACCGATGAAACTCGAATTATTTTATTTTGTGACATCGAACGTCCAATGAAATGGGGCTGGGCACAAAAGTTCAATCATTGGTTTGGCAGTACCGTTATGGCTGCGGCAAGTTCACCGAATGATGATCAAGATCAAACAGGTTTTATTAACCGTATTTTTAAATATGGCTATGCAGTTCACCATTACGGACGTGGCTTAAAGAAACGTAACATACGCTTATATTACGTTTCAAAGTGGCTATTGTTTGGTATTCTGATCGCGTTGATTTTATTACCAAGTTTCTTATAAAAGCGTCAACAAATAAAAAGAGCTGTCATGACAGCTCTTTTTTTATGGGCCAATATCGCTTATTGCGTTGTTGATACTGCAGGAGTACTCGCAGCTTGAGCTGTGGTCGCCTCTGCCGCTTGAACAGCCGCTTCGCCAATTAAAGCAACTTTGGCTTTTTCCTGACTCTTAACGGATAATGCTGGATTTGTGGCGACAATACGATTGATATTGGCTGCATTAGCAGGTGCAATCGCTGTAGTCTGTAAAATGATTGGGCGATTCCCCGTTTCACCTAAAGTATAACGAATCCCTGTACGTGGACTGACCACCGTGGTGACTTCACGCTTGACCTGTGCTTCTGCAGTCACGACACCTTGCGCTGCGCGAACTTTATCCACGGTCGTAGTTTGAGGTGTATCGTTTGCAAATGTAAAACTTGAAACTGAAGCACTAGTTAAAATTAAAATTTGTAATGATGTTTTCATTGTCTTCCCGCTATGAATGCGCATGCAATTTGGAACTATAAGAGCAATCATAAAACTACAAAGCGAAACATGACTCAAGTTACTTCTCGTAAATAAAAAGCAGAGCTTATATGCTCTGCTTTTTTACATCGGAAAAATTAAACTGAAAACTTAGATTTTACCGTGACATTGCTTGTATTTTAAGCCCGATCCACATGGGCAAGGTGCATTACGGCTTTCTGGCACAGAGAATTGCGCATTCGCGAGCGAGCGATCCGATGCATCAGAAGTCACTTCACCAGTTAAACCATCTACATCGTCATGTTCAAATGACAAACGCATCGATTCAGCCTGACGTTGTTGCTGTGCTTCTAATTCAGCAAGTTCTTCGGCAGTTGGGACATGTACACGAGACAAGTCGGTTACTACATCAGATTTGATCACAGCCAACATATTGACGAATAAGTTGAATGCTTCTTTTTTATATTCTTGCTCAGGATTTTTCTGTGCATAACCACGCAAATGAATGCCTTGACGCAAGTAATCCATTGCTGCCAAATGATCTTTCCAATGGCGATCTAACGAATTCAGCATAAAATGGCGTTCTAAGGTCACCGCAGAGTCATCACCCATTTGCTCACGACGTTGACGGTAACGCGCCACGATTTCATCAGAAATACGCTCGACTAAACCTTCTTCATCTAAACGGCGATCTTGATCTAACCATTGCTGTACAGGTAAATCTACGCCTAAATCGCTGCGCAAGGCATTTTCTAAGCCTTCAATATCCCACTGATCATGAATCGATTCTGGTGGAATAAAGTTTGCAATCACGCCTTTAATCACTTCATGATGCATTTCTTCAAGATAATCTTGCAGCGTACTTTCTGCTAAAACTTCATCACGTTGCGTATAAATAATCTTACGTTGTTCGTTGTTTACATCATCGTATTTCAACAAGTTCTTACGAATATCGAAGTTACGAGCTTCCACTTTCCGTTGTGCATTTTCAATCGAACGGCTCACCATTTTATGTTCAATGGCTTCATTTTCTTGCAAGCCCATCGCACGCATCATGCCAACGACACGATCACCTGCGAAAATACGCATCAAATCATCTTCAAGTGAAAGATAGAAGCGAGACACACCTGGGTCACCTTGACGACCTGCACGACCACGCAACTGGTTGTCAATACGGCGCGATTCATGACGTTCCGAACCAATGATATGTAAACCACCAGATGCTAAAACGTCCTCGTGATCTTTTTCCCACTGTGCTTGCAAACGCGCTTCATCTTCAGCCGTGTGATTTTCGATGTGTCCAAGTTTGGCTTTCCAGTTACCACCGAGCAAAATATCTGTACCACGACCCGCCATGTTGGTGGCGATGGTGACCGCATTTGGGCTACCCGCTTGCGCAATAATATCGGCTTCGCGTTCGTGTTGTTTTGCATTCAACACTTCGTGATGAATACCTGCTTGCAATAATTTTGCCGATAAAATTTCACTTGCTTCAATGGTCGCTGTACCAATCAAAATTGGCGCAACACCCTGCTGGCGAATATTGGTAATTTCTTCAATAATCGCGCTATATTTACCGTTACGATTTAAATAAATTAAGTCGTTGTGATCGGCACGAATCATTGGTCGATGCGTTGGAATAATCACCACATCTAAACCATAAATTTCTTTCATTTCCGATGCTTCGGTATCGGCAGTACCCGTCATACCTGAAAGCTTTTTATAAAGACGGAAATAGTTCTGGAATGTCGTGGTGGCAAGAGTCTGGTTTTCAGGTTGAATTTCCATGTTTTCTTTGGCTTCAACCGCTTGATGCAAACCTTCTGACCAGCGACGACCAGGCATGGTACGACCCGTGCTTTCATCCACAATAATGACTTCTTCATTTTGTGTTTGTGGATTCACGCCAATAATGTAATGCACGTTCTTTTGATAAAGATTATGGGCACGAATTGCCGCGGTGACGTGATGCACCAAGTTTAAATTGGTTGCTGAATAAAGACTTTCACCTTCTGCCAACAAGCCCATTTGAATAAGTTTTTGTTCAACAGTTTCAAAACCGACTTCTGTCATTTCAACTGAACGTTGTTTTTCATCAACCCAAAAATGTCCACCATCGGCCACTTTTTCTTCTTTTTGCGCTCGAAGTGTTGGTGGAATATTGTTGATGAGTTGGTACAGATGTGATGAATCTTCACTTTGCCCAGAAATAATCAACGGCGTACGCGCTTCATCAATCAGGATTGAATCGACTTCATCGATGATGGCATAGCTTAAACCACGTTGCTTTTTCTCTTGTAGAGAAAACACCATGTTGTCACGTAAATAATCGAAACCAAATTCGTTGTTGGTACCGTAGGTAATATCTGAGTTATACGCTTGAGACTTATCACTCGGCATTTGCATTGAATAAATCACGCCAATGCTTAGACCTAAAAATTCAAATAATGGACGGTTTAATTCAGCATCACGTTGTGCCAAGTAGTCATTCACCGTAATAACGTGTACGCCTTGACCACTTAATGCATTGAGATAGCACGCCAAAGTACCCATGAGGGTTTTACCTTCACCCGTACGCATTTCAGCAATTTTACCTTCGTGTAAGGTAATACCACCAATCAACTGTACATCATAATGACGCATGCCCATGACACGTTTTGCCGCTTCACGACAGACTGCAAAGGCTTCTGGTAATAATTTATCTAAATTTTCACCATCTTTAAAACGTTGTTTAAATACTGGAGTTTTTGCAGAGAGGTCTGCATCGCTAAGTGCGGATATCGTCGGTTCAAGTGCGTTAATTTGTTCTACAATTTTACGCATACGTTTGAGCTCACGCTCATTTTTAGTACCGAAGACACCTCCGATCAGACTTGCCAACATGAATAAACTCTCTAATCCTGATTATTTAAAATAAGTTACTTTTTTCTAGTTGATATTATGGAGTCAGAAATAAGAACTACAAGGGTTTTACGTCTAAACAACTAAAAAAAATGTAGCTATCATTTACCCTACTCCCTCGAAATGCATAATTTAGCAAACTTATCTTAAATTAAGGGGATTCGAACTTAAATTCTTAGATGCTTGATTGGAAGACACATATACAAAAAAATGCTAAGAAAATAAAAAATCAATGGTTTTGTTTATATGCTCTCACGCGCATAGTAAGGGAACAGCCTGAAATAAATACATTGAGGAGAGGAAAAATGAGCTTACGTTTAGGTGATATTGCACCAAATTTTCAACAAGACTCGAGTGAAGGTCAAATAGATTTTTATGAATTTTTAGGCAGCGGCTGGGGTATTTTATTTTCTCACCCTGCGGATTTTACCCCTGTTTGTACCACTGAACTTGGCTTCACAGCAAAACTGAAAGATGAATTTGCAAAACGTGGTGTTAAAGCCATTGCACTTTCGGTTGATGATGTCGAATCACATAAAAGTTGGATTCAAGATATTAATGAAACCCAAAACACCAGCGTGAATTTTCCAATTATTGCCGATAAAGACCGTAAAGTTTCTGAGTTGTACGGCTTCATTCATCCGAATGCCAGCGAAACTTTGACGGTACGTTCTTTGGTGATTATTGATCCGAACAAAAAAGTACGTTTGATTATCACCTACCCTGCGTCGACAGGTCGCAACTTTAATGAAGTGTTACGGGTGGTGGATTCTTTGCAACTGACTGATCACCACAAAGTGGCGACTCCAGCCAACTGGCAACAAGGCGAAGATGTGGTGATTGTGCCATCATTGAAAGATGAAGACGAAATTAAACAACGTTTTCCGAAAGGTTATGTAGCGGTAAAGCCTTATTTACGTTTCACCGCACAGCCTGAATAGTTAAAAACAGATGTGCCAATGCTTTTTGGCACATCTGAACTATTTAAACCAATTTCAACTGTTCAGTATTGGTTTGAGTTCGAACTTTGGCAAAATGTAAGACATCTGATAATCGTGCCTTTTTACCTAACCATTCATAAAAGGTTGATTCGCCCAGTAGCACATAATGCCATTGCCGTTCTTCCCGATAATCAGGTGATAGTGCATTTATACGCTCGCACCATTGCACTGCTGCTTTCAACTTGCGCTGTACATTTGGATGATGAACTTGTTGTTGCGCTTTGGTTTCAACTAAATAAATATCCTTATCAGTTCGCACTAAAAAATCTGGCGAATAAAACGCAGGCATACCATCCGTATTGATATAACGTAAATGTACAAAATGATGACGGTTTTCACTGATCTTGCAAAAAGCTTGAATATTTGAATCTTCTAATGCCGCTGCAATAAAAGATTTTTCCAATCCACCACTACGGGTCGGATAAGATAATCGTTCATAAATACATTTTTGCACTTCGAGCGAACTACCCTCTCGCATGGGTAATTTTTCCACTTCTGACAAGGCACGATAACTCACTTGTATTTCGCCTGTAATTTCTGCTTCTTCCGCTTGGACCAAGGCTTCAGAAAATATTCGCACAATATGTTGCATCACAGGATCGAGTAGTAAAATTCGCCAATTTTCATCATCTAAAGGGTCAAATGAAATACTAAATAATTGCTCTCTAATATATTGGTCAATCCAAGCAGTTAAATAGACTGTCCCTGTTTGTAAATAGGGATTAAGGGCATGATGTGAAACTCGATTACCTTTAGTAACAGAATAGCTTAACGCCTGACCAATCCGCCGAGTTAAACGGCTTAGATAGTCATTATATCCTGCAACATTCATTACCGAACCATCAACTCGATAATCACCAAATAAGGTACTAGCCAGTAAATCCTGTGATATAAATATATCGCCTTTACCGAGCATATCTTTAAGCTGTTTAATCGGCATCGCTTTAAAACTGGCAAGCTGTCCGATTTCTAATTGATGGCTAATATGTTCGTCTTGTTCTTGTAAAATAAATGGAATCTTAAAATCATAATCCTGATAATTTTCTACTAGCCCAATAGAAACTAAATCTCCGACACCACTGTTTCCATCACTATCTTCGGTGATTTCCCCGACTAAACCATCTTGCATTAAATCATTATAAAAATCCTGAAATACTGGATGTTCTACAATAGACAAAATATCCAACATATTATTGGGTTCTTGTTTTTGGTTAATGCGTTGGCGATTTTCCTGTTTTAGTTCTTTATATTCATCATCTCGCCACATCAAACGCAAACCACGCCCAATGGTTTGCTCAAGCAAAATTTGTGCTTGTGAGCTACGCAACGGCACAATCACACAAATATTACTGACATCAAAACCCTCTCGTAACATTAAAACACTGACAATCACACGAGGTTTGGCATGTTTATCAACATCAAACAGGCGCTCTCGTACCACTTCCCAGTCTTTTTGTCCTAATTCAGCTTTCTTACCTGAATCAACCGACATGGCTTCATCTTCTGCCAGCCCCTCATCTTGTAAAAATTGCGTGACCAAAGGTGATACGGTGGTATCTTCACAGACCACCAGCATTTTAGGGTGGCGATTGGGGTCAATTTGGGCAAAATCCTGTTCCAGTTTGCGTAATTTGGCTAATCCTGCCCGTAGCATCACCCTTTGTCCTTCGGATAACATCGGATTACCTGAATCATCTCGTTCCGCTTTAAACTCTAACGGCAGTGCGCCAATTTCCTTACGTTTATCTAAAACTAATGATTTTACTAAGCCTGCTTTCATTGCCATTTTTAAATCAAAATCGACAATAATATGTGGGAAATATTGTTTCTTCTTATTTTTCCCGCTTCCAATATCGTTATATGGCGTAGCAGAAAAATCCACTTGTACAAACTGCCGACCTTTCTTGGCAGCAATTTTTGTTAAACTTTTTTGCCATTCCACTTCTGTGGCTTCACCACCTGTTTTTACTTCATGGATATGATGTGCTTCATCATTAAAAACCATCAGTTCGGGTAAATCAGCCAAATAATCCAACACATTCCCACGAGCAAACCGCTTGTCTAAAGTGTCTAAACTATTGCCTGTGGTTTTGGCAGGGGTTAAAGGTAAAAGACTTTGAATCAGTTGCACAGGGTCAATATCTGCGCCTTGTGCGGTAAGTTCTTCTTCCTCAATGATTTCTACATTATCCATTAATAAATGCCAGTTACTAATCGCTAATAGTCCACCACCGACCGCTTTTAAACCGATATTTTCTTTATCACAGACGTTATTTTTAACAAAACTAAAAATTTTTTCTTGGTACTGTTCAGGGCTAAACAGTTCGGCATATAACACCACATCAGAGCTATTAAAATCTCGTTCACCATTTTTTATTTTTCCACAAAAGGCATCTAATAAACGGTCATAAACGATTAACCCTGGCGCAACAATCATAAAGTATCGAGTAAAGCGTTTATCTTCTGGATACTCTTGTTTATTGAGTAATTGCCAAACCATCAGGGCTTGTAATACCCATGTTTTTCCTGTGCCTGTTGCCATTTTTAGGCAATATTTGGGGTGAAGGTGTTTAAGTTGACTAATCTCGTGTAAGCGATTGCCTGTTAATAATTCATCGGGAACAACCTGTTGATACAAATCCTGTAAACTTCTGACTTGTAATACTTCATGGGCATAAATGCTATTTAAAATCGCCTGTTTTTGCCCTTGATGAAAATTAAAACGTCTAGCTGCACAGTAGTCCTGATGAAACCAAAATTTTAATAATTCTGCGGTTATGGGTGTTACCATATCGAAAATATCCGCTACACCTTGCTCTAAACCAATGCAAAGCTGTTCAACAGTTTTGGTGAGTTTTTCGGCTAAAATAAGTTGGCTGTTTTCATTGTTTTTGGCGTTATTGTTCATTCTGCCAACTCCTGTACCACTTCCGCTTCAAAACCAAAGACATCTACTGCACGAATACAGACTTTTCGTTTGCCCTGCTTATAGGGAATGTCTAAACTTGCTTGGGTAATTACTCGTAAAGGGTCGCCATCATTATCGGTATTGCCCCGATAATCCTGCCAAACTGAACGGAACACTTGACCATCATAATCAGGGTCAATCGCCCAATATTCAATTAAAGCCAATGGTTCTTTATTCATGACGTTTAATAATTTGATGCGATTATTTTCATCTAAATTAATCGCTTCTGGGGACAATAAAACATAATTATCCAGTTGAATAGTCAAGCGTTCACTCTCTGCCAAGATTTTGCGTTGGATAGGTTTTACGGTTAAATATTGCAAACTGGCAAAACGCACGCTATTTTTCAATTTTTCCAAACTGCCTTTCTTCTTTAATCTATCGAGCAAATCAGGCGGAATGACTAAAACTTCTAAACGTTCATCATTTAAAGCGGTAATATGTTGTGCAATCGCAGGTTCAAAGTTCCAACCTAAAACCGTGACTTTATCCCAACCACCCATTAAATTATCGCGTAAGGCAATGGCTTTATTTAATGTGGCAAGCCCTGTCATTTTGCTTGGGCTATCAGCTAAAACTAAAGTTTTACCAATCCGTCCCAAATTTCGGTTTGGATTATCTTCGGGAACTAAAGGTAAAGCACCATATAACTGCACCACAATTTGAGCTAAATCCCCGATACGGAATTTACTCCGTCCAAATGCAGCTTTGGCAGCTTCGATTTGATAATCGCCAATCGCTTGATATAAAAATGGTTTTGCATTTTGGTCAATTAAACGCTTTCGCATAATCATACAGGCAGGTTTGCCAATATCAGAAGTTATCCAGCGTCTGCCTAAGCGTTCAGCTACGGCTGCGGTTGTTCCTGAACCACCGTTAAAGTCTGCAACTAAACCATTTTCGGGACATGATGCCTTGATAATTCGTTCTAAAAGTTTTTCGGGTTTTTGTGTGGCATAATTTACATATTCATTAAATCCATTTTTTAATGGCGAAATATCAACCCACCAATCATTTAATGGGGCACCATTATTTTTATCAAGCCAAATATCATCTAAATTATTTACACCTTTTAACTTTGCAAATACACCTGGGTTTGTTTGCTTTAGATGACGATACGTAATTTTTCCATCTTTATCAAAATAAGGACTATATCTTTTTATTGTACTTTCAGAAAGTTGTTTACGAATAACTTTAAAATAGCGTTTTGAAGATTTAGCATACAAAAATAAAATATCATGCTTTTTCTTGAAATAACTTGTTTCCTTACCTCCAATATCTTCATAACACCAAGCAATCTCATTAACAAAACTATCCTTACCAAAGACCTCATCCATCACAATTTTTACATAATGCCCTACATGCCAATCTAAATGTACATAAATTGAACCTGTATCACTAAGCAACTCACGCATTAAAATCAAACGTGGAACAATCATTTCCAAATACGAAGCTGTGCCGTTATGCCACATATCCGAATAGGCAAATTGTTCAAATACAGTGGGGCGTTGTTCCACCTCCACATCGGGCAAAACCACTTTGGTCCGATAATCCGCTTTAGAATCAAAAGGCGGGTCGATATAAATTAAATCAATTTTTCCTCGCAGGCTTGGCGTGTGTTCATCACCTGCCAAAAGTGCCGCCATTGCTAGTAAATTATCCCCATACACCAAACGATTAACCCAATCTTGTTGTCCTATGTGTTGGTGGCGTTGTTGGGTATAAATCCAGTCATCTATTGCACTGTCTTTGGCAGGTAACACCCATTCACGAGTTTGCAAACTGACCCGATGCTTGCCCTCAAGGCTTTCTAAGATTTGTTCCGCCTGTTTACGTCCCTTTGCCACGATTTCGGGTAGTTGTTCCAGAAGTGTTTTTGCCATTTTTATAAAAGTTACATAATCAACGTAACTAAAGTCTAAAGTTTGACGTAATTAAAATCAAATATTACGTAACTAATAGTTAATTTATTTACTTTTGGATTATGAAAAATGAAGATCAAAAAACCTTATTTGCTAAACGCTTATCAATAGCGATGCAAGCCAAAGGCTACCAACCCAAAGCTGCTGTTTTAGAAAAAGCGTTTAATTTAAACTACTCGGGCAAACCCATGTCATTGCATGGCGTTCGTAAATGGCTCATCGGGGAAGCGATTCCGTCTGGTGACAAATTACTCACGTTAGCAAAATGGTTAGACGTTCCACCTGAAGAATTGGCTTTTGATAAAGATTTGCAAAAAGCCATTGAACAACGTGAAGCTCGCTGGCAAGAAGAAATTGGCTATAAAGATAAAGAAATATTTGATGCCTTTGTGCAGCTACCCGCCCCACAAAAGAAAGTCGTTCGGGAAGTGATTGTGGCGTTTGCCAAAGCGTATGTTGATACAAAATAAACCCGCATTTTAACTATACGGAATAATCCATTACGTTATATCGTACTTTGGTGATGGGTAAAACTCGAATGCGGCAGCAACACTTTTAATACTTCAGAATCGCCACCATCGCTATCGGTCACCAATAGAAAAACTTCGCCATCTTGCGTCGACTCAAGCCACGTAATACCTTCCACTTTAATCGCTATGGGTTGACCATTATCCTCTTGAAGCAATTGCGTAGCTAAGGTTTTGCCATCCATAGCAAGGATGATGATAAAGCTACCCAACACTGCGCCATCGTCATAAGTATTGACAGTTTGCTCCACCGCCGCAGTCGCGACAATCAAATTTTTATGCGCTAAAAAACAGGCATCTGAAATGCCACTGGCTGAACCCTCAATATTGGGTAACTGTAAACTGAGCGCATTTACACGTGCCTGTTGTAGTGATTTCCCCGCTTGGATTTGTGCTAAATCGAATACTAAAACACCATGATGACGATTAATATTGCCGCGTTGGAAAATGTAAAGATGCTGAGTATTTGCACACACCGCTTCAATATTCAGTTCTGCACCCCCTGTTAAAGCATGGTTTTGCGCTAGAAAATCATAATCCACAGTATTCAATAAAATTTGGCTTTGCTGTGTCGCTGGATTAAACAGCAAAGCTTGTTGGCGTTTGGCAGTAGAGCCTGAACCCATTACCAGTAGTTGTTGCTGCCCATTTATGTCGATACAACTCAACGCTTCAAAGTCTGGTTTGTCGGCTTTGGCTAATGGAGCAAGTGGTATATGTTTAGATGACTCGAACAACGCAATTTTTTCAAATACAGTGCTGCTGGTAATAGGCATATTGCACTGAGTTTTGAGCAAGTAGCGCACATCATCACCAATAAAATAAATGTCGCTGCCCACGCGGGCTACCCCAGACAGTGCGCTGACACCTGCATGGTGTCCAAGCGTGTGGCGTTCTAATATTTGCATCGCGTTATTGTTCACTACATCATCTTCCGTATTGAGTTATGGCACTTACAATATTTTGCGCAACACACAATTGTTTATGTGCATAATTAGGTCAAATTCAAGGGTTATCTATACGATGAAAAAAAAGCTGATTACCGTTATGTTGGTGTCAACGCTCAGCCTTAGTGGCTGTATGACGCATCCTAGCTTAGCAGAAACCGAGCGCCCTCAACATTGGGGTGGATTAATTTCCAGTCCGCATAATTTTTATCAAATTAGCCCTGATGTATTTCGTAGTGAACAGCCGAGTGCAGAACTCATCCCACTGCTTAAACAGCATAATATTGGCACCGTCATCAATTTAAGGGCTCGAAATGCAGATGCCACAATTTTAAAAGATCAGCCATTTAATTTGGTGCATATTCCGATGAATACGTGGGCGATTGACCGTAATGACTTGCTTACCGCCATGCAAAGCATTCAAACCGCAAAACAACACAATCAAAAAGTGCTGATCCATTGTTATCATGGTTCTGATCGTACTGGTGCAACCATTGCCATGTATCGGATTGTTTTTGAGAAGTGGGCAATTGAAGATGCGAAAAATGAAATGAAACAAGGTGGCTATGGTTATCATCTGCTGTGGAAAAACATTGATCATTTATTTAGCCCTGAAAATGTAAAATGGATTCAACAGCAGCTGTCGAATCCATCTACATAACTACAATTTAATCGCTAATTATTTACCGCTGTTCAAGTGGCACCCAGTCAATCACCCAAGCCGATTTCATATTTAAGCTTTCATCAGACGTGATTTTCTTACGTGCCGCATCTGCAACGCCTCGGTCTTTAGATGGCCCGACCATAATGCGAATGCCTTTCGTGGTTTGGCTGGTCGTCACTTTGTAACCTTTGGCACGTAACTTGGAGACAACTGCATCCGCATTGGCTTGGTTTGCAGCCAATGCCACTTGTACCATCCAGTTTTTATCGCCATTTTCCAAAAGTTCACGTGCTTTTTCAGCTTCGGCTTTTTTCTTAGCATCTTCTTCAGCTTTACGTTTTTTCTCATCAGCCGCTTTTTTATCAGCCACTTTCTTATCAGCTTCTACTTTACGTTTTTCATCTGCTGATTTTTTGTCTGCTTCTGCTTTACGCTTTTCATCTGCTGCTTTCTTATCAGCTTCTGCTTTACGTTTTTCATCTGCTGCTTTTTTGTCAGCATCTGCTTTGCGTTTTTCATCTTCAGCTTTTTTATCGGCTTCAGCTTTACGCTTTTCATCAGCTAACTTACGTTCAGCATCCGTTTTTTGTTGCTCTGTTTTCTGTTGATCATTCTTTTGCTGTTCGGCTTTTTTCTTGTCTTCTAATTTCCGTTTTTCATCAGCAAGACGTTGTTTCTTCGCAGTCTCATCTTCCACCAATTCAGGTGGAATATTGTCAGAACTGTCTTGTTCAGGGTTTCGACGTGCGTTGATGGCAGCATATTCTTCCGCTGCTTTTCGTGCTGCCGCAGCTTCGGCTTGTTGCTGCATTTTTAGAAATTCAGCCGCACGTGCTTCTTGCTCTGCTACTGCTTTTTCACGTGAACGACGTTGCTCTTCAAGCAAACGTTTTTCGGTTTCAACGTCGACAGCCAAATCTTGCAATTGCACCATCTCACCGCCTTGACTCGGTGTAAGCGGTTTAGGTTTTGGCTGATTCTGTGTGGTCGAATGCACCTGCGTTGACTGTGGCTGATCTTGTTTAATTTCTTCATTACCTTTAAAAAGCAGCGCTGCCAACAACACGCCACCTCCGAGTAGAACAATACCACCCATCCAACGTTGATTGTTATTCATTGACATTGTTCTAATGACTCCCAGACCGCTTCTAAAGTATGAAACGAACCACAGACTAATATGAGTTGATGGTGATGACACTGTTGCACGGCAGTTTCAAAAGCTTGCTGAATATGATCAAAGGTATGCACTTGTTGACCCTGCAAGGCATCTTGCAATTGTTGCATCGGCGCGGCTCTCGGCACATCTAAGGTAGCTATAAACCAATCGTTTACTGTTGTTTTTAGTAAATCGGTGACCGATGCAATATCTTTGTCTGCCAACATGGAGAATACCGCAATCACTTCTGTATATTGTGTATGGTATTTTAAGAATTTCTGCAACTGCTTCAATAAAAATTCAACACCGTGTGGATTATGACCTGCATCAAATATCACGGTTTTGTCTTGAATCTGTCGAACTTCAAAACGACCTTGTAAACGTGCTTGTTGAATACCTGTAGCAATTGAAGTTTGTGAAATTTCAAGTCCGCTGATCAACACAGCAGCCACCGCAGTCGAAATATTATCCAATGCCAACTGCCCTACAGGCAGTGTTAAGGTTGTACCAGAAGATGCAAATGACCAAGTTTGACCGTCATTATTCGGTTGATAAAAATAATCACGATTCAGCGTATATAAACTCGCTTGCGTTTCTGTGACTTTATCTTGGATGGCTTGTGGAAGTTCTTGCTGCCCTGCAAAAATCACGGGGATATTGGGACGAATAATACCTGCTTTTTCAAAAGCAATTTTTTCGATGGTATCGCCTAACCAATCGGTATGGTCTAAACCAATATTGGTAATCACGGCAACGTCAGGCTCAATGACATTGACCACATCGAGACGACCACCCAAACCAACTTCAAGTACCCAAACATCACATGCTTTCTGTTTAAAAATGACAAATGCCGCCAAGGTGGTGGCTTCAAAGAAGGATAGACTTAAACCACAGTCACGGCGCGCTTGATCGACTAAAACAAAAGCATCAATTAAACTTTGATCATCAACTTCCACACCTGCCAACTTGACGCGTTCATTAAAACGGTAAATGTGCGGCGACTGATATAAACCGACCTTGTAGCCTTGCGCATTTAAAATCGCCGCGAGTGTTGTGGTCGTTGAACCTTTACCATTCGTTCCTGCAACTGTAAAAACTTTGGCTTGAATTTGCATTACCCCTAGCTTTTCAGCCACAGGAATGACCCGTTCTAAACCTAAATCAATGCCTGTAACATGAACATGGCCCCAATAATCGAGCCATGTAGTTAAGGTGTCTGTTGAAGTTGGCGCATTTGCTTTCAAGGTAAATTCATCAACTTAGCAACGAGTCTGTACACAGTGTCACGCAAGGCATGACGATGAACAATTTGATCAATCACGCCATGATCAAGCAAATATTCTGCACGTTGAAATGGTTCTTCGAGTTTTTCACGCACAGTCTGTTCAATCACGCGTTTGCCTGCAAAACCAATCATGGCTTTTGGTTCAGCGAGGTGAACATCACCTAACATCGCCAACGAAGCCGTAACACCGCCATACACAGGATGGGTCAAGACCACCAAATAAGGAACACGTGCTTGTTTCATTTTTTGAATGGCAGCGGCAGTTCGCGCCATTTGCATCAGCGACAACATGCCTTCTTGCATACGCGCGCCGCCTGAAGCTGCGAAACAAATTAAAGGCTGTTGCAATTCAATGGCACGTTCTGCCGCTTGCACAAAACGGTCTCCAACGACTGTACCCATTGAACCGCCCATGAAATCGAATTCAAAGGCACATGCAACTAAATCTAATCCCTTGAGCGAACCTTGCATCACCACAAGTGCTTCCGTTTCGCCTGTTTTATCTTGCGCTTCACGCATACGGTCTGGGTATGGTTTGCTATCGACAAAACCGAGTGGGTCTTTCGCACTAAACTCTTGCCCGAGTTCTGTATTGACCTGATCAAAAAACCAGTTCAAACGATCACGTGCCCGCATGCGTAAGTGCTCATCACATTGTGGGCAGACATACGCGTTGAAAGACATCGCGGTACGTGTCACCAGCGCATGGCATTCAGGGCACTCTATGGTCGGTTCAGTAAAGGTTGCTTTGAAAGTTTGCAGCTCATTTGAAATTTGAATGCCTGGAACTTTACGTTCAGTCCAAGGTGCTGCATGACTTAAAATTTTTCCTGTTATTTTTTTTTCTTCACTCATGACAACTCATCGAGCGCAGCTCGAAGCTCCTTCACTTTTTCAACCGTCTTTTGGGTGGCTTCATCGGCAGAGAATGACGCAAAATTTTTCACGAAAGCACTGCCAACAATCACCGCATCGGCCACTTGTCCCATGGCTTTTGCAGAAGCTGCATCGCTAATTCCAAAACCTACACCTACAGGTACATTTGTTTTACTTTTAATTTTCGCAATTCGAGCTGCCGCTTCAGCGGTATCCAATGTCGCTGCGCCTGTTACGCCCTTGAGTGACACATAGTAAACAAAACCGCTGGCTTGATTCACCACATGTTGAATACGCTGATCTGTTGAAGTCGGTGCGAGTAAGAAGATTTGATCCATGTCATTTTGGCTTAACACTTCGCCCAACTGTTTAGATTCTTCAGGTGGTAAATCCACCAAAAGGATTCCATCTACGCCACAGTCTTTTGCATACGCCACAAATTTTTCGTAGCCAATCACTTCAACAGGATTCAAATAACCCATTAACACCACAGGCGTGGTTTGATCTTTTTCGCGAAAAGCTTTCACCATATTCAATGCATCAAAGGTATTGGTTCCGCCCGCTAAAGCGCGCTCAGCAGCTAATGCAATCACAGGCCCATCCGCCATCGGGTCAGAAAAAGGTAAACCAAGTTCTATTACATCTACCCCTGCATCGACCATTTGATGCAGCAAAGGAACTGTAACCTGTGGATGCGGGTCACCTGCCATAACATAAGAAACCAATGCTTTACGATGCTGTGATTTAAGCTGTTCAAAACGAGTGGCAAGACGTGACATAGGATTAAGTTTTCCTTGATGTTTATAAATTCAGGCGTTTTTTCAATAATACAAAAACCATTGCATTGTAACGCTATTTTTGAATGATTGAATAGCATTTGACGTGATTGCAACATGGAATGTTCTCATTCATTTTTGCACTCGTAGCAAGTTTGATATTTTTGGTTATTAACTAATGTTACACAGTCACTTTAAAAATATATTTTTAACCTTGACGGTGATTGATACACAAATAAGGTCATTCGCAACTGTTTGAGACAGGACTCCTTTTGCTAGGTATTGTTTCTGCGATGCAATTAATCAATATCCGTTAGCCGACGAGTTTTGCGGATGAAGAACGAAGTTCTGCAAGATGGTTTCCTTGCGAATCAGCGCTTCTCATTTTTCCGAAAAAAAGTAGGGCGAGCCTGAGCAAGTTAAAGCACTGCTTTAACGTAGCGCAAGACGAAGTGGCTAATCCTGAAATTAAAACTTTTGATGTAAGACTCCGCCACACAACCTCTAAAGTCATTAAAAAGAAATTGTTCTTTTGAAGTGCGTAACTTCAGTTATATAAGCAACTTGAAAGCATTACGACCCAATATTAATGAGAAATGGACTGCAAAAACTGTTTTGGTGTAATGCCTGTCCAACGCTTAAAAGCCCGTCCAAACGCACTTTGGTCGGCATAATTCAAACGTTCAGCAATATCTGAAAAAGTTTTGCCTTGCTGTAAATACAACTTACTTTGTTCTAAACGATAGTCGTCTAAAATATCTTGAAAATTTAACGCATGCGCTTTTAGCTGTCGTTGTAAGGTGCGTTCGGAACAATGCATACGATGTGCGACATAAGCTTGCAGCCCTTCTTCTTGCTGCAATAACCCTTGCTGAATATGGCTTTGAATTTTCTGTTTAAATTGCTGTTGCTGAATTTCAGCAGAACTCGAACTATAAATGGATTGTTGTGCCTGATTCGATAAAACTTGATTTAACTGTTGGTCGCCCGCAATACTTTTTGCAGTTAAAATTTGATTGGAAAAACGAATTAAATACTGTCCTGTTTCAACTTCAATATTACATCCATAAAACTTTTCAAAGTGATACAACGCCATACTGGGTTGATAAGCAAATTGAATCAATTGTGGCGGCGTAAGCGTATCTTGGACGATGGTTTGTGCAATTTTAAAGATCAATGCCAAATTCAACTCATACATTTCTCTATAATCGCCATGATGAGCATTCCAAATAATTTGAATATAATTTGGAAATTCTTGTACTTGCAGTTGTTCTAAATTTGTTTGCTTGAAAATCAAGGGATAAAACTGTTGAAATAACCGCAAAGCTTGCTGCAAATCTAAACTTGTTGAAGCCAAATAACCCATTAAGCCTAAATCTTGCAAATTGGCGCGTTCTGCTAGAACCAAGCAAATAGGACGCGAAAAGTAAGGCTGCGCCGCGCGTAACAATAAAACATAGCGCTCAACATCAAAATCTAGCTCATCAGGATTTTCCAAACAGGCATGAAAAGCTTGCCATAATTCGGGTGCGACATCTTTTGATAAATCAATCTGTTCTTGTTGACAAAGACGCTGTATTAGGCGCAAATAACCTATAATAATTTTAACGGACATCGCTTGAACTCATCCTGATATGTCGTTATTTGTATAAAACTTGGCTGTAACTGTCAAAACATTTTTCTGAACATTTCACATACTGGGATCATAAAGAATAAGGAATAGCAAAATGAACGCTCAGGTTTCTTACCAAGTTGACCCAATTGTTAGAACCAAATTAGATTTTCATTTGGATCAAGCCCCGCGCTTTTGGTTTGGCAATGACCCTTTCCGCACTCGCATGTTTGATGCATTAAGTCTGACTTTTCCAGAGGGCGAGCGTTATTTCATTGAAAGTATTCGTTTATTTCGTGACAAAATTGATGATCCTGATTTACAAAAGCGAGTCGCTGACTTCATTCGTCAAGAAGCACAACATGGTATGGCACATGACAAAATGAACCAAGTCATGAAAGATCAAGGCATGCCGATTGAAGCATTCACCAATCGCTTGAAGAAAATATTTAGATTTGAACTCAAATATCGTTCGCCACAATACAACATCGCTATGACCGCAGCGGCTGAACATCTGACTGCACTCATGGCAGATACTTTTTATAGCAAAAAAGCCACTTTGGCAGAAGCCGATCCATTTGTTCGTGCGCTATTTGCTTGGCATGCGATTGAAGAAATGGAACATCGCGATGTTGCTTATGATGTCATGCGTGAAGTCGGTGAAGTACCTGAATTAACCCGCAGGTCTGCCCTTGTGATTACCAGTATATTAATGTTTGGTTTTACGTTTTATCGCACCAACGTGATGCTCACAAGTGATGGCTTTGACTGGAAGCAACGCGTCAAAATGGCAGCCAAAGGATTACCTTGGTTCTTTGGTCGCAATGGTATTTTGACCGTAAAAAGAGAACAATATAGCGACTGGTTTAAGAAAGATTTCCACCCAAATCAACATCCGATTATCCGTCAATATGATGTTTGGATTGATACTTTAGCCAAGACCAATGATCCAATTGCTGCGGGTGAAGCTTTTTGGCAAGCGGGATTATAAACTCTTTTAAAGCCTCCCTTTTTAAAGGGAGGTTTGGAGGGATTTTAAATTGTAAGAATAAATCGCTCTAAAATAATAAATACAGTCATTTAAAAAGAAAGATTTGCGAAGCAATCACCACTTCGCATAATGCTGTTCTAATAATCCATATTGATTTTTTAACTGCACCGTGTCGATATTTACCTGATTAATCGTACCACTCACTTTGGCTTGCCATTGATTAAACTGACTTCCCACTAAACGCAAGTTTAAATTTTCAAAACGACACCACGCTGTTTCAATCACTAAATTCAAACGCTCGTCTAAAGAACGAATCGACCACGTCTTTTCACTTTGCTGTTCAAACAAAACGTCAGTTAATGGATAAATTTTCCCATCAACCCATAGGGTATTTTCATTACCAAAACTTTCATTCACACCTGATGCAAGATTAACACCAATGCGGCGATTTTTTTCATCTCTAAATTGGCAAGACAACCAAAACCATGCTGTTTCAGGGCGTAGAAAACCACTGGTATCATCCAATGCAGCAAGGCTATCTGCATTAAACTCAATGCGTTGTTGATTTGGGTCAATAAAGAATCCCTCAACACTTAAAGTGGTCTGTTTTTGCGTATACGTCCAGCCATTAATACCTGTTGGGCTACACATACTCAGTGGTTCGGTACCTTCACACGCGATATGCGCTTTAAGTTGAATGTGACCATTTTTAGACACTTGGATATAACGTACGCCATTGGCATGTTGCATCTCAAACTCATAGCCTGATTTCTTAAAATAACTATGACTAAATAATGGTTGTTCATCTAACTGAGTTTTTAAGCCAAAAGGTTGAATGGCATTCCATTCCACCACTTTTTCAGACAAATGATCATAGACGTAGAAAAAGCCATGCCCTGCCCAAGACAAGTCTACAATCGCCACGCCAATGCTGTATTGCTGATGCTGCAATCCACAAAACTTAAATTTTTTATATTTAAGCTGCTTGCGCCAACCTG
Source organism: Acinetobacter sp. (assembly GCA_036660195.1). Lineage (GTDB taxonomy): Bacteria > Pseudomonadota > Gammaproteobacteria > Pseudomonadales > Moraxellaceae > Acinetobacter. The sequence goes on from JAVXBC010000005.1 coordinate 37,100, forward strand.
TCCGCACATCACCATATGGCGTTTTATAACGATAATTGTCTAAGTTTATTTCAGAAGGAACTTGATCAAACCTTCCGTAACGCGGCTGACCATTGCTTTGTATTAATTCCAAATCTTTTCCCCTAGTCAATTAAAGTGTAAAAACAGTTCTGACCTGATTTTTACCATTTCGCTTCGCTTGATATAATGCTTTATCCGCTTGGTCAAACAAATCTAAGTAATCATAACCCACATGATCTGTACTGCTCACGCCAAAGCAAGCATAGACATGGAGGGGTTCATTTCCTTTCATTTTAATCGTACTTTGTTCCAATGCTTTACGGCAAACTTCTGCGACTTCAACTGCACTTTCAATCGGGGTAGACGGCAATAGAATCACGAATTCTTCACCACCATAACGCCCAATCACATCGCTGATTCTTAAGTTCTTACGAAGTATATCAGCGACATGCTTTAAAACTACATCCCCTTGATGATGTCCATATCGATCATTAATTTTTTTAAAATTATCAATATCAACCATAATCAATGACGTTTCACGCTGGGTCACTTTTGCCTGCTGCATCTGTAAATCAATAATTTGATTGACCCCACGACGATTAAATAAACTGGTTAATTCATCGGTCGCACTTAACTTTTCGATTTTTGAATTATATCGTCGCCAACGTTCAATACTAATATCAAATAATGTAATCGTGAATGCTGCGTATAAAGTGGTATAAAACATTGAATAAATAATCTGGGCATTCTGAATCTCTTTATTTAGCAATGCATAAGGCTTATAAGCCATTGCATAATCCAAATCACCCAGAACTGTAAGCCCAGACAAAATATAGTAGGTAATTACATAGAAAGCTAATCCCCAATAAACCACAAAACGAGGAAACAATAATAATGCCGTAAAGGCAATCCCCATAAAAACAACCCCATTGAGCAGATTCAATAAACCAATCCCAATCGGCAAACCTAATAATGAAAAAGGATAGTAAAAAGATAAAAAAAACACATAATAAATATGCATTTTCGGCTTTTCCTTAATCAGAAAGCCCAATAAAATTAAAATTGTATTTAAAATGAATACAGTTGGATAAAGCCATTGAAACTTAATTAATAATGCTGTGTTGGCTAAAGGATGATGCATATATTTTATTTGTAAAAAATATATAACAACAGCTGTCAAGCTGGCATAAAGCAAGATAATTTGGGATTTTTTAACTAAATCCCAATCCAAAATTTGAGCAAAGGCTTTAATGATTGTTCTAGGCAAAGAGTATGTCATACTCCGTATTCCTGTATGATTATTGTTGTGTGATACATCCATGTATAACCAGTCGAAACACAAAACATAAATGTTGCTCAGGCACACTATTCCTACAATATTACCATACCAATATACAGTTTTATAAGTCGATCATCGGAATACCATCAATTTTAGCGACCGTCATTAAGTCCTTATCACCACGACCAGAAACCGTCGCAATAATAATCTGATCTTTCGACATAGTCGGCGCAAGTTTAGTGACATACGCCATCGCATGTGAACTTTCTAACGCAGGAATAATCCCTTCGATTTTGGTTAAGTCACGGAAGCCTTGTAACGCTTCATTGTCATCAATCGGCACATAGTTAACACGGTTCATGTCTTTCAGGAAGCTATGTTCAGGCCCTACCCCTGGATAATCCAGACCTGCTGAAATACTATGTGTTTCAATGATTTGACCCTGTTCATCCGACATCAAATAGGTACGGTTACCGTGTAAGACTCCGACATGACCTGCATTTAAAGGTGCAGAATGTTTTCCCGTTTCAATGCCATAGCCCGCTGCTTCAACGCCATACATTTTCACAGATTGATCATTCAAGAATGGATAGAACAAACCCATCGCATTTGATCCACCGCCGACACATGCCACCAATGCATCAGGTAAACGCCCTGCTTGCTCTTGGATTTGACGACGTGCTTCGCGACCAATAATCGACTGGAAATCACGAACCAATTGTGGATATGGATGTGGCCCTGCCACTGTACCAATGACATAGTAGGTGCTATCAACGTTAGTGACCCAGTCACGCATTGCTTCGTTCATGGCATCTTTCAATGTTTTTGAACCACTTTCTACAGGTACAACCGTTGCGCCAAGTAAACGCATACGGTAGACATTCATGGCTTGGCGTTTCACATCTTCCGCGCCCATAAATACCACACATTCCATACCCAAACGCGCTGCGATAGTTGCCGTCGCTACACCATGTTGCCCCGCACCTGTTTCAGCAATAATTCGTTTTTTACCTGAAAGTTTTGCTAATAGTGCCTGACCAATGGTGTTATTAACCTTGTGCGAACCCGTGTGATTCAGGTCTTCACGCTTAAGATAGATTTGCGCACCACCGAGATGCTGTGACCATCGTTCAGCGTGATAAAGTGGACTCGGACGACCAACATAAAATGCAAGATCACGGTCAAATTCTGCCAAAAATTGAGCATCATTTTTCATACGTGCATAAAGATTTTCTAAATCTTCAAGCGCGGCCATCAGCGTTTCTGACACAAAACGTCCACCGTGAATTCCGAAATGCCCTTGTGCATTTGGAAACTGGGTATAGTCAATCGTTTGATTGTCTGGACTAAGATTTTGCTGATCCACGTTGGACTCCTTGCATAAACTTTTCAATGAGTTGTTGGTCTTTGATACCTTTTGCGGACTCTACACCACCGCTGACATCCACCGCATAGGCTGCTGTCGTTTCAATCGCTAAACTTACATTCTCAGGGGTTAATCCGCCTGCCAAAATAATTGGTATATCTAATTGAGGAAATTTATTCCAATCAAAGCTGTGCCCTGTTCCGCCTTTTAATTCAGGATGCCATGCGTCTAAGAGTACCGCACTTGCGCCAACAACTTGATAGCGTTGAATTTCGGCAACGACATCTAAATCAGGTTTAACCTGAATGGCTTTATACCAACGGCGTTTGCATTGCGCTGCAATGTGTTGGCATTGCTCAGGTGTTTCTTCACCATGCAATTGCAATACATCTAAGGGTACAGAATTGAGGACTGTTTGTATTTCTTCAACGGTTGCATTCACAAATAAGCCAACTAATTGCACATAAGGCGGAATTAATTTTGCCAATGTTTGCGCTTGCTCAATGCTGACATGTCGCGGACTGGGTGGGAAGAAAACCAATCCAATCGCATCTGCTCCCGCTTGAACCACTGCATGAATATCTTGTGCTCGGGTAATGCCGCAAATTTTGGCGCGCGTTCGCACTTGAGTCTGGCGCATATTTTGTAATCTGAATAATCTGTCGGAACTGTTGCATTGTAATGCAATTTGGCGCACTTGGGGCAAAGTTCATTCCAAAATGCAATTGTTTAAAAAACGCAGTGACTTTATACTGAGCGACATCTAGCGACAAGTCTAAAGCAAATTCTTTTGCTTATAGGGAAGTTGGTGAAAATCTAACGCTGCCCTCGCAACGGTAACACCGAATTATTAATCTATGCACCCAAGCAAATCACTGCATTTTTATATGCGGGAAGATGATTAATAGCATCATCCATCTGATGATTATAGTGAAGTCCGGAGACCTGCTTGTTGCTTCTTTCCACAATACCATTCACGACGGGTGAATGTTTGGAGCGCGTATGTCTACTAATTTTCAACCGACTCGTTTAGTTGGTGCTATTGCTATTGCAATGGGGTTTTCTTCAGTTGTTTTTGCGGAAGATCAGACCACTGATCAAATTGCGCAACTTGATACGATTGTTGTCACAGCTTCACGCAGCGAAGAAAAGCTCAAAACCGTTCCTGCACGTTTAAACGTCATCAATCAAAAAACCATTGAACAAAATCCATTACTCAATGTATCGGATGTAATTCAGCGTGATCCATCGGTATATATCAAACAAAGTGGTGGCCTAGGACAAGGGACATCTCTTTCGATTCGTGGCTCAAACCCCAACCATGTTTTATTATTGAAAGATGGTGCGCGATTAAATACATCGAACACATTAAGCCCAATTTATCCTGAAACTTTAGATACCACTGATCTTCAGCAAATTGAAGTCTTAAAAGGCCCATCGTCTGTCCAATATGGCACTGATGCAATTGCGGGCGTAATTCAAATGATTACTGCCACACCGAAGAAAAATACGGCTTTTGTTACTGGTATTTACGGTGAAAATAACACCTATAAAGCCTCAGTAGGTACAGATTTAGTGAGCGATCACGGCATCTACGCTCAAATTCGCGGACAGCGGATGGAAAGCGATGGCACACCTATTTTTGATACCCAAGCAGACAATTTGAAAGCAGCTTATGATCAAAAAGGCTATAGCGCAAAATTGGGCTATGACAATAATGATAATGTAAATGCAAGTGTTGCAATCAGCCAAAATAAAGGCACTAATAATTATTCAGACAATGGTGGTGCATCCAATAGTGCGAACCGTGAATTTGAAAATCAATTGATCAACGGCAATATTGAATACAAGCTCAATGCTGATTTGACTATGAATGCACGTTACTCACATTTTGAAGATAGTCAAAGTTTTGTTGAATTTATGCCTTACCATGCCGACACCAAGCGTAATGAAGGTGATTTAAATCTAAAGTGGCAGTTTAGCCCAAACCAAAATATCTTGGGTGGTGCAAGTCTTGATAATCAAGAATATCATGATGCTGCTATTTTAAATGGCACACAAGAGATTGATTCAAAAGGCTATTACGTACAACACCAATACAAAACAGACACTGTCTCAACTCAGGTTGGTGTTCGTTTAGAAGATAACGAAAAATTTGGCAACCACACTGTAGGTCAAGCTGCGATTCGTTATTTTGTACTGCCAACGACGAGTGTTTACGCAAATGTTGGCTCTGCATTCAGAGCACCGTCATTGACCGAGTTATACTTTCATAGTGAAGCAGATTTTGGTACTTATGGTATTTATCATACCTATGGAAATACTGGGCTAAAACCAGAAGAAAGTACTTCCTATGAAATTGGACTAGATCATCAGTTTACGCCAAACTTATCGGCTTCTTTCTCGGCTTATAAAACAGATGTGAAAAATTTAATTGCCTTCTCATCTTCATACGATCTGCCAACCAATACCACAACCAGCACCTATGAAAACTTAAATAAGGCACAATTTACTGGTGGTGAAGTAGGTTTGAAATGGAAACAGGATGATCTGTTCCTCTCTACTGAATATGCTTACGTTAAAACAGAAAATAAAGAGACCGACTTAGAAATTGCGTATCGTCCAAAACAGACTTTAACTTTAACGACAGGTTTAGAAAATTCTGTTTATGGAATTAGTGCGTCAGTGGTCGCGCGCGCTAAATCGAATGCCGCAAATGCTGCAAACCCACCACAAGTTCCAGGTTATGCGACTGTAGACTTAAACACCTATTGGAATATCAATCCAAATGTTAAAGTTTTTACGAACATCCAAAATGTAGGCGATGTCGAATATAAAACTGTTTATAATTTTGGCAATTGGTATGTGAATGGTGGTCGTCAAGCATCAGTTGGTGTTACGCTGCGTTATTAATCCCTTAAACAAATCAAAAAAAATATTTCGTTAACTTCAGTTTCGGGATAATGTTCTTGACCGACATTATCCCTTTTTTATTTGAGGAATCCCGATGGGACACCGTTTAAGTAAAATTTACACCCGTACAGGTGATACAGGCACTACAGGTCTGGGTGACGGCACACGTGTCGCCAAAGATGATTTACGCATCATCGCCTTAGGAGATGTTGATGAACTCAATGCAACCATTGGTGTATTACGCGCACATATCAACAGCAGTCAAATCGAAAATAAAACGCAATGGGATAAAAACTTAAGTCTGATTCAGCATTGGCTATTCGATTTAGGTGGTGAAGTCTGTATTCCCAACTATCATTTACTGCAAACGGTGTGTATTGAATTTCTTGAAAAAGACATTGATCAAATGAATGAAGCATTACCGATGCTGAAAGAGTTTATCCTACCATCTGGAAGTTTCACCTGTAGTTATGCGCACCAAGCACGGGCAGTTTGCCGTCGTGCAGAGCGTGCATTAATGACTGTACATGCACGAGATCAAAATATTCAAGACACTGCTTTGCAGCTATTAAATCGCTTATCGGACTGGTTATTTGTCGCATCTCGCACTTTACAACGTGCCGAAGGGGGCAGTGAAGTCTTGTGGCAAAAAAATATTAATGACAATATTTATTAATCGTCATCATATTTAACAGGTGAAATTGAGATGCGCATAATTGGTCATCGCGGCGCGCGAGGTGAAGCACCTGAAAATACCTTAGGCGGATTTCGTTATTTGCACGATTTAGGCGTACGTGCGGTAGAATTTGACGTGCGCCAACTGCAAGATGACCAACTTGTCGTGATTCATGATGATGATTTTGTTCGCACTACTGGACAGTCGCAACAAGTTGAAAGCTGTACCCTCAAACAAGCGCAACAATTTGATCACCGACTGCAATGGGCAAATTGGACACAGCCCGAATATACCCCAAGCCTAGAACAAGTTCTGCAATGCTTAGTCGATTTTGAACATATCGAAGTGGAAATTAAAGCAGTCGTAGATGATACCGCTGCTGAACGGTTAATTGTTCAGTTACACCAAGAGCTAAAGGGTTTTGAAAAAACTGCGACCATTACCAGTTTTGATATTCAAATTTTAGCGGCGTTGCAGCGTTCGCAAAGTCAGTTCAAGCGTGGCTTATTAATTGAAATACCCGTGGGTGCTTATGCGATTGAATTAGCAGATCAATATGGCTGCTGCCAAATCGGTTGGAAAGATCAACTTGCCACCGATGAAATCATTCAACTTACCCAACATGCAGGTCTTGAGATCAGTGTTTGGACGGTCAACGATGCCGAACGCGCCAAACATCTGCAACAGATGGGGGTACAAGGTTTAATTACTGATATTCCACAAGTGATGCGACAACATTTGCAAAATGAATCGTGATTCGAGCATTCCAAAACTGTTCGACTTTCTACTGTCTTTTGCGTTGTGCTTGAATCAAACGCTGCCCTTTTTCATCGAGTAAATACAAATGTGTACCATCAAGCTGAAACCGTTTGATTCGTTGAATTGCATCCATCAAATCGGCTTCCTGCGCTAAAGCTTTCGGGCAACTTTCATGTCCCGCCATCGCATCAAAAACTATTTTCTGTTGTGCAAATTCATACTGATATCGACCATAAATCACATTGCAGCCTGTATGCCCTGAAAGCGTTTTCGCAGCCGAATTAAGCAGTAAGCTTGGGTACTGATTGAAAAACATCATCCGTTTATTTTGGACAAGTACGATTTGCCATTCGACATCTTGCACACCATCCATACTTTTACGCACTTGCATGAGTGGTAATTGACTTCCACGTTTCGGTTGAAGTGTCGTATTGTGAACTTTTTGAGACACTTCTTTAGGCGCTTGGCTTTGACAAGCAGCGAGCATTACAACAACCATAAAAACCAAAGTATTGAGAATGATAGATTGAGGAAATATACGTCTATGTGTCCTAGCAGTTTTCACTTGCATACATAAATCCCCTTATCAATTGATTGATTATTTTGAAGTATTTATTTTGTTAATATTATTGAAATACAATTGTATAATAATACTAGTGTTCTTTCAGATCACCATGCTAATATTGGCGCTAAAATAGCAGATATCGGTAAGATTGGTGGTGCTATCTCATTTGATTTAATTATCTTGTATTCACAAGATTTTCAGGAGCGATGACGGATATGACTTCCGCCCCACTCGAAAAAGCCCCAATTAATTGGACTGGTGCAATTGTACTTCTAGGCACACCAATCGCGGCGATTATTCTTCTTCCATTGTATGCTTATTATGCCAATTTTAGTACTGCGGCATGGGTAAGTTTAATCTGTTTATTGGCGTTTAGTAGTCTTGGAATTACGGCAGGTTATCACCGTTTATGGGCGCATCGTACCTATGAAGCGTCATGGATTGTACGTTTCATGATGATGCTAGGTGGCACGTTTGCCATTCAAAATAGTATTTTATTTTGGGCTTCTGGGCATCGCGTCCATCATCGTCATGTCGATGATGTTGATCTTGATCCTTATTCTGCTAAAAAAGGCTTTTGGTATTCGCACATTGGCTGGATGTTGCGAGATTATCCAAGTGGTTCTACCGACTATAAGAATGTACCTGATTTGCTCAATGACAAAATGGTCATGTTCCAACACAAATATTATATTCCATTGGTGCTTGCGACCAACTTAGGCATTCCAGCAGTTATTGGCTGGGCGGTTGGCGATCTTTGGGGCGTATTATTGTTAGGTGGATTGCTGCGTTTGATCATCAGCCATCATGTGACTTTCTTTATTAACTCCTTGTGTCACATGTGGGGCAAACGTCCTTATACGGATGAAAATACCGCACGTGATAACTTCTGGTTAGCGATTTTCACATGGGGCGAAGGCTACCATAACTATCACCACATCTTCCAATACGACTATCGTAATGGCGTGAAGTGGTGGCAATATGACCCAACAAAATGGTTAATTTGGTCTTTATCAACGGTCGGTTTAACGCAAAAATTGCGTCGTATTCCAAGCTTTAATATTAAAAAAGCAGAACTTGCGATGCGCTTTAAATATGCGGAACGTGATTTGGCGATTTATGGTCATAATGTTAATGCCGACATCATTCAAATGAAGCAACGCATTGCTCAAGAATATGAAGCATTTACCCTGACGCTCAACGATTGGGCGAAATTGAAAGAGCAAGAGTTGCATGCGAAGAAAGCAGCAATGGCTGAAAAAATTCATCAAATCGACTATAAACTCAAAGCAGATTTCCAATTGCTCGAACATCGTTTGGTGCATCATCGTGAATGTTTAGAAACCTTGATGCGTAATATCAAAAAAACACCAGTTTCTCAATAATTTTTAATGATTCAAAAATGGCTCTACGGAGCCATTTTTTATGTTTAGTGAAAAGTGTTTGTACGGCTTTAATCGCGGCTAGAAGCTAAATTTGTTATAGTCTTTATTTCTCGCCTTGCCGATCTTTCTATATGCATTTTAATTCACGCTATGCTTCGCTCAACGCTAAACTTTACCATCAACAACAGCCAAGTCCGTTACGTGGCGCGAAAGCAGGACATTTCAATGAAGCTTTGGCAGATGAATTGCAATGGAGTGATGAAGACAAAGCACATTGGGTGGAGATTTGTAGCGGACAAAAAACCTTTACTGAATTCACACCTTTGGCGATGGTTTATGCGGGGCATCAGTTTGGACAATGGGCAGGACAACTCGGCGATGGTCGCGGTTTACTCATCGGGCAAATCCTCAATCAACAGGGGCAAACCATTGATCTACACCTTAAAGGTGCAGGTTCAACCCCCTACTCTCGCATGGGCGATGGTCGTGCGGTATTGCGCTCCGTAATTCGAGAATATTTGGCTGGACATGCCCTCAATGCTTTTGGCGTTGCTTCCAGTCATGCGCTTGGTTTTACCACATCAGCCCAAGGCGTGCAGCGTGAAACTTTGGAATTAGGTGCAATGCTCTTGCGCACATCAGACTGTCATATCCGTTTTGGTCATTTTGAATGGATCAATCAATACGCACCTGAACTTCTGCCTGAATTTACCCAGAAATGTATTGAATGGCATTATCCAGAATGTTTAGAAACAGAAAATCCAGTGGTTGCTTTTGTGCAAGCCGTGATTGAAAAAACAGCGATCATGATCGCCAAATGGCAATTGGTCGGTTTTGCGCATGGTGTAATGAATACTGATAATTTAAATATTACAGGCTCAACCTTAGACTTTGGCCCTTATGGTTTTATGGAACGCTTCCGCCCGAATTGGATTAACAATCACTCGGATTATCAAGGTCGCTATACTTATCAAAACCAACCGAGTATTGGACATTGGAATCTGTGGACTTGGTTAAATACCTTAGTTCCACTTGCCACACCTGAAATTAAAGAACAATTTAAACATGACTTGGCGGCGAGTTTAGATCAGTTTGAACCGATTTTTTTAAAGCATTATGGTCAAGGCTTGTGTCAAAAAATGGGGCTTCCGCATTTTCATAAAGATAGCTTAGATTGTAGTTTTGCATTCCTTCGTATTTTACAAACCGAACAACTCGACTACACCCAAAGTTTTATTCGTTTGCAGCAGCAAGAGTACAAAGCTCTTCGAGATGATTGCATTCATGTGCAACAGTTTGATGATTTTCTCACCCATTATCACAATATTCGACAACACCAAAATACTGATGAATTGAATCAAACCATGCAGCAAGTGAATCCGCAGTATATTCTGCGTAATCATATAGCGCAAAAAGCCATTGAGCAGGCTGAACGTGGTGATTTTAGTGAGGTTGATCGTTTATTTAAGCTATTGAATCAGCCTTATCAAAAGCAAATTGACTTGGAAACTGCACAAGATACGGCACCTTTGCCAAGTGATGTGCCTGAAATTTCTGTAAGCTGTTCATCTTAATCCTGAATCGTTTGGGTTCCCTTGCGCCGCTATCGCGGCTCAGGTGAGTTGTTCGTCTTAGGAAAAAAGATAATGAAATTAGGGCTTATGATTGGATTGGTACTACTTATTATTCTAAGCGGATTAGCTTTTTATAAATTTGAAAAGTACTTGCCGACATCTACGCCAATACACAAGCCACTTTCGGCACAAGACATACAAAAGCTGAATGAAACCACGCCCATTAATTCAATCGAGGTTTTTAAAAGCAAACGCATATTGCAGCTTAAACATCATGATGTGGTGATACGAAGTTACCCCATGCGTTTAGGTTTTAACCCAGTTGGGCATAAGCAGTTTGAAGGTGATGGCAAAACACCCGAAGGCACTTACTCCATTGACTGGCGTAATCCTAAAAGTGCGTTCTATAAGTCTTTGCATATTTCCTATCCTAATACAGCGGATAGCGCTTATGCCAAACAGCTCAATCAACCCGCAGGTGGTGATGTGATGATTCACGGCAGTTTCCCGAAGCGAATAAATTCACTCCCAGCAAGCGCAAGTTATATGCCGCGCAAAGATTGGACTTTAGGTTGTATTGCCGTTACTAATTCAGATATGGATGAAATATGGCAGCTCGTTAACGACAAAACTAAAATTATTATTCATCCATAATTTTTAAAGCTATCAACATTTTCTGTGGGTAAAGTTGTGACTATCCACAGGATAAAGTGAGATTTATAATAAATGTCCCAACAACAGAAATATCGTGAATATTTTTATTTCACCATCTCGCAAGACAATGAACAGGATGTTCAAGCAATTGTTGAGCCATATCAGTTTGATCGAATGCATGACTGTGAAGCTTGGAATAAAGATCAAATTAGTGATGATGGCACACAGCAATTTCAGCAGCTGTGTATTCGTTTTAATGTGGATGACTGTCAAAATGATGTACAGCAATTACTCCATTGGTTTGCTCGACTTAAGCACAATACAGAAATTCTAAACCTACCTCAGACCTTTATTCGTACTCTGCATTTGGTTACGCATGGCGCAAATACACAAAATGCAGGTTTTCATCTTGATATTAATTTACTTCGAGGGCTTAGCCAATTAAATGCAGAATTCCATGTACATAGTTATTTAGATCAGGATGATGGGCATGATTCTCCTTATGCTCAATCTATAAAAACAATAGAAAAATCAAAACCATGTAGTGAATACGCTTATTTCAGTATTTGGTCTAAATTATCTGCGCATGATTTGCAACAATTGTTCCCTGAATTAACTTTTGAAGTGTGTTTTGATCAGGGAGTGAAACCAGAAACCAACCGACAGGCCAAACATCAGAATTCATTGATTAAATTATATTCACGTTTAGATCGTGAGAATGCAAAACTTAATGAGCATATCGCTGATGTACTTTTACAGTTACAACCCCATCAAAGTACTTTAAAACAACTCTTTTTTGATACTCGATATTCTCTAAGCCTCAATGCAACGGGACATTTGGAAAATCCACATCATCGACTCGTTAGTGCATCTAATATTCAACAATTATTTGCACTGGGTTTGAGTTTAGATGTGGATTATTACTTTGCTTAAATTCGAACTCTATCAATCATCAGGATATTCAAAACGATAACCTACCCCATACACTGCTTGAATCCACTCATGGCGATTCCCCGTTTCAGCAGCGTCTGTAATTTTACGGCGCAGGTTCTTGATATGGCTATCAATTACACGATCCGCGACATCAAAACTGTCTGGGTTGATATGATCTAACAGTTGTGCACGTGAATAAACTT